>DATEUE010000127.1:0-2350 GCA_035283305.1 Vicinamibacteria bacterium | reverse complement strand
GAGCAGGACCACCGTCGAGCCGAGGTTGAACGTGCCGATCTCGTCGCCGCGCCGGATCGGGATCGGGGTCGTCGGCCGGAAGGCGCCCGGCGCGTGGCCGCGGTTCGTCACGAGATCCGCGAAGGCCAGGCTGATCCGCCCCACGTTCGCGGCTCCCACGAGCACGATCGCCACGGGGCCGTGAGCGGCCGTCTCGAGCAGCACGACGACCCGCTCGTTGCGCGTGAAGAGCCCGGGCACCGAGCGCACGCCGGCGGCGTTCACCGGGAAGAGCCGCCCGGGCACGTAGCGCCAGGCGACCACCTCGCCGTCGACCGGCGAGTGGACGCGGTGGTACATGGCCGGGCTCAGGTAGAGCGTCGCGTAGTGGCCGGCCCTGAACCGGGCCGCATCGTCCTCGGACCCGAGGAGGGCGTCGATGCCGTAGGTCTGGCCCTTCACCTGCTCGAGCCGGCCGTCGCCGGGCACGCGACCGATGGCACGGAGCCGCGAATCGCTGGGCGAGACGAGGACGCCGCTCGCGGGGTCGATCGGCCGGGCCCCCTCGCGCAGCCGGCGCGTGAAGAACGCGCCAAAGGTCGCGTACGCCGAGGGCGGTAGCGCAGCCTCCTCCAGGTCGACCCCGTAGGCGCGCGCGTAGGCCCGGATCAGCGGGACCAGGAGCGATCTCGGCAATCGAAAGTCCGAGAGGCGGCCCGTGATCCGGCTCAGGAACGGCCACGACACGGCCGCCACCGCGAATCGCTCCAGGGCTGCGCCCACGCCGCTCACGCGCGCCATCGTATGCGTTCCGGGCGGGCGAGTCGCGTCGTGGACCGGACCTCTCGTGGCCGTCCAGCGTGCGATGCTAGACTGCCGCGTTTGCGCGGGCCCGCGGGGCCGCGCGGCGCCGTCATGCGAGGGAGGGACGTGGCGAAGCAGAAAGGCAAGCAGAAGCCCGGAGCGAAAACGGGCCGCAGCAGCGAGAAGCCGCAGCTCGACCTGTTCGCTGCGGAGGCGCCCAGGGCCGCCGCGAGCGGCCCGAAAGCAACAAGCACCCAGGCACCGCCGTCGCCGCCGGCCGCTGTCGAGCCCACTCCCGAGTCCGCATCCCCTCCCGCCCCGCGCGTGTCGGCGAAGGCGCCGCGGGTGACGGCCGAGTCGCTGGCTTCGAAGCAGCGGGAAATCTCGGTCTCGGAGTTCTTCGCCAAGAACCGCCACCTGCTCGGCTTCGACAACCCCTCGAAGGCGCTCCTCACCACCATCAAGGAAGCCGTCGACAACTCGCTCGACGCCTGCGAGGAAGCCGGCATCCTGCCCGAGCTGCGCGTCGAGGTGCACGACCTCGGCCTCGAGGCCATGAAGCAGAACGCGGAGCTCACGAAAGGCGAGGGCCGCTTCCTCGTGGTCGTGGAAGACAACGGCCCGGGCATCGTCAAGGCCCAGGTGCCGAAGATCTTCGGCAAGCTGCTCTACGGCTCGAAGTTTCATCGACTTCGGCAAATGCGTGGTCAGCAAGGCATTGGGATCTCCGCGGCGGCGATGTACGGGCAGATCACCACCGGCAAGCCGATCCGCGTCACGAGCCGGGTGGGCAAGCGCAAGCCGGCCCACGTCTTCGACATCCAGCTCGACACCCGAAAGAACGAGCCGGTCGTGACGCACGACGAGATGCTTCCCGACTGGCACCAGGAGCACGGCACCCGGGTCGAGCTCGAGATCGTCGCGAACTGGCAGACGGGCCAGCGCTTCGTCAACCGCTACGTCGAGCACACGGCGCTCGCGAACCCGCACGCCGCGATCCATTACACGCGGCCCGTCGCCGCATCCCAGCGCAGCGACCACTCCAACCGGCCGGGCAACGAGACGCTGTCCTTCCCGCGGGCGGCGAACGAGCTGCCCAAGGAGGCGGTCGAAATAAAGCCGCATCCCCACGGCGTCGAACTCGGCGCGCTGATGCTCCTGGCGCGGGAGTCGAAGAGCCGCGATGTCCGCGGCTTCCTGCAGACGGCGTTCAGTCGTGTCTCCTCGCACGCCGCGAGCGACATCCTTGCCAAGGTGCCGTGGGGTAAGAAGGTCGTCAGGCCGCGCGCGCTCGGGGACAACCGGGTCATGGCCGAGGAGCTGCACAAGGCCATCGCCGCGACAAAGCTCATGAGCCCCTCCACGAGTTGCCTGAGCCCGATCGGTGACGAGCTGATGCGTAAGGGGCTCGTCAGCTTCCTGCACGTGATCGAGAGCGAGGGCGAGACCGGAGACGAGAACACCCAGCTCGACCTCGACACGCCGGGCATGAAGCCGGCGCGGAAGGCCGGCAAGGCCGCTGTCGGCAAGCGGGCGAACGGAAGCGAGCCGGCTGCCGCCGAGCCGG
>DATEUE010000126.1:0-19269 GCA_035283305.1 Vicinamibacteria bacterium | reverse complement strand
CCGCCCGCCGCCATCCGCCGAGATGGCCTCGATCGCCTGGCCCTCGCTGCGATGCGTGTAGAAGAGCACGCGACACGGCCCGGGCAGCGGCTGCGGGTCGAGGTGCCACTCGTCGGTCGGCTGGGTCAGGACGCGTGGCTCGCCGCCCTCGCCGCTCAGAACGCGCAGCCCGCCATTCCAGGTGTCGAAGACGATGTGGCCGTCGTCGCACCAGCTGCCGAGCATCCAGCCGGCGTTGGCGAAACCTCGCGCGAGCGTGACCGCCCGACCCCCGCGCGGCGAGACCTTCTTGACGGCCGATTCGGCCCAGTCGAAGTAGGCGAGCCACTCTCCGTCCGGCGAGAAGAACGGGGCCCTGCCGTTCTCCGTGCCGGGAAGCGGACGGATCTCGGTCTCGTCGAGCCGGCGCAGGCGGAGCCGGGTGTCGGCGGCCGAAGCGGCTGTTGCGTAGACGATCTGCGTGCCGTCGGGCGAGAGCGCGAGCGAGCGGCCGGGGTAGCTCTCGACGAACAGGGGTGCGTCGGCGGGGAGCGGGATTGCGAACCGCAGGATCGGAAGCTCGCGGGGGTCGGCCCCCGGGCGGAATCCGCGCACGGCAAGAGTGCCGATGCCCACGACGATCCCGAGGGCGCCCACGGCCCAGGGCAGGGTGCGGCGCCACGGCGGCTCCGGCGCGCGTGCCGGCGCTGCGGTACCGCTGTCGTCGCTACCGCCGCCAACCAGCTCGTCGAGAGCGATCCGCGCGTCGGCGATGTCGTGCAGGCGGTTTCGCGGATTGCGCTCCAGGCAGCGGCGCAGCAGCCGGCGCAGCCCAGGCGGCGCCTCCTCGGGCAGCGCGCCGAGATCGACCTCGGACTTGACCACGCCGGCCAGCACGTCGCTCACCGTCTCGCCGGCGAAGAGCTGGCGCCCTGTGAGCACTTCGAAGAGCACCACGCCAAAAGCCCAGATGTCGGCCCGCTTGTCGACCGCTTTGCCTCGCGCCTGCTCGGGCGACATGTAGGCGGCGGTGCCGAGGATGAGGCCGGCGGCGGTGCCGGTGTGGGCGAGTGTCGGAGACTGCGACAGGTCGCAGGACGCGGCGCCCGGGCCCTCCCAGGCCTTGGCGAGGCCGAAGTCGAGGACCTTGACCTTGCCGTCGGGTGTGATCTTGACGTTCGCGGGTTTGAGGTCGCGGTGGACGATGCCCTTCTCGTGCGCTTCCTCGAGGGCTTCGGCGATCTGCTTCGCGATCGCGATCGCTTCGTCGACTGGGATCGCGCCCCGCTTGAGCCGCTCCGCGAGGTCCTCGCCGGGGACGAGCTCCATGGCCAGGAAGTGCACAGCGGAGCCGCCGGCAGGCGTCGCGCTCTCGAAGCCGTAGACGTGAGCGATGTTCGGGTGGTTGAGAGAGGCCAGCAGCTTGGCCTCGCGCTCGAAACGAGCCAGGCGCTCATGGTCCTGCGCCAGCTCCGCCGGCAGCACCTTGATCGCCACGTCGCGGCCGAGCTTTGGGTCGGTGGCGCGGTAAACCTCGCCCATGCCGCCCGCGCCGACCGGCGACACGACCAGATACGGTCCGAGGCGAGTATCGGGCTGGAGCGGCAAGCTGCCGCGGATCCTACCTCACGTCCTGCAACAGCCGCGCGCGACGCGGGTCAGGCTGCGGGGCCGGTGAGCCTGAAGTGGACCGTGACGGTCATGATGACCGGCGTCGGGACGCCGTTGACGAGCGTAGGCGTGTAGACCCACTTCTTGACGGCCTCGAGCGCCGCGTCGGTGAAGAGCGGCGCGCCCTGGACCAGGTTGACGTTCACGACGCGGCCGCGCTCGCTGATCGTGGCTTCGATCACCACGATTCCCGTGAGCCGGGCCTTTGCCGCGATGTCGGGGTAGACGGGAGGCACCACGACCACCCGGCGCGGCTCGCGGACGCCGCCGCCGACTCGCACGGGCCGCACGGGAGGCGGCGGGGCCTCTGGCAACCCGCCGACGATGCCGCCCACGACGCCGCCCGGCACTCCACCCTCGACGCCGTCCGGCGAGCCCGTATCGGCACCGCCGAGGTCGAGCGCCTGCTCCGGCGTGATCTCGGTTGGCACCTCGACCGGCGCCACAAAGGCCTGCTGCTGTGGCTGCGGCTTGGGCGCCACTCGCGGCGCCGCGGCCGCGCGCGCTGCGGGGGGCGCCGGAGGCGGCGCCACCGACAGCGGCTCGACCAGGAACGCGCGCACGCCGGATTGCGGCTCCGGGATCGCGTCGGTCGTGAGCAGCGGAACCACGACGAGCGCGAACGCAGCGGCCGCGTGCAGCAGGACCGAGGCGGGCAACGTGACCGCGCGGCGGCCCTGTCCCGCAGGGTCGCTACCGGTGAGGCCGTAACCACCAAACTCGAGCGGCGGCTCCGGTCTCTTCACGTAGCCTTCTTTCGCGCCGAACGTCGGGCCCGACACCGGTACCGTCGCCGCCATGAGAAAGCCTCCTGAGTGGGTCGCTTGTAGTGATGTACGGCCCCGGGGCCCGGGATGTTCGAGCCGGCCGCGGGTGCGCCCCCAAGCCATTGACTCGTCCCGAGTTGGTTGCTAGCCTCCCCTCCGTGCAACCCCGCGAGGCGGGGACCCGTACGTTTCTTGGATGACGCGGGCGCGCGGCTTTCTCGCCCGGAGGAGACGCTGCCATGTTCAGCCGGATCGCGAACCTCTTCAAGGGGTTCCTGGGCCTGTTCATCTCGGGGCTCGAGAGACAGAACCCCAAGGCGCTGATCGAGGCCGAGAAGGAGAACCTGCGCCAGCAGATCGCGCGCTTCAACGAGAACCTGGCGGGGCACGCGGGCTTCTGCGAGCGGCTGCTGCGCCAGGTGAAGAACCTCGAGGCGCAGGAGCGCGACCTCGCCGCCAAGGCGGCCGCCAACCTCAAGGTCGGGAACCGCAACGCGGCGGGGCAGTACGCGCTCCAGCTCAAGACCGTCAAGGAGCAGCTCGAGGAGAACCGCAGGCAGCTCGAGGCTGCCGAGGCGACCTACAAGAAGCTCGTGAAGTCCCGCGACGTCACCGTGCGCGACGCGCAGGACAAGATCGAGAAGCTGAAGCGGATGATGACCGAGACCGAGATGCTCGAGGCCCAGGCGGAGCTGCAGGAGATGGCCACCGGCATGATCGGCTCGATCGGGGGCTCGGGCGACACGCTCAACCGCGTCGAGGAATACCTGACGGAAAGGCGCGACAAGGCGGCGGGTCGGGCGCGCGTCGCTTCGTCGACGATCGACACCACCAAGGTGGAGCTGATGGAGGCCGAGGAGCAGGCGCTCGCCGACGCCGCGCTCGGCGAGTTCGCCGCCGCGTACGGGATCGACGTGCCCGCGGACAAGGCGGCCGAGGCCGAGGCCCCGGCCGCCCCGCCCGCGCGCGAGATGGGACCGGAGAAGCAGGGTTGAGCGCGATCCGTCCGAAGGGCGGACGCTGACTAGGGAGAAACGGAGCTAAGGCCGATGGAAGAGCAGCCGAAGGTCGGGCCGACCGCACTCGGGAAACTGATCCTGTTCCTCTTCGTGCTGGCATGCATCGCCGGCGCCGCCTACTACTTCCGCGACATGCTCGCCCCCGGCGGGCGCGACGGCAGCGCCCAGGTCAACATGGACGAGTTCAAGAAGGTCGAGGCGCCGGACACCAAGGGCATCACCACCGTCAGCGAGTACAAGTACGTCCCGGGCGAGAAGCTGCCGCCGGTCAAGGGCGTCTCCGCCTACAAGTGGAGCGCCACGGAGAAGGTCGTCAACTTCCCGATCAACGTCTGGATCGGGTGGCTGCCGATCGTGGCCGCCAACGGCGGCTTCTCCCCGAGCGCCGACTCGATCTTCGCCAAGAAGTACGGCTTCAAGGTGAACCTCAAGCTGATCGACGACCCGGTGGTGGCGCGCGACGCCTTCGCGGCGGGCGAGAGCCACGTGCTGTGGGGCACGCTCGACATGATGGTGCTGTTCGCGCCCGACCTGATGAAGGACTCGCGGAGCGCCCCGCGCATCTTCCAGCAGGTCGACTGGTCCTCGGGCGGCGACGGCATCGTGGTGCGTGGCAACATCGCCTCGGTCGCCGACCTCAAGGGCAAGACCGTGGTCTACGCGCAGAACTCGCCCTCGCAGTACTTCATCAACAACCTGCTGCTGAACGCGGGCGTCCAGCCCAGCACCGTCAAGCACAAGTTCACGGCCACCGCCTTCGAAGCGGCGGCCGCGTTCGTGGCCGACAAGTCGATCGACGCCTGCGTCTCGTGGGCGCCCGACATCTACAACATCCCCGAGAAGGTGAAGGGCACGCGTGTCCTCACCACCACCGCCGAGGCCAACAAGCTGATCGCCGACGTGTGGGCGGCGCGCGCCGACTTCGCCAAGGACCATCCCGAGGTGATCAAGGGCCTGGTGGCCGGGATCTTCGACGGGATGGACCGCCTGGCCGATGCCACGCAGCGCGAGAAGGCCTACCAGTGGATGGCCGAGGGCTACGGGATGCAGGCCGACGAGGTGCGCGCGATGGCGCAGGACGCGCACTCGACGAACTTCGCCGAGAACAAGGCCTTCTTCCTGAACGCCAACGACCCGGCCAACTTCGAGCGCAGCTGGAAGAACGTCACCTTCGTCTACCGCGAGCTCGGGCTCATCGACACGCCGGTGCGCTTCGACGAGGTGATGGACTTCAGCGCGCTGCAGGAGCTCGACAAGGCCGGCAGCTTCGCGCACCAGAAGGACGAGAGCCGCGCCAGCTTCGCGGCCACGAGCTACAAGAAGATCTCGGCCGAGTCGCCGATCCTGACGCAGACGATCCGCATCAACTTCTACCCCAACTCGGCGAACGTCTTCGAGCCGCAGCACGACGAGAGCGGCAAGGCGATCGCCAACACGCTCTACGACCCGAGCGTCGCCGCGACGCTCGAGAAGGTGGCGCGCCTCGTCGGGCAGTACGAGCGCGCGGTGGTGGCCGTGGTGGGCCACACCGACTCGTCGATGAAGGGCAAGGGCACGCGCTTCGAGGACGTGAAAGCGCTCTCGAGCGATCGCGCCGAGGCGGTGAAGCAGGCACTCGTCAAGAAGTACAACTTCGATCCCAACAAGTTCTCGGTCGAGGGCAAGGGCTGGGACGAGCCGGCCAACCCGGACGACCCGATGAACCAGGCCCTCAACCGGCGCGTGGAGGTGTCCGTCTACCCGCCGGAATCGAAGTGACGACGGCCGCACCGGCACCCGCCGGCGGCCCGGCGCCTCCGAGGCCCGGGCCGCCTGCCTCCGCCCACACCGGCTTCCTGCGCATCCGCGAGGAGCTGCCGGCGTGGAAGGCTTGGTTGCTCGGGCTGTTGCCGGTGCTGGCGCTCCTCGCGCTGTGGGTCTTCGTGACGACCGGCACGGCCGAGGAGCGCGTCATATCGCCGACGATCCTGCCCTCGCCGGCCGAGGTGGTGGCGTCGTTCCCGCTGCTGTGGTTCGACCGCGCGCTCACCCGCAACCTCGCGGTCTCGTTCTGGCGCGTGGTCGAGGGCTTCGCGCTCGGCGTCCTGATCTCGTTCCCGCTCGGGGTGCTGATGGGCGCCTTCACCAAGGTGAAGGGCGCCTTCACGCCGCTCACGGTGTTCGGTGCCTACCTGCCGATCCCGACGCTCGTGCCGCTGACGCTGTCGCTGTTCGGCACCGGCGAGCTGCAGAAGGTGATGTTCCTGGCGCTCGCGTTCTCGATCTACATGGTGCCGCTGTTCGTGGCCGCGGTCGACGCGGTCGACGACACCTACCTGAAGACCGCGTACACGCTCGGCGCGAGCAAGGGCCAGGCGGTGGGCCGCGTGCTGCTGCCGATCTCGTGGCCCGAGATATGGCAGGCGATGCGGCTCGGCTTCGGCGTCGGCTGGAGCTACATCCTGCTCGCCGAGATGGTGGACGTCGGCCGCGGCCTCGGCGGCATCATCATCACCTCGCAGCGGCGCGGGCCGCGCGAACACATCTACCTCGTGCTCGTCATCATCGTGTTGGTGGCGTTCGTGACGGACAAGCTGTGGGCCGCGGTCGGGCGCTTCCTGTTCCCCTACCGGGAGGCCAAGCGGTGAGCGCCCAGCCCCCGGTGATCGAGTTCAAGGGCGTCAGCAAGACCTTCAACCCCGGCCAGCCCACGCAGTTCACGGCGCTCAAGGACATCAACTTCACGATCGAGGACGTCCCGAGCTACGGCGAGTTCATCGCGATCGTCGGCCCTTCGGGCTGCGGCAAGTCCACGATCCTGAACCTGATCCAGGGCTTCTCCGACGTGTACCCGCCCTCCTCGGGCGAGGTGCTCGTGCGGGGCAAGAAGGTCACGGGTCCGGGCCGCGACCGTGGCATGATCTTCCAGAAGTACAGCTCGTTCCCGCACCGCACGGTGCTCGAAAACGTGAGCTTCGGCCTGGAGCTCAACCAGCACGAATTGAAGCTCGGCCGCTCCGAGCGGCGGGCGCGCGCGTGGGAGTGGATCAAGCGGGTCGGTCTCGCCGGGCACGAGCACAAGTACCCGCACCAGCTCTCGGGCGGCCAGCAGCAGCGGGTCGCGATCGCACGCTCGCTGGTGCTGAAGCCTCAGATCATCCTGATGGACGAGCCGTTCTCGGCGCTCGACGAGCCAACGCGAATCGAGATGCAGCGGCTGATCATGGACCTGTGGCACGAGGTGGAGTCGACGGTCATGATCGTCACGCACTCGATCGCCGAGGCCGTGTACCTGGGTGACCGGGTGTGGGTCATGGCGGCGGGGCCGGGCCGGATCGCCCACGAGTTCAGGGACGTGATCCCGAAGACGCGCGAAAGCGACCCGCTCGCCGTTCAGGAGACTGCGGCCTTCAAGAACGCCGTGAGGGAAGTGGGGGAGGCCTTCAGCAAGGTCGAGGCGCGAAAGTGAGGCGGAGCTGACGATGGCCGGCGAGCCGATGTCCTACTGGGACTACGTGAAGGCCGCCTTCTGGAAGCCCGTCCGCTCGCGCGTGCTCGGTGCCATGCCGCTCACCCAGATGCTGCTCGTGTCCTTCGGCCTCGCGGGCTTCGTCAACCCCGGCTTCTGGCTGCTGGGCCTCGCGGGGATCGTCGCCTTCGTGGGCGGCCGCTCGGCGAGCGAGCGCTTCCAGAAGCTGATCGAGGGCGAGCGGCTGCTGGCACGCTCCGGGAACGCCGAAGACCGGATGAAGGCGGCGTACGACCGGCTGCAGCCGGCGTCGCAGGGCCGTTATCGCGCGCTCGTGGTGGTGTGCCGGGAGGTGCTGGGCCTCGGCGCCTCCGCCGGCGAGGGCGGCCTCGGCGACTTCCGCGCCGGAAACCTGAACCAGATGCTGTGGCTGTTCCTGCGCCTGCTCGCCTCGCGCGAGTCGATCACGGACACGATCGCGCGCGTCGACCGCCGGCAGCTCGAGAGCGGCCTCGAGAGCTTGAAGACCCGGCTCGCGGCGGCCGGCGATCCCGAGGGTGCCCTCGCGCGCTCGCTGCGGGCGACGCTCGAGATCCAGGAGAAGCGCCTCGCGAACCTCGACAGCGCGAGCAACAGCCTCGCGGTGATCGACGCCGAGCTCGAGCGCATCGAGCAGCAGGTGCGCCTGGTGCGCGAAGAGAGCGCCGTGAGCCGCTCGCCCGAGGCGCTCTCGGCCCGCCTCGACGCCGTCTCCTCGACGCTCAGCGAGACCTCGCGCTGGATGGACCAGCACTCCGATCTGATGTCCGACATGACCTCGCTCGACCTCGACGCGAGCAGCCTGCCCTCGCTGCCGCGCACGCCGGGTGAGCCGCCCCTCGAGCCGCAGGAGCCGGAGGAACCGGAGGAACCGCAGCCAGCGCGGCCGCCGCGTCCGCGGGTGGGGCAGAGGCAACGCTGATGGCCGAAGCGATCCGCTTGCCGGCGTGGGCCGAGGAGATGCGCCAGGTATTCAAGGCCGGCGCCACCAGCCAGTTCGTGCTGCATGGCAACGTGTTCGACCTCGTGCCGGCGCCTTCAGGAAAGGGCGGGACCGGTTTCGTCGCGCTCAGCGAGTTCCTGACGGGCACGATGTTCCAGCCCTTCGACGTGGTGGTGCGCTACGACCGCGGCCGCGGCGTGCGGATCGAGCCGCCCGACCCGTCGAAGGACGGCGCCTACAAGGGTGTCGAGGAGGTGTTCCGATTCCTGCGCGGGGTCGACGCCTTCCGCGGGGCGCCCGCGGCGCTCGACGCCGTGGCCGAGAAGATGGAGAAGCTGGACCTGCGCGACCAGCTCCCGCGCGACCCCAAGCGCGCCCTCGAGATCGTCGACCGGGTGCTGGCCTTCGCGCGCCGCCGCACCAAGGTCCAGGACGGCAAGTCGGTGGCGAGCCCGCTCAAGGTCGCGGTGATCCTCGACTACGCGCACTTCATCGCACCGCAGGGCGACCCGATCTACGTCGCCGACCTGAGCCAGACGCTGATCCAGATCCAGGAATGGGCCGCGAACCCCGAGGTGACGAGCGCCTTCGTCGCCACCGTGCTGATCACCGAGAACCTGGCCGACCTCAATCGCAGCCTGGTCGAGTCGCCGTACAGCGCGAAGATCAGGGTGCCGCTGCCGGGCGCCGACGACATCCACGAGTTCGTGCGCGAGCTCGTGCCCGACGTGAAGGAGTTCGAGAAGGCCTCCGAGGTGACGCGCGAGGTGCTGGCCGAGAAGCTCGTGGGCCTGTCGCGGGTCTCGGTGCGTACGCTCGTGAAGCGCGCGCTCACGAGCGGCGAGCGCATCACCGGCGCCTACCTCACGCGCATGAAGAAGGAGCTGATCGAGAAGGAGGCCGCGGGGCGCCTCGAGTTCCTCGAGTCGACGCGCACGCTCGACGACGTGGCGGGCCACGACGAGGCCAAGGCCTGGCTGCGCGAGGACGCGGTGCTGCTGAAGCGCGGGCGCACGATGGCGATCCCGATGGGGTATCTGCTCACCGGCCGCATCGGCACCGGCAAGACCTACCTCGTCGAGTGCCTCGCGGGCGACATCGGCATCCCCTGCGTCGAGATGAAGAACTTCCGCGAGAAGTGGGTGGGCGCCACCGAGGGCAACCTCGAGAAGGTGTTCTCGATCCTGCACGCGCTCGGGCAGGTGATCGTGTTCGTGGACGAGGCCGACCAGATGACGGGCAAGCGCGGCGGAGGAGACTCGGACTCCGGTCTCTCGGGGCGCGTCTACGGCATGCTCGCGAAGGAGATGTCGGACACGAAGAACCGCGGCAAGATCGTGTGGATCTTCGCGACCTCGCGGCCCGACCTGGTCGAGGTGGACCTGAAGCGCCAGGGCCGGCTCGACGTCCACATCCCGCTCTTCCCGCCCGGCGACGCCGCGGGCCGCGCCACGCTCTTCGCCGCGATGGCGCGCAAGCTGAAGCTCCCGATCAAACCCGAGGAGCTGCCACCGCTGCCCGACAACGACCAGCTCGGCGGCAACGAGATGGAGGGGCTGCTGGTCCGCGCCCTGCGCGTTCACGAGTCGGGGAAGGACCTCGAGGAGCGCGGCAAGGGCCAGGCGAAGCCGCTGCGGGCTTGCATCGAGGCGGCGATCGCGGACTTCCGGCCCTCGGCCCACGTCGAGCGGCTCGAGCTCATGGATCTCCTCGCCGTGAAGGAGTGCACCGACACGCGCTTCCTGCCGGAACGCTTCCGCAAGCTGAGCCTGGCCGAGGTCAACGCCCGCATCGAGACGCTGAAGGCCGCGGTCGGGGAGTAGCGGAGGCCATCCGTTGAGCGACGACGCCGCGCGCCCCGATCCTGCCGAGCTCCAGGACGCGCTGCACGTGTTCGGGGAGTACCTGTCGGACAAGGTCGCCCCGCTCATGGCGCTCGACGCCATCAGCTTCCTGATGGGGCTGCAGCCGGCGTTCGTGGCCCAGCAGATCGTGAACTGGTGCGTGCGGCAGGTCGAAATCCAGGGGGGTGCCCTGGCGCTCGGCGAGCTGCTGTTCCACTCCGCCCGCAAGATCCACATGATGGGCGACTTCGAGCTGATCGGCGCTGCCGAGCTCGACGCGTACCTGCGGGCGCTGGGTCCCCTGCTCCTGGAAGCCTGCCCGGCGGAAGGGCGCGAGCAGCTCGCGCTCGGGCTCTCACGGCTGGACGAATCCCGACAGGCGCTCGCCAGCAAGGTCGAGATCGTCCACCGCCAGTCGGGCGCCCCCGAGCCGGTCGCGCGCGCGGCGGCAGCGAGCGCGCAGCAGGCGGCCGAGGCGGCGCCGCGGGTGCTCTCGGCGATCGTGCAGGGCCTTGGCCGCCTGCCGCTGTTGCTGCAGCGGCTCGAGCAGGTCGCCCTGCCCCCGGCCAACGCGGCGGCCGCGCCCGACTCGAGCTCGCGGCCGGCCCCGCAGGGCGCTGCGCCTGCGGCGGGCCGGACCGCGCTCGTGGCGGACGCGGTGCTCGAGGCCTCGCTGCAGGCGAAGGACGGGGCCGAGCTGCAGCAGTACCTCGACCGCATCCGTGGGCTCGGCATCGTCGGCGGGACGGACGAGATGTTCCGGGCGCTCGGCCGCAGCGTGTCGGGCTGGACGCTCCCCACCATGCCCGACCTCCCGCCACTCCCCGAAGGCGGCCAGGTGAGCGCGATGCGTCGGATGATCGCGCTCGCCGACGAGCCGGGGGAGGCCGGCCGGCGCTTTCGCGAGATGGTCCACGCCGCGATCGAGCAGTTCAACGAGGGCTCGTACGGCCGGTCGCTGAAGATGTTCGAGCTCGCGCGCCAGATGGTCGCGGAAGGCCAGGTGAAGGCGGCATTCATCGAGCCGATGGTCGCCTCCGGCCACGAGTACCTGGCGGAAGAGCGGATCCGCAAGCTGGCCGAGCGACCCGAGAGCCACTTCTTCCTGCGCCCGGTGCTGGGCTTCTTCCGGGCCTACGCGCCGGAGCGGCTGCTGGACGAGCTGCAGCAGGAGCAGCGGCGCGACCGCAGGCGGCAGTTCCTGAACCTGCTCGAGGCGCACGGCGCGCCCGCGCGCGTGGCCGCGTGGGAGAGGCTGCAGGCGGACCGCGACGGCAGCACGGCCGGGCTCTTCTTCGTGCGCAACGTCGTGCACCTGCTGCGGACGATCCCGCGCTCCGCGGAGACGACGTGGCCGGTCGACGAGGAGATCGACGCCGTGGCGCCGTTCATCGAGCCCGGGCAGCCGTTGTTCCTGGTCAAGGAAGCGCTGCAGTACCTGCAGGCCACACGCCAGCCCCGGGCGGAAGGGCACCTGCTGGCGCAGTTCCGGGCCGTGGAGCGGGCGATCCAGATGCTGCCTGCGTCGGCCGAGGACCGGCCCGTGCTGCTCGTCCATCTGGACCGGACCGCGGCGACGCTCGCGCGCTTCGCGAGCCCACGCGCGTGGGCGGCCCTCGTCGAGCACGCGCTCGCCCGGCACGCCTCCTCCGGGGACACGCTGTCGCGCCTCGCCGAGCTCTCGAACCAGGACCTGTCGCCAGCGCCGGCGGTGGTCGCGACGCTCGTCGAGGCGGTCGAGGAGAACCTGCCGCGCGGCATGCTCGGCGGGCTCGCGCGGGGACGCGAGGGTGTCCTCACCTGCCTGGTCACGGCGCTCGCCTCGACCCGCGCGACGGAGGCGGTCGAGCTACTCGAGAGCATCGCCTCGCGCTTCGGCAACCAGGGGTTCGGCCGCGAGGCGCAGAAGGCGCTGGCGGCCATGGGGCGGGCCGCGGAGACGCCCGCCGCCCCGCCGTCGTTCTCGGGCGACCTCGATCTCTTCGGCCTGCCCAACCTGCTGCAGAACCTCTCCGAGCTCGGCAAGACGGGCACGCTCAACCTGCTGGACGAGAAGGGCCGGCCCGTGGCGAGCCTGCGCCTCGAGGACGGTGCCATCCGGGGCGCCCAGTGCGGGGCGCGGCGGGGCAGTGAGGCGCTCTACCAGCTGATCGAGCGTCCATTCACGGCGACGTTCGCCTTCGTTCGCGGGCGAAAGGCGGAGACGGGAGACGGGGAGAGGCTACCGGTCACGCAGCTGCTGGTCGAGGGCGTGCGGCGCCACGGCGAGCTCCAGCGCGCCCTCACACTCGTCCCGGAGGACTCGGCGCTCGAATCCACCGGGAAGAGCCCCTCGACCGTGCCGGACGAGCCGGACTACGACTTCGTGGTGAAGCTGTGGCAGAAGGTCTGCGACGGTGCCTTGCCGCGCGAGGTCGAGGAGGCGCTCCCGGTCGACTCGTACCGCGTGTTCCACTGCCTCACGCACTGGGTCGAAGAGGGTGCGTTGCGCCTGCGCCCGCTCGCGGCGTAGCCGCCGCTCAGAAACGCAGGATCAAGCCAGCGCGGGCTTCGGCCTGCGAGAGCTCCGAGCCCGTCGTTCGGATCAGGCACCCGCTGTCAGAGTCGCAGAAGCTCCGGCTGTCGCTGTCGAGCACGGTGAAGAAGCCGCGGCCCTCGAGCCGGATGCCGAAGTGGCGCCCGAGCCAGAGCTTGACGCCGGCGCCGAACGAGGCCGAGAAGCGCGTCTCGTCGCTGAGGCCGGAAGGCTCGGGTAGCAGGCGTGTGAGGCCCAGACCGACCGCGACGAAGGGCCGCGCTCGCGCGTCGTCGTCGCCGAACAGGTAGGTCCCGCCGAGCTGCCAGGTCTCGAGCGCGAGGTCGAAGACGGGAGCGCCGGTGAAGAGGGCCGCCGTCTGCAGCTGCGTGTCCTGGCGCGCGTACAGGAGCTCGATCTCGCCCTCGCCGACCCGGTAGCCCAGGTGCACCCCGAACGCCGCGGCGTCGTCCACCTCGACCTCGACGCTCGACTGGCCGCCGGCTCCGGTCCCCGGGGCCGCTTGCAGGCTGCCGCCGAAGCGATAGCCGACCATCGGCGTGATCTCGATCGACTGGCCGCGTGCGCCCGCGGGCAGGGCCGTGAGCAGCAGAGCCGCAAGGCCACGAAATCTCATCCTGCCATTGTAGAATGCCCCCCCACCAAGGAAGGGACGATGGCCAAGAAAGACCGGCCCCTGAAGAAGCTCTCGCCAAAGAAGCGCCTCCGCCGCATCGGCGAGCTCGTCGAGCCGTTCCGGGTCACGAGCGGGAAGCGCTTCCGCCTGCGCGACTACGATCCCGACGACACCCGCGGCCTCGTGTCCAAGGAAGAAGCCCAGGAGTACCTGAAGACGGGTGTCGCGCTCCTGGCCGAAATGCAGGACAAGCTCTACGCGCAGGACCAGTGGGGCGTGCTGCTGATATTCCAGGCGATGGACGCGGCGGGCAAGGACGGCGCCATCAAGCACGTGATGTCCGGCGTCAACCCGCAGGGCTGCCAGGTGTTCGCCTTCAAGGCGCCCACCTCGGAGGAGCTCGACCACGACGCCCTGTGGCGCACGTCGAAGTCGCTGCCCGAGCGCGGCCGGATCGGCATCTTCAACCGCTCGTACTACGAGGAGGTCCTGGTCGTGCGCGTGCACCCGGAGATCCTCGAGAAGCAGAAGCTGCCGCGCTCGCTCGTCACGAAGCGGGTCTGGGACGAGCGTCTCGAGGACATCCGCGCGTTCGAGCGCTATCTCTCCCGCCAGGGCTTCCTGATCGTGAAGTTCTTCCTGAACGTGTCGAAGAAGGCGCAGAAGGAGCGCTTCCTGGAGCGGCTCGAGGAGCCGGAGAAGCACTGGAAGTTCTCGCTGGCCGACGCCCAGGAGCGCAAGCACTGGCGGGCGTACATGGACGCCTACCAGGACGCGATCGCAAAGACGGCGACGAAGGACGCGCCCTGGTACGTGGTGCCGGCGGACAAGAAGTGGTTTGCGCGGCTCGTGGTGGCGGGCGCCATCTACGAGGCGCTCGCGAAGCTGAAGCTGCGCTACCCGGAGGTCGGCCCGGAGAAGAAGAAGGAGCTCGCCGCGGCGCGGGCCGCGCTCATGGGCGAGGCGAAGTCGGCCGTACGCGACAAGAGGCGCCCGGTCGCGAAGAAGCGCGTGGTCGCGAAGAGGCGCTCTCTCTCGCGGTCGTCCACGCGCACGCGCCCTGCCACGATGGCGCCCCCCGCGCCCGCCGAGGAGCTGGCTGCAGATACGGGAGCGACCGCGGCCGACGAGAGCTAGGCCGCGATCGCGGCCGTGGCGGGCTCAGCGAGCTCGCGCCGGATCCGGAAGCGCTCGGCGTTCTTCGGCAGCAGGTGGAGGTCACGCGCCAGGCCGAGCGCCGCGAGGCCGCGGATCGCGAGCCAGGTCAGGTCCAGCTCCCAGCCGAAGCCGTGGCGTGCCGAGCGCTGGAAGGCGTGGTGCGTGTTGTGCCAGCCCTCGCCCCAGGCCACGAGGCCGACCCACCAGAGGTTGCGCGAGTCCTCTTTCGTCTCCCAGGTGCGGTAGCCCCAGGTGTGGGCGGCCGAGTTGACGAACCACGTGCCGTGGAGCGTCAGCACCAGGCGGACCGAGATGCCCCACACGACCAGCGACCAGCCGCCCCAGGCGTAGAAGGCGATGCCGAGCACCACGTTCGGGACCCAGTGGAGGCGGTTCAACACGCGGTGCACCGGGTCGGCCACGAGCTCCGGCGCCCAGCGCCGCTCCATTTCGCGGTAGTCGAGGCCGAGCTTCGTCAGGATCCAGCCGATGTGGCTCCAGACGAAGCCGTCCTTGGGCGTGTGCACGTCCTGGCCCGGCTGGTCGGAGTTGGCGTGGTGGATGCGGTGCATCGCGACCCAGGAGATCGCCCCGCCCTCGCTCGCCAGCATGCCGGCCACGGTGCCCACGTACTCGAGCGGCTTCCAGAGCGTGAAGCCGCGGTGGGTGAGGAGGCGGTGGTACGTCATGCAGATGCCGATCGAGCCGACGAACCACCAGAGCCCGAGCGCCAGACCGAGGCCGGTCCAGGTGAAGGTCCAGGGCGCGAGCAGCGCGCCGGCGTGGATCGCCGCGAACCAGGAGACGTTGACCCAGTCGAACCGCTTGCCGTTCCAGGTGAGAGTCACTTGCCTAGCCTCCGCTTCGGCCGAATGGCCGCAACCAAGGCTCAGGCTAGCAAAGCGGGAGTGCGGGGATTGTCAGACTTGCGTCACCGGCTGGGCGGGAGGAAGTCGTCCGTAACTGACTGACGGGTAAGGGCTAATCTCAGGCAGCCCGGGCGGCGGGACTGAACGCCTTGAGCGCCAACCACACCAGGCCGCCGAGCAGCAGCAGCGGTGCCAGGGGCAGCAGCACGAGCACGACGAAGAGGACGAGAAGGCCCCCGACCAGGCCAATCCCCCCCGCGACCAGGCCGAAGAGTCCCCCGACCAGACCGAACACCAGCCCGAAGAGCCCCTTGAAGAGGGCCGCCACGAGCTTGAGCGGCAACAGCACCAGGACGAACAGGACCTTCAGGGCCACGGCCAACAACACGAAGGGCACCGCCACCAGCGCCGCCAGCGCGATCAGAACCCCCAGGACTTCCATGGCTCGCCCGTCCTTTCACCTGTCTTTACGCGGGAGGGGGGAGCGGGGTTCCGAGCACGTGGCGCAGCGCCCCCTCGAGCTGCGGGAAGCGGAAGCGGTAGCCGGTGGCGAGCAGCCGCTCCGGGCGCAGGCGCGTACTGGCGAGGAGCGTGTCGGCCATCTCGCCGAGCGCCAGGCGCAGCGCGAACGCCGGGACGGGCATGAGCGTGGGACGCCCCAGGACGCGGCCGAGCGTCTTCGTGAGCTCGGCGTTCGTGACGGGCGAGGGGGTCACGGCGTTCACCGGTCCGGCAAGGTCACTCCGGTCGAGCACGTGCTGGATCACGCCCACGAGGTCATCGAGGGCGATCCAGCTCATGTACTGCGTGCCCGGGCCCACGACGCCTCCGAGGCCGGCCTTGAAAGGCAGGAGCATCTTCGCGAGCGCGCCGCCCGCGGGGCTCAGCACGATGCCGATGCGCGGGCTCACCACTCGGATCCCGGCTTCTTGTGCCGGCGCCGTCGCCCGCTCCCACTCGACCGACAGGCGTCCCAGGAAATCGTCGGCCGGTGAGTCCTTTTCCGTCAGCCAGGTATCGCCGCGGTGGCCGTAGTAGCCGAGGGCCGAGGCCGATACGAGCACCTGCGGCTTGCGTTTCAGCCTGGCGAGCGCCTCGGCGAGGAGTCGTGTCGGCCCCACGCGGCTCGCGCGCAGGCGCGCCTTCCTCGACTCGGTCCAACGCCCTCCCGCGATGTTCTCGCCGGCGAGGTGCACGACGGCATCGAGACTCCCGAGTGCGGACGCGTCCAGCTCGCCCGACTCGGGGTCCCAGCGCGCTTCGTCCTGCGCCCGTGGAGTCCGCCGCACCATGCGCAGGACGTCGTGGCCGCCCGCCCTCAGGAACGGGACGAGCGCACCGCCGATGAGGCCGCTCGCGCCGGTGACCGCCACCCTCATCCGCCGAGTCTAGCCCCGGCCGCGCGGCCGTGTCAGAATGCTTGGCCCACCGCGTCCCGGGCGGTGCCAGAGACAGGCCCCAGGAACAAGGAGACGAGAGACCCGCATGCCCCAGTTCATCTTCACCATGAAGGACCTGCGCAAGGTCACCCCCCAGGGCAAGGAGATCCTGAAGGGCATCTGGCTGTCGTTCTACGGCGACGCCAAGATCGGCGTGCTGGGCGCGAACGGCGCCGGCAAGTCGACGCTGCTGCGGATCATGGCCGGCGCCGACAAGGACTTCGCCGGCGAGGCGTTCCCGGCCGAGGGCACCCGCATCGGCTACCTGCCGCAGGAGCCGCAGCTCGACCCGAAGAAGAACGTGCTGCAGCACGTCGAGGAGGCGGTCGCCGAGAAGCGCACGATCCTCACGCGCTACGAGGAGATCTCGGCCAACTACTCGGACGACACCGCGGACGAGTTCTCGCGCCTGCAGGACCAGATCGACGCCCAGAACCTGTGGGACCTCGACCAACAGGTCGAGCACGCGATGGAGGCCCTGCGCCTGCCGCCGGGGGACGCCGACGTCACGACGCTCTCGGGCGGCGAGAAGCGGCGCGTCGCGCTGTGCCGCCTGCTGCTGCAGCCCGCCGACATGCTGCTGCTCGACGAGCCCACGAACCACCTCGACGCCGAGTCGGTGGCCTGGCTGGAGCGCTTCCTGAAGGACTTCAAGGGCTGCGTCGTCGCGATCACGCACGACCGCTACTTCCTCGACAACGTGGCGGGCTGGATCCTCGAGCTCGACCGCGGCGCCGGCATTCCGTGGGAGGGCAACTACTCGTCCTGGCTCGAGCAGAAGGACCAGCGCCTGACGCAGGAGGAGAAGGAAGCCTCGGCCCGCCGCCGCACGCTCGAGCGCGAGCTCGAGTGGATCCGGCTCGCGCCACGGGCACGCCAGGCCAAGGGCAAGGCGCGCATCACGCACTACGAGGAGATGCTGGCCGAGGAGCAGGCCGCCGAGAAGTGCTCTGACAAGCGCGAGATCTCGATCCCACCGGGGCCGCGGCTCGGCGACGTGGTGATCAACGCCAAGGGCCTGCGCAAGGGCTACGGCGAAAACCTGCTGATGGACGACGTCAACTTCATGCTGCCACGCGGCGGCATCGTGGGCGTGATCGGGCCGAACGGCGCGGGCAAGACGACACTGTTCCGCATGATCCTGGGGCAGGAGAAGCCCGACACGGGCGAGCTCGGGGTCGGCGAGACGGTGGCGCTCTCCTACGTGGACCAGAGCCGCGACAGCCTGATCGGCGAGCGCTCCGCCTGGGAGGAGATCTCCGACGGCGGCAAGGACCTGGTGATGGTCGGCAAGCGCGAGATGAACTCGCGTGCCTACGCGGCGTCGTTCGGCTTCCGCGGCCCCGACCAGCAGAAGAGGGTGAAGGACCTCTCGGGCGGCGAGCGCAACCGGCTCCACCTCGCGACGCTCTTGAAGAGCGGCGGCAACGTGCTGCTGCTCGACGAGCCCACGAACGACCTCGACGTCGACACGCTGCGCGCGCTCGAGGAGGCGCTCATCTCGTTCGCGGGCTGTGCCGTCGTGATCAGCCACGACCGCTGGTTCCTCGACCGCATCGCGACCCACATCCTCGCGTTCGAGGGGGACAGCCAGGTGGTCTGGTTCGAGGGCAACTACCAGGACTACGAGGCCGACCGCAAGCGCCGGATCGGCATAGGCGCCGACCAGCCGCACCGGATCAAGTACCGCAAGCTAACCCGCTAGCGGGGGGGCTCAGCGCGCCGGGGCGGTCGCGTCCTTCCTCACCTTGAGGGTCAGCGTCAACGCCCCGATGCGCTTGCCAGCATCCGAGACGGGGACGCTCAACTGAACGGCGTACGTGGCCGAGCTCGCGTCGAACGCCGGCTCGTCGACGAAGGCCGGCCGCCCCTCGAGGAACGGCTTCTTCCACTTGTCCTCGTCGCCCTGCCAGTAGTCGCTGGTCTCACGCGACACGCACACGTTGGCGCCGTGCGCGTCCATCACGATCGCCTCGGTCACCAGCGGGTCGGACGCGATCAACTCGCGCAGCCTCGCGGCGCAGCGGCTGCCGGTGAGGGCCTTGCGCCGCGGCTCTGCGGGATTCTGCGTCCAGTCACGATCGCGCGCCTCGATCGTCTGCTGCGATTCGCCCTCGGCGTTCTTTGCAGCCACCGCCTTGCGGAGCTCGGGATCCGCGGCGATCTGCTCGGCGAGCCTCACTCGCGCGTACGCCATCTGCTTCACCGACGCGGCGCCCTGCGCGAGGAGCGTGCCGGCGGCGAGGACGGTGAGCAGGACCAGGGTCGGCCGGGCGAGACGCATCGGTTGCTGCCTCCACGGAGCGAGCGCAATCGTATCGTGGCTCGCCACCCCCTGTCTCAGCCCACCGCGGTCGTCGCGTGGACGTGCTCGACCACGGCCTGGACGGCGTCGGTCGGCGTGCCCGGCAGGATGCCGTGGCCCAGGTTGAAGACGTGCCCGGGCCGTCCGTGTGCGCGGCGCAGCACGTCGTCCACTCGCGCCAGCAGCCGCTCGCGCGGGGCGAACAGCAGCGTCGGGTCGAGGTTGCCCTGGACGGCCACGCCGTCCCCGGCACGCCGCCAGCCCTCGTCGAGCGGCGTCCGCCAGTCGATCCCGATCACACTGCCGCCGGCCTCGCGCTGTGCCGCGAGCAGGTGGCCGGTGCCGGTGCCGAAGTGGATCGTCGGGACGTCGAGGTCCGCGAGCGCGTCGAAGATGCGCCTGACGTGCGGCAGCACGAGCTCGCGGTAGTCGGCTTCGTCGAGGGCGCCGATCCAGGAGTCGAAGAGCTGCACCGCCTGGACGCCGGCCTCTACCTGCGCGCGCAGGTAGTCCGCCACGACCTCGGCGAGCAGCGCGGCGAGCCGGTGCCAGGTCGCGGGATCGCCGTACATCAGCCCCTTGGTCTTCGCGAAGTGGCTCGAGTGGCCGCCCTCGATGGCGTAGGACGCGAGCGTG
>DATEUE010000125.1:0-6456 GCA_035283305.1 Vicinamibacteria bacterium | reverse complement strand
GGTCCCGCCCCGACTGTAGCCTCCCCCGCCGTCGTCGTGGCCGCCTTCGACGGCTGGCCCGCCGAGGACCTGCGCCTGCTCGCCACGCGGGTCGTGGCGCTCGCACCCGCGGTGGCGCTTCTCGGCAGCCGAAGCGACAAGGCTCACCTGGTCTTCGCGCAGTCCGAGGGTCTGCCGAACGACGTGCCCGCGCTGCTCAAGGCCGCCGTGGAGCACCTCGGCGGCCGCGGCGGCGGCCGCGGCAACCTGGCCCAGGGCGGCGGCGACCGGGTGGAGCGCCTCGACGAGGCGCTGGCGCAGGCTCGGGCCGCGCTCAGCGCACGGGCGTGAAGCGGACTCTCAGCGCAGGCTGAACGCGGCCTCCTTCAAGTCGCGTGAGTTGCCGCCGACGAAGACCTTGAACGCCCCCGGCTCGGCCTCCCAGCGGCCGGCGGCCGTGTAGAAGGCCAGGTCGGACGCCTTCAGCGTGAACGTGACTACGCGCGACTGGCCGGCGGCGAGCTCCAGCTTCTGGAAGCCCTTGAGCTCCTTCACCGGACGCGTGACGCTGCCCACGAGGTCGCGGACGTAGAGCTGCACCACCTCGGTACCCACTCGCGGGCCGGTGTTGGCGAGCGTCACGGACACGCGGAGCTCCCCGTCCCGGCCGATCTCGGTGGCGCTCAACCGCGGATCCGAGTAGCCGAAGGTCGTGTAGCTGAGGCCGAAGCCAAAGGGGAACAGCGGATCGCTGGGAGCGTCGGTGTAGTGCGACCAGAAGACCTCCGGCACCGGGTTCGGTCGCCCGGTGTTCTTGTGGTTGTAGGAGTACGGCAGCTGGCCGACGTGCCGCGGGAAGGACATCGGGAGCTTGCCCGACGGGTTGCAGTCCCCGAAGAGGACCTGCGCGATCGCGTGTCCCGCCTGCGATCCGCCGTGCCAGGCTTCGACGACGGCAGGGACGGCGTCCACCACTCCCGGGATCGCGAGGGGCCGACCGTTCATCAGGACCACAACCACCTTCTTGTTCACCTCGAGCACGGCGCGAAGCAGCTCCTCCTGGAGGCCCTTGAGGCCGATGTCCACCTGGCTGCGGCCCTCCCCCGTCTGGAACCCGTCTTCGCCGAGGGCCATCACCACCACGTCGGCGCCCTGAGCGGCTTCCACAGCCGCGGCGAAGCCCGAACGATCATCGGTGTTGAAGGTCAGCTCGAAGGCGAAGCCGCGCCGGCCCTTGACGAGCTTCGCCCCTTCCGCGTGGACGACGCGAGTCGAACGAGAGACAGCCGCCTGGATGCCCTCGAGCAGCGAGACGGCCGAGTTCGACTGCGCCTGGGCGCGCCAGCCGGCGAGCGGCGAGTCCTTGTCGGCGGCCAGCGGACCGATCACGGCGATGCTGCGCGCGCCCTTGTCGAGGGGAAGCAGCCCCGCTTCGTTCTTGAGCAGCACGATCGAGGCGCGCGCGACCTCCAGGGCAGCTGCCTGATGGCTGGGGTCCGCGAGCACCCGCTGCTCGCGCGCCGCGTCCGAGTAGCGATAGGGATCGTCGAAGAGGCCGAGGCGGAACTTCAGCCGCAGCACCCGCCGCACCGCGTCGTCCACCAGCTTCGCGTCCACCGCCCCCGAGCGCACGAGCCCCGCGAGGCGCGCGACGTAGGCGCGCGACTCCATGTCCATGTCGCTGCCGGCCAGCAGCGCCACGCGCGCGGCTTGCTCGAGGTTCTCCACGGAGCCGTGGGACACCATCTCGCCGATCGAGCCCCAGTCGGACACGACGAAGCCGGAGAAGCCCCACTCGCCCTTCAGGATCTGGCGCTGCAGGTGGACGTTTCCCGTGGCGGGGACCCCGCCGATCTCGTTGAACGAGTTCATCAGCGTGGCGACGCCGGCGTCGACCGCAGCCTTGAACGGAGGCAGCACGACGTTGCGCAGCGTGTGCTCCGAGAGATCGACCGTGTTGTAGTCGCGCCCCGCCTGGGCGAAGCCGTAGCCGGCGTAGTGCTTGGCGCAGGCGGCGATGGTGTCGAGCGCGGCGAGGTCCTTGCCCTGGAATCCCCGCACGCGCGCCGCCGCCACTTGCGCGCCCAGGAAGGGATCCTCCCCCGCCCCTTCCATCACCCGCCCCCAGCGCGCGTCCCGCGCGATGTCCACCATCGGCGCGAAGGTCCAGTGCACTCCCGCCGCCGCCGCCTCGGTGGCGGCCACGCGAGCCGAGCGTTCGATGGCCGCGAGGTCGAAGCTGGCCGCCTCGCCGAGCGGGACCGGGAAGATTGTGCGGTAGCCGTGGATCACGTCCAGGCCGAAGATGAGGGGGATCTTGAGACGACTACCTTCGACGGCCAGCTGCTGGGCCTTGCGCGTGGCCTCGGCCCCCGTCACGTTCAGCAGCGACCCCACCTGGCCCTGCCGGACCTGGTCGAACATCTCCTTCTGCGCACCCTGCGTGGGGGCGGGACCGGTGAGATCGAGGTTGCTCGAGTACTGGTTGAGCTGCCCGACCTTCTCCTCCAGGGTCATCTGGCGGAGAAGGGCGTCGACCCTCTTCTCGACGGCCGCATCCAGCGGGCCTTGCGCGTACATGGCGCCCGGAACCAGCATAGCCGTAGTCAGCAGAAGCGCCTTCATCCAACTCCCGGAGCGTGTCGAGCGCATGGCGAGTGCCTCCCTGGAGAAGGCACTCTGCCATAATCCCGCCTGCCTCTCGATGAACCTTTCGCCCTACGTCACGCTCGTCCTCGCCGTGCTGCTCGTCTCGGTGGGCGCCATTCTCGTGCGCCTCGCCGGGGCGCCGCCGCTCGCGGTCTCCTTCTACCGCATGGCGATCGCCTCGCTGATCCTGTGGCCCTTCGCCTGGGGCGACGCGCGACGCTCCTGGCCGACCCTCCCGCGCCGGCCACGACTGCTGCTCGTCGCCGCCGGCGTGGCACTGGCCCTCCACTTCGCGACGTGGATCGCGAGCCTCTCGCACACGTCGGTGGCCGCATCGGTGCTGCTCGTGAACACCGCGCCGCTGTTCGCGATCGTGATGTCGCGCGTGTTCCTCCATGAGAAGCCGCCGCTCGCGGTGCAGATCGCGATCCCGATCGCGATGGCCGGGGCGGCCGTGATCGCGCTCGGCGAGCGCACCGCCTCGCCTGCCTCGCTCTTCGGGAACCTGCTCGCGCTGGCCGGCGCCGTGACGCTCGCGACCTACCAGGTGATCGGCCGCGGGCTGCGCGACACGTTACCGCTCAAGGCCTACATGCTCGCCGTCTGGGGCACCGCGATGCTCACGCTCGCTGTCCTGATGGCGGCCTTCGGCACGCGCTTTGGCAACTATCCCGTCAGGACCTGGCTGCTGTTCACGGCCCTCGCCGTCGTGCCGACGCTCGGGGGCCACGGCCTCGCGAACCGGGCGCTACGCTCGCTTCCGGCGCCGACCGTGGGATTGTTCCTGCTCGGTGAGCCGGTGATCGCGTCGCTGCTCGCCCTCGCCCTGTTCGGCGAGACTCCCGGACCCACGACGCTCGCCGGGGGCGCCGTGGTCCTGGTCGCACTCGGCCTGGTCCTCACGCGGCGCGGTTGACGGATCCGCCCGCCGGACGTCAGTTCAGCCGGTAGAGAGCGCCCCAGCTCCCGGAAGCCACCGGCGCGGCCACGCTCTCCCAGGGGCGGCTCGAGCCCGGGAACGCCGAGGCCTCGCGCGCGCCCCAGAAGACGTGGCTCACGTCGAGCGCGCGCGCTTCCTGCTCCCATCCAGGCTCGCCTCGCAGCAGGCGCGACAGCCCCGCTTCGGCCGCCGCCGAGTCGAGCCCGTGGCTCCAGAGATGTCCCGGATAGCCCGCCACGATCGGCCGTCCGCAAAGGGCAACCGGGTGGTTGAAGGTCTGCGCGGTGGCGACGCGCGCCGTCGCAAGCGGCGCGAGCGCCGCGCACACGGCCGTGTACTCCGCGCGGTCGAGAACCTCGAGCCGCGGCAGACGCCCGAACGAGCCCCAGAGCAGGCTGGAGAGCCCGGAAGCGAAGAGCAGGACCGCCGTCCCCACGCGCAACGGTGGCCGCAGGCGCCCGACCACGAGGCGGTCGAGCGCCGGCAGCATGGCGACGTAACACCACAGCATCACCTTCGTGTTGTCCCAGGCCCACGGCGCGAGTCGCACGAAGAAGAGCAGGAGAAACACGCCGAGCGAGGGGACCAGGGCGAGTAGCTCTTCGTGACGCCGCGCGCGCACGGCGACGGCGAGAGCCGCGAGCGCCAACGGCAGCCAGAGGCCGAAGTTCCAGGCCAGGAAGAGCAGCGGGTTCTCGTCGCCGATCACCCACCCCGGGGCCCAGCCCACGAGTGACGCCGCGCGGAAGCCGTCGGTCACCTGCACCACGGCCCAAGTCGCTGGGATGAGAGCGATGCCCAGGCTCGGCAGGGCCGCACGCCACCGGCCGGTCGCGATCGCCCACACGCCGCCGATGACGGAGACGAACGCAAACGTGTGGAGATGGACGACAGGCAAGGCACCCCACACGAGGCCGGTCGCCCACGCGGGGAAGGGCGCGTGCTCGCCGCGCAGCAGCTCCGCGCGCCAGCTCGTGAGCAGCACGAGGCCGGCGGGCAGGGCGAGCAGGAAGCCGCGCTGGGGCACGAACAGCGACAGGAACAGGTTCTTCCAGGCTACCAGGCCGTCGACGTCCGTGAGGCTCAGCTTCAAGAGCGACGGCAGGCCGGCGAGGCCCCCGGCGAACAGGAATCCCGCCACGGCGAAGGCACCGCCCCAGCGCCGGAGGGCGAGCGCGGCGAGGGCCGCGCCTAGGAATCCCATCGCGGCGAGAACGACCTCGAGCCTCGCTCCGAGCTGCACGAAGACCGCCGTGAGCAGGTCGACTCCCAGCGGGTAGCGCAGGCGATCCTGGGTCAGGATCGGGTTCTCGGGCCAGAAGCTCGCGCCGGACGCGAGGTGCTGGACGTAGGTCCAGTGCAGCGGCAGGTCGCCGTAGTTGTGCGGCAGCAGCGTCAGCAGGTGCCCATCCCGCTCGAAGACGAGCCAGCCGAACTGCCGCAGGGACACGAGCGCGAAGGCACCGAGCGCCAGCCACTCCCAGTGCGTCCACGGCTTGGACACCGACGGGGTCGAGCGGGTGGCGCGAACAGCAAGAAGGCCTGTGGCCCCTCCCACGACGAGCGCGGCCACACCGACAGCCGGACTGAGCGAACCCAGGATCCAGGCCAGGATGGCGGCCGCGAGGATCGCCCCCGAGCCGAACGTCACGCCCCCCAGGAGGATGGCATCTACTCGTGTCACAGGGCGTTGCCGGTCATCGTCCACAGGTCATCCACAGCTTCGGGTGTGTTTTCCACGGCCTTCCCACACGGTTTCCGCAGCCGGCCGCCCAGTCTTCCACGGCGGCGATCCGCTTTTCCACAGCTCGCGCACCGCTTCTCCACAGCCGATTTGCACCTTCTCCACAGCGCGACGCCCGCTCTTCCACACGTCGTCCACAGGAAACCCGCGGCGACGTGGGCCGTTTTCCACAGGACGTGCGGCCCGCCGTCAGCCTCGCGCGAGGTCGGCGGCCGACGGTAGCCCCGGCAGCGACGTGGCCGTGAGCACGGCGCGGACGACGGCGCGCGCCACGACCTCGGCCGCCAGGGAACCGACGAGGAACGTGGCGTCGTCGAGCGTCACCGCCCCCGTCGAAAGAGCGAACAGCGTGTCGCCGTCCCACGGCGTGTGCACCGGCCGGATCGCCTGCGCCAGGCCATCGTGGGCCATCTGCGCCACCTTGGTGGCTTCGGCCTTGTCGAGGGTGACGTTGGTCGCCACGACCCCGATCGATGTGTTCTCGCGCGCCAGGGGACGCCCCGGCGTCTCGCCCGCCAGCAGGGCTGCGAGCGTGCCGCGCAGCGCCCGGCCGTCCTCGGAGCGGAGGCCCGCGAGGCAACGCCCCGTCTCGGGGTCGACCACGTCGCCGACCGCATTCACCGCCACAACCGCGGCGACGACGCCACCGTTCCGCAAACGCACGGACGCTGTACCGATGCCCGCCTTCATGGCGTGGCCCATGCCGAGCAGCTTCCCGACAGTCGCACCCGCGCCTGCCCCGACGCAGCCTTCGGCGACAGGACTGCTCGACGCGGAGCGCGCGGCCGCGTAGCCGGCGTTCGCATCTGGCCGGACCGTCCAATCGCCGAGCCTCAAGTCGATCAGGACGGCGGCCGGAACGATCGGGACCTTGCCGACGCCCACCGGAAACCCGATCCCCTTCTCCTCGAGGTAGCGCACGACGCCCGTCGCTGTGTCGAGGCCGAACGCCGAGCCCCCCGACAGCACGAGCGCGTGCACCTGCTGGACCGTGTTGACCGGATCGAGGAGGTCGGTCTCACGCGTGCCCGGCGCTCCGCCGCGCACGTCGACTCCGCACACAGCCCCGGCCTCCGCCAGCACCACCGTGCATCCGGTCGGCCGCCGCGAGTCGGTGAAGTGACCGACGCGGAGGCCCGCCACG
>DATEUE010000124.1:0-5378 GCA_035283305.1 Vicinamibacteria bacterium | reverse complement strand
GCGGCGCGAGCAGGACGAGAGGCGCGTGAGGGTCACATTGTCGGCCACGGGAAGCGGCAGGGCCAGGCCTTCGCCCTTGCGGTCCTCGCTCAGATACCCGAGGCCGTCCGCGAGCCGCCCGGCGGGGGCCTCACTGAGCGGTCGCGCGCGCCCGAGGACGCTCACGCTGCCGGCCTCGGCGCGGGCCAGGCCGAAGAGCGCCCGCACCATCTCGGTCCGGCCGGAGCCCATCAGGCCGAAGATCCCGAGGACTTCACCCCTGTGCAGGCTGAACGAGGCCTCCTGCAGGCCTGGAGCCGCGAGGCCCCGAACCTCGAGCGCGACGTCGCCCGCGGCGACGCGCTCGCGCCGCGGGAACAGCTCGCTCACGGTTCGACCGACCATGAGCGCGATGATCTCGTCGTTGCCCACGGGCGCGAGCGGTCCCGAGCCCACCGTGCGGCCGTCGCGCAGCACCGTGAAGGCCGACGCCACGGCGCGCGTCTCCTCGAGGAAGTGGCTGATGTATACGACCGCGACGCCCGCGGCCGAGAGGCGGCCGATGAGCGCGAACAGCCGCTCGACATCGCCTCGCGGCAGGCTGCTCGTGGGCTCGTCCATCAGCACCACGCGCGCCCGCATGGCGATCGCGCGGCAGATCTCGACCACCTGGCGCGCCCCGATCGGCAGCCGGCCCACGACCGCGTCGGGGTCGATGTCGGGGTGGCCGAACTCGGCGAGCACCTCGCGCGTGCGGCGTCGGGCCAGGTCGCGGTCCCACAGCCCGCGCCGCGCCGGCTCCGTGCCCATCAGCACGTTCTCGGTCACCGACAGGTGCGGGAACAGCGAGAGCTCCTGGTGGATGAGCGCGATGCCGCGGCCGCGCGCGTCGCGCGGCGAGCGGGGCGCGTAGGCCTCGCCGCCGACCAGCATCGTCCCCGACTCGGGTTGCACGAGCCCGCCCAGGATGGACAGCAGCGTGCTCTTGCCGGCCCCGTTCTCGCCCAGCAGCGCGTGCACCTCGCCCGGCTGCACCTCGAGCGACGCGGCGTCGAGCGCCAGCGTCGCGCCGAAGCGCTTCTCGATGCCGGAGAGGCGCAGGACCGCCGTCATTCGCTGGGCTTGAGGTACTGGTCGAGGGGCGGCTTGATCAGGGCCTGCATCTCGGGGGCGTCGAGATTCGCGGGGGTCACGACCGAGACCCCGGTGTCGACCCGCTTGGCGACGGGCCGGCCCTGCAGGTGGTCGATGAGCGCCTCGACCGCGAGCCCGGACATGCGGAACGGGTTCTGGAGCACGAAGCCGTGCATCTGGCCCTTGCGCATCGCGTCGACGAAGGCCTGGTTGGAGTCGAAGCCGACGAACTTGACCTTGCCGGCGAGCCCGGCGTCCTGCAGCGCGAGCAGCATTCCGGAGGTGGACGACTCGTTGACGATGAACATGCCGTCGAGATCCCGGCCGTAGCGGTTCAGCAGGTTCTCGGCGGCGCGCTTGGCGGTGTCGCGCGTGGCGCCCGCGTACTGGTCGGAAGAGACGAGCTCCAGGCCGGGCCAGGCGGCCTCGCGCCGCGCCAGGAAGCCCGCCTCGCGGGCCGTGGTGCTCGCCGAGCCCTCCGCGTAGCGCAGCAGCAGGATCTTGCCCTTGCCGTTCATCGCCTGGCCGAGCGCGTCGGCGCCCAGCTCGCCGCCCTTGTAGTTGTCGGTCGCGACGAAGCTCACGATCTGGTCCGACGCGAGCGCCGAGTCCATGATCACGGTGGGGACGTTGAGGCGGGCCGCTTCCTCGACCGGGCGCACGAGCGCCTTCTCGTCGAGCGGCGCGAGCACGATCCCGTCGATACCCTGGCTCGCGAAGGACTCGACCACCTGGACCTGCTGCTCGCGGTCGTCCTCGCGCAGCGGTCCCTTCCAGACGAGCTCCACGTGGACGCCCTTGGCGGCGAGGTCGCGCTGGGCCCGGATCGCGCCGGCGTGGATCGTGCGCCAGAACTCGTGGGTCATGCCCTTCGGGATCACCGCGATCCTGTAGGGGCGCTCCTGGCTGCCGCGGGGACCCTGGCTCTTGCCGCAGGCCGGGAGCATCAGGACCAGGATCGCGAGCGCGAGGAGGAAGCCGCGGGAGCGGGATGAGGTGCTGTGCTTGGACATTGGATCAGGCTCTCTACCAATGAGTTCGAGGCACGCTATCCGCCGTCCCCGGGCCGTGTCAACCTCGTCCGACACGGCCGAGAGCCTGTTATATGATCGCCGCGGCCGGGCTGCCGGCCGCATCCATCCAGGGCCCGGTCGGAGGTCGCATGCGCTGGGAAGGCCGTGAAGGCAGCAGCAACGTCGAGGACCGCCGCGGCATGCGCGTGCCCGGCGGCCGCGGGACCGGCTTCGGCTGCATCGGGCTCCTGGTGGTGCTGGGCATCTCGCTGCTGACCGGCGCCGACCCCAGGCAGCTGCTGAGCCTGCTGGGGCTCGTCGAGCAGATGATCCCGCAGCAGGCGCCCGCGACCCAGGAGGGCCCGGTGGGCCAGGCGCCCGCCGACGACCCCCAGGCCAAGTTCATCGGCGTGGTCCTGAAGGACACCGAGAACACCTGGCACACGGTGTTCCAGAAGCGCGGCAAGAGCTACAGCGAGCCGACGCTGGTCCTGTTCGACGGTCGCGTCGCGTCCGCCTGCGGCCTGGCGTCGGCCGCCGTAGGGCCCTTCTACTGCCCGCTCGACGGCAAGGTCTATCTCGACCTCGCGTTCTTCCGCGAGCTCGACCGCCGCTTCGGCGCGCCGGGCGACTTCGCCCAGGCGTACGTCGTCGCGCACGAGGTGGGCCACCACGTCCAGAACCTGCTGGGCCTGTCCGACCAGGTGCAGGCGGCGCAGCAGCGAGCCCGCTCCAAGGAGGAGGCGAACGCGCTCTCGGTGGCGCTCGAGCTGCAGGCCGACTGCTTCGCCGGCGTCTACGGCCACTTCAACAAGGAGGCGCTCGACCCCGGCGACGTCGAGGAGGGGCTGCGCGCCGCGGCCGCGATCGGGGACGACATGATCCAGCAGCAGTCGCAGGGCTACGTGGCCCCCGAGTCGTGGACCCACGGCTCCTCGGAGATGCGCGTGCGCTGGCTGAAGCAGGGGCTTTCGGCCGGGGACCCCGCGGCGTGCGACACCTTCGGCTCGGGCCGGCGCTAACGCTTCAGGGGCTCGGCAGCCCGCCCCCGACGACGCGTTTCGCGAGATCGCCTCCCGCCAGGGCCGCGCCCGGCGCGAGGCCGTTGATCAGGGCGATCGTCTCGATTTTCACGGTCGAGGGGTAGACCCGCGCGAACTCGTCGAGCGGCATGCGCCTCTGCAGGCCCACGATCTCGATGCGCTTCGGCTGGACGCCCAGGTAGCGCGGATCCTCGAGCGCGCGGAAGCTGCGGATCGCGGCGTCGAAGACGCCCTGGTACGAGGCGAAGCGAGCGGCCGGCGTGTAGCCCAGGATGCGGTAGACGCGGCCGTCCTTGGCCACGAACGCGACCTGGCCGCGCAGGCTGCCCTCGTCGGTGGCGGCCTCGAAGAGCGCGCTGTACGCAGGCAGGCCGCCGATCGAGTCGCGGCCCGCACGCCCGGCGCTCAGGCCCTGCTGCGACAAGAAGCGTCGCGCGGCCTCCTCCACTGAGGCCTCCGCGGCGAGCGTCAGCGCGACCAGCGCGTCCTGCGCCTGGCTCACCCCCACGACCGCCTGCTTCTGGTTGCGGGTGGTGAAGCCGCGCGGGAACGCGAGCGTGAAGCGCAGCTCGGGATGGAGGAAGGCGTTCGCCTGGAAGAAGCCCTCGCGCGGGTTCTCGCCGTAGACCATCCCGTCGAGCCGGCGCAGGTAGTCCGCGCGGTTGACGGTCCGGTCCGCGGCGGAGCCCGGGACGATGGCGCTCCCGATCCGCGTCGCGCGGTCCCCGGGGCTCGGATGGGTGGAGAGCCAGTCGGGCAGGCGGCCGCCGCCCGTCTCGCGCGTCACGCGGTCGAGCACGCCGAACACCTCGAGCAGCTCTCGCGGCTCGTAGGCCTCGCGGGTCATGTAGCGCAGGCCGAGCTGGTCGGCCTCGTTCTCGTCGTCGCGCCCGAACTTCAGGAACAGCAGGCCCAGTCCCTGCTGGACCAGGCCCCCATACTGCTGCAGCTCCGGCACCGCGACCATCCCGACCAGCAGCCCACCCATCGCGAGCTGCTGCTGGCTCATCTGCTGCGCGGAGTGGCGGCCGGTCACGTGCCCGATCTCGTGCCCGATGACACCCGCGAGCTGCGCCTCGGAGCCGAGGTGCGCCAGGATGCCGCGCGTGACGTAGATGAAGCCACCGGGCAGCGCGAAGGCGTTGACGGCCGGATCGTCCACGACCTTGAAGCTCCAGGGCAGCCCGGGCCGCTCGGAGGCGGCGGCCAGCCGCTGGCCGATCCGATCGACGTAGGCCTGGATCTCGGCGTCCGCGTACAGGCCGTAGGCGGCCACGACCTCGGCGTCCGAAGCGCGGCCCATCGCGAGCTCCTGGGCTTCGCTCACCAGCATCAGCTGCTTCTTGCCGGTGGCGGGGTTCGTGGCGCAGGCGGCAGCGCACACCACCGCGGCCAGGGCCAGCGTCGGACGCGGGCGCCGCATGGAGGCATTCTGGCACGGCGCGGCCACGAGGGCCCTGGCCATTCGACAGATCCCGATTGACCGGGGCCGGCGGCCGCGGATAGCCTTTCGGCCCATGGAGATCCTCACCCTGTCGAAGGCCTGGGACGTCTGCATCGTCGGCTCGGGGGCCGGCGGAGGGATGGCGGCCAAGGTGCTGGCCGAGGCCGGCGCCGAGGTGGTGCTGCTCGAGGCCGGCCAGACCTGGGACGCCGCCAAGGACGGCGCGATGTTCGCGTGGAACTACGACTCGCCGCGGCGGGGCAAGGGCCACCGCGGGCGCCCGTTCGGGGAGCACGACGGCTGCATCGGCGGCTGGGACATCGAGGGTGAGCCGTACACCGTCGCTCCCGGCGACCAGTTCATGTGGTTCCGCGGCCGGATGCTGGGCGGGCGCACCAACCACTGGGGCCGCATCTCGCTGCGCTTCGGGCCCTGGGACTTCAAGGCCAGGAGCCGCGACGGCCTGGGCGACGACTGGCCGATCGGCTACGACGACATCAAGCCGTACTACGACCGCCTCGACCAGATGGTCGGGATCTTCGGCTCGAACGAGGGGATCGAGAACGAGCCCGACGGGATCTTCCTGCCGCCGCCGAAGCCGCGCTGCTACGAGCTCGCGATCCAGAAGGCCTGCAAGGGGCTCAGCATCCCCGTGATCCCGTCGCGGCTGTCGATCCTAACGCAGGCGCACGGCGGCCGCGCCACCTGCCACTACTGCGGCCAGTGCGGGCGCGGCTGCTCGACGGGCTCCAACTTCTCGACGCC
>DATEUE010000123.1:0-9571 GCA_035283305.1 Vicinamibacteria bacterium | reverse complement strand
GGGCGCGCTCGTCGCGTTCGAGGGCCTGCGCGAGCTGTTCATGATCGTGCCGCCGCGGATCCAGGAGGCGGCGCGCCAGGCCGAGGCGGCCCTCGCCGAGGCCCGCGAAGGCAGCCAGGGCGAGTGGGCGCGGACGCTCCTGCACCACGCGCTCGTCGGCCTGCTGGCGGTCGGACTCATCGGCGGAGCGATCTTGTTCCTGCGCAGCCCGGATGCGCTGCCCGCAGCACCGGCGCTCACGGACGCCTGCAACGGCGACGTCTCGCTGTGCGCCCGCCGGCTCGACGAGGTGGTCTTCCCCGGCGCCCACAACTCGATGTCGGCGGCCGAAGCTCCCGGCTGGATGTTCCCGAACCACGAGCTCGCGACGGTGTCGCTGCTGGGCCACGGCATCCGCGCGTTGCTCTTCGACGTGCACTACGGCGCCCCGCTCGGCGACCGCGTCCGGACCGACATCGACGACGAGGCCGCCTCGCGCGCCAGGTTCGAGAAGGTGATCGGCAAGGAGGCCGTCGACGCCGCGATGCGCATCCGCGCCCGCATGCAGGGCGCGCCGACGGGCCCGCGTGCGCCCTACCTGTGCCACGGTTTCTGCGAGCTGGGTGCTATGCCGCTCGTCGCGATGCTCGAAGGAGTGCAGCAGTTCCTCGTCTCCCACCCGGGCGAAGTGCTGGTGTTCGTGATCGAGGACTACGTCACGCCGGCCGACATCGCCGCGGCATTCCGCGAGAGCGGGCTCGAGCGCTTCGTGTACCGCGGCGTCCCGAAGCCGCCGTGGCCGACCTTGCGCGCGCTCGTCGACTCCGACCAGCGGATTCTCGTGCTCGGCGAGAACGACACCGAGGGCGTCGCGTGGTACCACAAGGCCTTCGACGTGGTGCAGGAGACCCCCTACAAGTTCATCGCCCCGCAGGAGTTCTCGTGCCAGCCGAACCGCGGCGGCACGAGCGGCCCGCTGTTCCAGGTCAACCACTGGATCGAGACGCTGCCGGCCCCGAAGCCGTCGAACGCGGCGATCGTGAACGCCCACGACTTCCTGCTGCGCCGGGCCCGCAAGTGCCAGCAGGAGCGCCACAAGCTTCCGAACATCCTCGCCGTGGACTTCGCCATGACGGGTGACGTCGTGGGCGTCGCCGCGGAGATGAACGGCCTTCCGCCCGCGCCAGAAAGGCCAGCCCCGTGAACCGCTCCCCGCTGCGTCGTGAGCTCCTCTCGGTCGTGCTTCTTGCGCTGTCCCTGGCCGTGAGCGCTTCCTACGGGCGCGCGGCGGATGAGGGCTACGTCCCGCTCTTCGACGGCACGAGCCTCGCCGGCTGGAGGGCCTCCGAGAACCCGGCCTCGTTCCGGGTGGTGGACGGCGCCATCGCGTGCGACGGCCCGCGCGCCCACCTCTTCTATGTGGGCCCGGACGGCCAGGCCGCATTCGAGAACTTCGAGGCCGTGGCCGAAGTGAAGGCGCGCGCCGGTGCCAACTCCGGCTTCTACTTCCACACGGCCTACCAGGAGAAGGACTGGCCGGCGCAGGGCTTCGAGGTGCAGGTCAACAACTCGCAGAAGCAGCACCGCGACTACCTCGAGCTCAAGAAGACGGGGAGCCTCTACGGCATCCGCAACGTGTACCGGGCGCTCGCGCCCGACGACGAGTGGTTCACGCTCCGCGTCACCGTGCGCAAGCCGCGCGTCGAGGTCCGCGTCGACGACACGCTCGTCGTCGACTGGACCGAGCCAGCGGCGCCGCTGCCGGAGGGCGCGCCCCAGCTGAACCGGCTCGGCCGCGGGACCTTCGCGCTGCAATGCCACGACCCGGAGAGCCAGGTCGCCTACCGCAACCTGCGCGTGCGGCCACTGCCGGCTACTCCAGATCCCACGCCGCCGCCCGTAGTGGACGAGCGCTACGCTCGGATGCTCGAGCTCGGCCGTGCGAACTTCCCGCTCGTGGATCTGCACGCTCACTTGAAGGCCGGGTTCAGCGTCGAGCAGGCACTCGCACTCTCCCGCAGCAGCGGCATGTTCCTCGGCCTGGCCGTGAACTGCGGCAAGGGCTTCCCGATCGAGACGGACCAGGGCGCTCTGGCGTTCTTCGAGTCGATGAAGGGGATGCCCGTCTTCGTCGGGATGCAGGCCGAGGGCCGTGAGTGGGTCACGATGTTCTCGAAGCAGACCCGGGCGAGCTTCGACTACGTCTTCACGGACTCGATGACGTGGACGAACCCCGCCGGCCGGCGGATGCGGCTCTGGATCCCCGAGGAGGTCGAGATCGGGCCGGACGAGCAGGCGTTCATGGAGCTGCTGGTGTCGAAGACGGTCGGCATCCTCGAGACCGAGCCGATCGACGTCTACGTCAACCCGACGTTCCTGCCGGCCGTGATCGCGGCGAAGTACGACGCGCTCTGGACCGAGGAACGGATGGGTCGCGTGATCGACGCGGCCGTGAAGAGCGGCGTCGCGATCGAGATCAACGCGCGCTACAAGCTGCCGAGCGAGCGCTTCCTGCGCCTGGCGAAGGCGAAGGGAGCGAAGTTCACCTTCGGCACGAACAACGCCGGCGCCTCGGACCTCGGCGACTGGTCGTACCCGCTCGCGATGCAGAAGGCGCTCGACCTCAAGTGGCAGGACATGTTCGTGCCCGGCCACCAGCCGAGCCGCGCGCAGCGCGAGTAGCTTGCGGGACGCGGCCGACGACACTCGGCACAGGGAGGCTATTCATGAGACGCTTCAGCTCGCTTCTCCTCTGCTGGTCGGCTGCGGCGCTCGCAGCCGGTGCCGACGCACAGGTCCCGCACCTGCGCCGGCAGGGCTCCGCGACACAGCTGATAGTGGACGGGAGCCCGTTCCTCGTCCGCGGCGGCGAGCTCGGCAACTCCACCGCCACCAACGCGGCCTACCTGCTGCCGTTCTGGCCCCGCTTCGCCGCGCTCAACATGAACACGGTACTGGCGCCGGTGTACTGGGACCTGATCGAGCCGGACGAGGGCCGCTTCGAGTTCGCCACGGTCGACCAGCTGATTGCGGAGGCGCGCGAGCACCAGATGCGCCTCGTGCTGCTGTGGTTCGGCTCGTGGAAGAACAGCATGTCGTGCTACGCGCCGGCGTGGGTGAAGCGCGACGCGAGGCGCTTCCCCCGCACGGCCGACCTCGACGGCACGCCGCAGGAGATGCTCTCACCGTTCTGGGCCGCGAATCGCGACGGCGACGCGCGGGCCTTCGGGAAGCTGCTGAAGCACCTGCGTGAGACCGACGGCACGCGACACACGGTGGTGATGCTGCAGGTGGAGAACGAGATCGGGATGATCCCGACGGCGCGCGACCACAGCGCCGCGGCCGACCGTGCTTTCGCCTCGACCGTTCCCGCCGAGCTCACGAGCTACCTCGCGGCTCACGGGGACGAGCTCGCTGCCGAGCTGCGGGCGAGCTGGCGGGGCGCCGGCGGAAGGCGGAACGGGACATGGTCGGAGGTGTTCGGCGCCGGGCCGCCCGCCGAGGAGATCTTCATGGCGTGGCACTTCGCGCGCTACACCGAAGCCGTCACTGCCGCGGGGAAGCAGGAGTACCCGATACCGATGTTCGTGAACGCGGCGCTCATTCGCCCCGGACACCAGCCCGGCCAGTACCCGAGCGGCGGCCCGCTGCCCCACCTCTTCGACATCTGGCGTGCGGCGGCTCCCAGCATCGACTTCCTCGCGCCCGACATCTACTTCCAGACCTTCGTGGAATGGGCGCGACGCTACGCGCGGCCCTTCAACCCGCTTTTCATTCCAGAGGCGCTGCGCAGCGCGGACGCCTCCGTGAACGGCCTCTACGCGTTCGGCGCGCACGACGCCATCGGCTTCGCGCCGTTCGGCATCGAGTCGATCGCCGAGCCGGCGGCGACGTACCTGGGGGCGGCCTACGGTCTCGTCGCGCAGCTCGAGCCCCTGATCCTCGAGCTCCAGGGCAAGGGAAGGGTGGCCGGGCTCTTGTCGGAAGGCGCCGAGCAAAGGCAGCCCCAACAGGTGCGGCTCGGCGATTATGTCCTGCGGGCCACGTTCGAGCGGGGAACGCCTCCGGCCCTGGCCGACGGCGTCGTCGGACCGGCAGCCTCCGTGGCCGCGACGCCGCCGCCGTCGGGGGGCCTCGTGCTCGCGACGGCGCCCGACGAGTTCATCATCGGGGGGACGGCCGTCACCGTCACGTTCGCTTCGACCGCGGCGGGCAAGCGGGTGGGACTCCTGAGTGTCGAAGAGGGCCGTTTCGCGGCGGGGCAGTGGGAGAATATTCGCTGGCTCGGCGGCGACCAAACCCACCAGGGACGTCACGTGCGGCTCGAGCCGGGTCGCTTCTCCATGCAGCGCGTCAAGCTGTATCTCTACTGACGCATCGCACACTACCTGGTGCAGGCACCTTGGCACCCTTGGACCTTGAGCGGAGGGCATGAGGCATGACGACACGGAGAACGCTGGGCGCGACGACTGCGCTCGTCCTCGCGGGGCTGCTCTCGGCCTGCGCGACGGTCAAGACACCGATCCTGGCCGTCGACGGGCTCAAGATCGGCGACATGGGCCTGAGCGGCGTGGCGCTCGACGTGGGCTTCCGCGTCCGCAACCCCAACCCCGAGCCCCTCACCATCGAGCGCTTCGAGTACGAGCTGTTCCTGAACGGCAACCGGCTGGGGCGTGGCTTCGAGCCCAAGGGGCTCGAGCTCGCCGGCTACGGCGAGGCCAAGGTGCAGACCCGCTTCGACGTCAACCTGCTGAGCCTGCCCGGAACCGTGAAGGACCTGCTGCGCGAGGACCGCGTGCGCGCGCGTGCCAAGGGCCGCTTCTACGCCACCGGGGCCTTCGGCCGCAAGGAGCTCGGCTTCGACTCCGATGCCGAGGTCGATCTCAGGCGCTGAGCGCGGTCCCCGGCGTCGCTCGCCTCAGCGCCTGATCTGCTGGAGCGTGGCGAGAACCTTGTCCCGCGCGGCCGCCTGGCCGCTCGTCGGCTCGGGCTGCGACAGCGACAGCAGCACGTAGAAGCTGCGCAGCAGGTTGCGCGCGTTCTGCGAGGCGTCGAGTGCCCCCGGCTCCGGAGGGTTCTTCTCCCAGACCTGCTTCTCGAGCGCCGTGAAGCGCGCGAGCCAGGGGTCGAGGCTCGCGGGGTCGAAGTCGGCCCGGCGCGCGACCGACACGAGCGCCGCGGCCAGCCGCTCCTCCTCCGCGTGCGTGAAGACCGGCGTGCCAGGCCTCGTCAGCTTCGACCAGGCGGCCTCGAGCAGCCGGGTGTCGTCGGCGGGCGCAAAGCGGGCGTCGCGGGCCAGGAACTTCAGCAGGTCGGCGGTGTGGGCCGTGGCGTGGATCCAGCCGACGCGCGGCTCGATCCCGCGCAGGTCCCGCTCGTCGCGCAGGTAAGAGAGCGCGTCGTCGAGCAGATGCCGGTAGCCGGGCTCGTCGAGCGCCGGGTCCTGGACCTCGAGCGCGGCCAGCAGCGACAGGTCGAGCGCCGAGAACGAGCGCAGCAGCACCGAGTCGTTGCCCGTCTCCCCGATCCCGCGCCGCAGGTTCGCGCTCAGCTCGGCCGTGAGCGCGCGCCGTTCCTCGGGTCGCAGCAGCTTCTTGCGGTAGCCGCAGCTCGCGACGACACCGTAGCCGACGTCGTCCCGCCACTCGCTGTCGGGCGAGCCCAGGAGTGACACGGCCTCCCGGACGAGGCCTGTGGCCGACTCCCCCGCCGGCACGGCGCACTCGGCCGCGAGCGCCTTCCAGAAGGCCTTGCCGCGCCGTTCGGCCTCGAGCGGCGCCTCCGGCGCCTGCAGGCCGGCCAGCGCCACGACCAGCAGCGGGATCATCGCCGGCGCCGGCCCGCGAGCCCGGCGCGCCCAAGCCGGCCGAGCTCGTCGAACAGGTGAACCGCCGAGTGCATCGACTTCTTCCAGTCGCCGAGGTGCAGGCTCTCGTCCTCGGAGTGCGCCGCGCAGCCGGGATCCTCGACTCCGGTGAGCAGGCACGGCGTGCCGAGGGCGTCGGCAAAGGGCTTGACGAAGCCGATCGAGGCGCCCGAGCCGATGAGCACGGGCTTGCGGCCGTAGCCCCGCTCGAGGGCTCGCAGCGCCGCCTCGAAGGCCGGCCCCGAAGGGTCGCTCGTCCACCACGGCGTCGTGCGCGTGACGCGCGCCTCGACGTGCGCGCCGGCGGGCGGCCGGGTCGTGAGCTTGCGCACGAGCGCCCGGCCCGCTTCCTCCGCCTTCATGTTCGGCACGGTGCGGATCGAGATCCGCGCACGCGCCGAGTCGAGCACCTGGTTGGCGGCTCCGTGGAGCGGATGCGCCTCGATCGCGATCACGGTGAGCGATGGGCGCGTCCAGAGCTGCTCGTAGACGCTCACGCCGCGCTCGCGCTCGAGCCGCGTACCGGGCAGCATGCCGGCACCCCGCCGGAAGGCCGCCTCGGAGAACGGCAGCCGTGCGAGACGCTTCCTCACGGCCGCGCTCGGTCGAACCACGTCGCGGTAGAGCCCAGGCACGTCGATGCGCCCGTCCGGCGCCCGCAGCTCGTCGAGCAGCCGGCACAGGATCCGAACCGCGTCGGGCACGGCGCCGCCGAAGTCGCCGCTGTGCACGGGGCGGCCGAGGCAGGTCACCTCGACGTCCGCCTGGACGAGGCCGCGCAGCTGCCAGGTGAGAGCCGGCACGCCGGTCGCGAAGTTGTAGGTGTCCGAGAGCACAACCACGTCCGCGTCGAGCCGGTCGCGCTGCCGGGCCAGGAAGGACGGCAGGTGCGTCGAACCCGTCTCCTCCTCGCCCTCGATCAGGAAGCGCAGGTTGACCGGGCAGCGACCCGCAGCCTCCCGGTAGGCTGAGGCCGCGGCGACCCAAGCCATGAAGCCGCCCTTGTCGTCGGCGGTGCCGCGCCCGTAGAGCCTCCCCTTCTTCTCGACCGGATCGAACGGCGGGCTCGTCCACTTCTCGGCCGGCCCCGGCGGCACCACGTCGTGGTGGCCGTAGACGAGCACCGTGGGCGCGCCGGGCGCCGACAGCCATTCGCCGTAGACGTAGGGCGGCACGCCCGGCAGCTCCAGCAGGGCGACGCTCTCGACCCCGAAGCGCCGCAGCACGCCAGCCGTCGCGTCGGCGGACCGCCGCAGGTCTTCGGCCGGAAAGCCGGGAGCCGAGACGCCCGGCACGCGCACGAGCTCGGCGAGCGCATCCTTGAACTCGCCGAAACGGCGGTTCACGTTGCGCAGCACGGCCGGGAGCGGAGCGCTGGAGCTCGTCACGCTTCTCTTTTCTGGAATCGGGCGAGGGGGGCCGCTCGCGCGACCCCCCTCTGCGACGTCACATCACCGCCGTGGGCGGGGCGGGCTCGTCGGCCCGGCCGGCGCTCGCGAGCGGGCGCCTGACGAGATAGACGAGCAGGAAGATCATCACCGGGATCGCCAGCCACGCCGCGATGCTCGCGAAGCCCGGCACCTGCGGGAAAGCGATCACGACACTCGGGTCGCTGGCGGCCTGGTAGGCCTTCCAGGCCACGACGCCGGCGGCCACGAGGCCCATGAGCGCCTCACCCGCGATCAGCCCGGAGGCCGTCAGCACGCCGGCGTTCTCGACGCGGGCCTTCTGCGCCGCGTTGTGGCCGCGCTTCTCGGCCTGGCGGTCGACGAAGCCGCGCACCATCCCGCCGACGAAGATCGCGAAGGTGGTCTCGAGCGGCAGGTACATGCCGACCGCGAACAGCATCGGGCTCTTGACCCGCACCAGGATCAGGGCAATCCCCATGCCGATCCCCGCCACCACCAGCGGCCACGCCATCTCGCCGCCCACGATCCCCTGCGAGATCGAGGCCATCAGACCGGCCTGCGGCGCCGAGAGGTTCGGGCCGCCGAAGCCGCCGGTGGTGGGGTTGCTGGCGAGGTCGGAGGTGTGCAGCAGGTAGAGCGGGAAGAACAGCACGAGGCCCGAGACGACGACGCCGATCAGGTCGCCCACCTGCATCTTCCACGGCGTGCCGCCGAGGATGTGCCCGACCTTCAGGTCCTGCAGCATCTCGCCCGCGACCGCGGAGGAGACGCACACGACCGCGGCCACGCCGAGCACGGCGGCGACCCCCTCGACTCCCTTCACGCCCACGATCACCATCGTGAGTGCGGCGACGATCGTGGTCGCGAGCGTGAGGCCCGAGATCGGGTTGTTCGAGGAGCCGATCATGCCGACCAGGTTGCCGGAGACGGCGGCGAAGAAGAAGCCGGTCACGAGCATCACGAGCGCCGCGAAGATGGCGCCGGGAAGCACCTTGGTGAAGTAGAGGTAGAGCCCGATCATCAGCAGGAAGACGACCGCGACCCCGGCCAGGACGACCTTGAAGGACAGGTCGCGCTCGGTGCGCTGCGTGGCGGCCTGTGCGGCCGCCGACTTCTGCAGGTCGGCCACCCCGCGCCGGACCCCGATTGCCAGGTTCTTGCGCATGCGGAAGAGGGTGAAGCTGGCTCCGACCAGCATGCCGCCGACCGCGATCGGTCGCACGATCGAAACCCAGATCTGGCCGGCCATGCCCGCCCAGTTCGTGGTGCCGTCAGCGGCGGCGAAGGCGGGCGCGAGCTGCGGGCCCAGGAAGAAGACGAGCAGCGGCACGAACAGGCCCCAGGCCATCAGGCCGCCGGCGAAGTTCAGGGAGCCGAGCTCGGGGCCGATGATGTAGCCGACGCCGAGGTAGGCCGGGCTCACGCCCGGCGCCTGGAAGGTGGTGGCGCCGCCGGCCGGAATCGTCGCGGCGTCGGCCTTGAGGCCGAGCCGGACGAAGCTCTCCTTGATCTTCCCGACCGCGAGCGTGAACGTGTTCGACGCGCGGAAGACGCCGGCGTCGCCCAGCAGCTTCACGAGCGCGCCCACGCCCATCGCGCTGAACAGCTGCACCGCGGCCTCCGAGCCACGCTGGCCGGCTTTGTGGATCTCGGACGCGGCCACCGACTCGGGATACGGCAGCGAGCTGTCCTCGACCATCACGCGGCGCAGGACGGTGACGAACAGCACGCCCAGGATGCCGCCCACGATCATGAGGGCGCTCGCGGTCAGGTACTCGGCGGTGTCGAAGCTCTTGAAGCTCCAGATCTGCAGGATCACGAAGGCGGGGATGGTGAAGATCGCCCCGGCCGCCACCGACTCGCCGATCGAGCCGACGGTGCGCGCGTAGTTCTCCTCGAGCAGCGAGCCCTTCATCATGCGCAGCACGGCCATGCCGATCACGGCCGCCGGGTAGGTGGCGGCGATCGTCATGCCGGCGCGCAGGCCGAGGTATGCGTTCGCGGAGCCGAGCACGACGCTCATCACGAGGCCCAGCAGCAGGGCCCGCATCGTGAACTCCGACATGTTGGACTCGTCGGGGACGTAGGGCTTGTGCGCCTTGTCGCTCATGAAGCCTCCCTTCGCGGTCCGCTCTCGCGGGCCGAAGGAGTAAGGAGTAGTTCGAATTCGGTCGGGATTCTACATCCTCCCGGGACGGGTCCTCGTCATTGCCGTCTGGACCCGTCCCGGGAGTTCTAAGCCGTCCCTGCCCCGTCTTCATCGTCGCCCCTTCTCTCGTCGCCCCTTCTCTCGTCGCCCGTTGCCTCGACGGCCGTT
>DATEUE010000122.1:0-3038 GCA_035283305.1 Vicinamibacteria bacterium | reverse complement strand
CCAGCGCAACGTCGAGCTGCCTTTGCTCTACGCGGGTCTCACCGGCTCGGAGCGCAAGCAGCGCGCCCGCGAGGCGCTCGCGCGGGTGGGCCTGCTCGAGCGCGCCAAGCACCGGCCGGCCGAGCTCTCGGGCGGCCAGCGGCAGCGCGCCGCGATCGCCCGCGCCATCGTCAACCAGCCCTCGCTGATCCTGGCCGACGAGCCCACCGGCAACCTCGACACCAAGACCGGGCTCGAGATCCTCGAGATCTTCGACCAGATGCACGCCAAGGGCGAGACGATCCTGATCGTCACGCACGACCCGAGAATTGCCGAGCGCTGCGAGCGCTTGGTCTCGATCGTCGACGGCCGCATAGAAGACGACCGACTCGCGTGAGGCACTGACAATGGTCTCCGATCGCTCGGTTGCAGAGGCAATGCGGGGGGACAAGGGGCCGCAGCGGCCGTGGACCACGGGTAGCGGCGGAACCGGAAGGATCCCGTGGCGGGTCCCCAGTCAAGGCTACCGGACCCGTCACGGGATCCCGGTCCGCCGCGGAGACGATGGCACGAGCATGGGAGACCGCTAGTGGCCAGGGCTCAGCTCATCCGACGCTATCTCATGTCGCTGTGGGACTCCGTCGTCGACGGAGTGGTGGACATCAACACGCACAGGAGCCGCAGCCTGCTGCAGATGGTCGGGATCGTGCTCGGGGTGGCCTCGGTCGTCGCGACCTTCGGGCTCATCGACGGCGGCCGGCGCAAGGGCCAGGAGTTCTGGGACAAGACCGGCGGCATCCGCAAGATGTTCATCCGCGAGCTCGACGCGCGCGAGATGAAGCAGGACGCCCACGAAAAGAAGTCGAAGGGCCTCACCTACGAGGACGCGCTGGCGCTCGGGCGCGAGGCGCCGCTCGTCGAGCTCGTCGAGCCCACGATGATGCGCCGGGAGCTGGTGCGGGTGCCCGGCTTCGAGAAGCAGCTCGAGATCTCGGGGGCGACGCCGTCATACGAGCCGATGTACGACTTCCACCCCGCCGAGGGCCGCTTCATCACGCAGGAAGACCTGACGCGCAGCGCCAAGGTGGTGGTGCTCGGCTCGACGCGGCGCGAGGAGCTGTTCGGCGGCCGGCCCGCGCTCGGGCAGCTCGTCAGCATCGGCGGCGACCGCTACACGGTGGTGGGTGTGATGGAGCGCAAGGAGTTCTACTGGAACTCGGCGAACCGAAACAACCTCGAGTGGATGAACCGCTTCGTGTTCGTCCCGGTCACGTCGATGATCACGCGCATGGCGGGGGACCGCGAGAACCAGAAGGTCGCCTACATCAACGTCCAGGTGCGCGACGTCAAGGACATGGAGAAGGCCCAGGAGCAGGTGACCACGGTGCTGCGCCGCGCCCACGGCGGCGTCACCGACTTCCAGGTCTTCAACCGGCAGGCGTTCATGCGCCAGCAGGAGCAGCAGGGCCGGATCTACGACATCACCTTCCTCACCTGCGGCGCCATCTCGCTGCTGGTGGGCGGGATCGTGATCATGAACATCCTGCTCGCGTCCTTCAACGAGCGCGTGCGCGAGGTGGGCACGCGCAAGGCGCTCGGCGCGACGGGGCTCAACATCATGGCGCAGTTCCTGGTGGAGAGCGTCGTGGTCACGATCTTCGGCGGCCTGCTCGGGCTCGGGCTCGGGGTGGGCTTCACCACCGCGATGAGCCGGATGATCCAGCAGCCGGTGATGCTGACGCCGCAGATCATGCTGCTCGGCCTGTCGTTCGCCGTGGCGGTGGGGATCTTCTTCGGCTTCTACCCCGCGATCCGCGCCGCCCGCCTCAACCCGATCGAAGCCCTGAGGTACGAGTAACGTGTACGTCACCGAGGCCGTTCGCACCTCGCTCGCCGAGATCCTGGCGCACAAGCTGCGCTCGAGCCTGACGCTCGTCGGGATCGTGCTCGGGACGACCGCGCTCGTGGTGATGGTCTCGGTGATCGGCGGCCTGGCGCTCTCGGTCCAGCAGGGGCTCACCGACCTGGGTTTCGACGGCGTCATCTTCGTGGTGCCGCAGAAGACCGAGGACCGCATCGAGAAGAAGAAGGAAGGCTACTCGCGCGGGCTCCGCAGCGCCGACGCCCACGTGATCGAGCCGGGCCGGGAGGTAATCCGCGAGGCCGCCCCGGTGCTGAGCCTGGGCGACGAGACCGCGCGCATCAACGGCCGGACCATGAAGGTCCCGGTCGAGGGCGTGACCCCGGCCTGGGGCCGCATCCGCAACCGCGTGCCGACCCAGGGCCGCTACCTGGTCGAGCGCGACGTCGAGACCCGCGCGACCGTCGCGCTGATCGGCCACAAGCTGAAGCAGGACGCCTTCGGCAACGAGGAAGCGCTCGGCCGCGAGCTGATCATCCGCGGCGTGCGCTTCCGCGTGGTGGGCGTGCTCAAGCACCTCGGCACCGACCAGGTGAACGACGACGAGATGGAGCGCGACAACGCCAAGGTCTACGTCCCGCTCACCACCGCCCAGAAGTACTTCGCCGGCAACGACACGGTCAACGCCTGGGCCTTCCAGGCCGACCCCGACGATCTCGAGAACGCGCAGAAGGAGGCCGAGGCGCTGATGCGCCGCAGCCACCGCGGCATCACCGATTTCAAGGTCCAGAACATCGGCGAGGAGATCCTGCGCGTGCGCAAGGAGATCGACGTGCTGGTCGCCAACTGGCGCGTGGTGCTGGCCTCGATCGCCGGCATCTCGCTGCTGGTCGGCGGCATCGGCATCTTCTCGGTGATGCAGATCTCGATCAGCGAGCGCACCTACGAGATCGGGCTCAGGAAGGCGATGGGCGCCACCGACCCCGAGATCTTCGGCCAGTTCCTGATCGAGTCGGTCTCGCTCTCGCTCGTGGGCGGGGGCTTGGGCGCCCTGCTCGGCTACGGCATCACGCTGCTGGCCGGCCAGGCCTTCGAGAGCGGCCTGCCCGTCTCGCCGCTCGGCCTGGCGCTCGCCGCGGCCTTCGCGGTCGCGATCGGCCTCGGCGCCGGTATCTACCCGGCGCTGCGCGCCTCGCGG
>DATEUE010000121.1:0-12379 GCA_035283305.1 Vicinamibacteria bacterium | reverse complement strand
GCGGGATGATCATGTAGTCCCCGCCGAGGCCGATGCCGAAGAGAAAAGCCGCCGCGGACAGCGCCGAGCCCGTGGGGGCGAGGTAGACGAGCGGGATCGAGACCGCGACGATCGCGTACACGAGCAGCATCACGTGCTTCTTCGGCCACAGGTCCGCGAGCCAGCCCATCAGCAGCCGGCCGACCAGGCTGCCGACCAGGATCGTGGTGCCGACGTTGCCGGCCTGCGACTCGCTGAAGCCGCGGTCCAGGCTGAGGTACAGCTTGAGGTTCTGCATCGTGCCGCCCACGGCGCCGATCGAGGCCATGCTGCCGATCGCCAGCAGGTAGAAGGCCGGCCGCTTCAGCATCTCGCGCAGGAACGCCGGGACCTCGCCGAGCGACACGGCGATCCGCGTCATCAGCGGCTCCTGCGACGCCTCACGCGCCCGCGCGTCCTCCAGCTCGCGCACGAACCAGGCCGCCGGGAAGGCGAGGGCGATCATCAGCACGCCGAGCGTGCGCAGCGCACCGCGCCAGCCGAGGCTCTGGATCAGGTAGGGCAGCAGCTGCATCACCACCGCTCCGCCGATCCCGATCCCGAGGTAGGCGACACCCATCGCGCGGCCACGGCCCTTGTCGAAGTAGCGCGACAGCAGCACCTGGTTGGGCAGTGGCCCGCCGAACACGTAGCCGAGTGCGTTCAGCCCATAGCAGAAGTAGAAGAGCAGGAACGACGTGGACGTGACGGTCGACAGGCCGAAGACGGCGCACCCCGCCATCACGATCCCGACCAGCATCAGCCGCCGTGGGCCGAAGGCGTCCACGATGATCCCGGCGACGAGGCCGAACAGCAGGGCTGCTGCGATCTTGCTGTAAGCGTTTCCGGAGGTGACGTCCTGGCGGGTCCAGCCCAGGTCGGTGACGAAGAAGTTGTAGAAGAAGGGCAAGCCGTAGAGCGCGAAGCCCACGATCGAGAACAACGCCAGGAAGGCCGTGACGAGCGCGAGGATCTGGCCGGTGCGCCGCCCGGCGTCGCGAGCGGAGCCCGCGGCCGGCGTGTCGCCCGTCGTCACGCGCGCAGCGCCTGCTTGATCTCCTTCAGCTGCGCGGCCTCCGGCCGCTTGGCGTAGAAGGAGTCGAGCGGATAGCAGCCCGAGGGCAGTCCCTCGCGCGGTGCGGTCGTGCAGTCGCTGAAGGTGCGACAGATGCGCTTGCGGTCGAGCGGACGGCCCGCGAGGACGTCCGCCGGCAGCTCGGGGTAGGACAGCACCATGCGGCCCAGGCCCACGAAGTCGGCCCGGCCCTCGCGCAGCACGCGCTCGGCGACGTTCGGCAGCCACTCCTGCAGGTAGCTGTAGGCCGAGCCCACGAACACGATGCCGGGGAAGCCGGCCTTCAGGCGTGCCGTCGCCTCGATCTGGCGCGCCACACCGACGAGCGGGTCCTCGGGCGGGAGGTAGCCGTCGCTCGGCGGGAACAGAGCCGGCCGCTGCAGGTGCGGGGTGTAGTAGGGGCTGCCCGCGCTCGTGCACACCCAGCGCACGCCGAGCGTCTCCAGCAGGCGCAGCAACTCGCGCGCGTCGGCGAGCGCCGTCTCGAGATCGCCGTCGTGAACGACGCCGAAGCCGTGCTCGTAGCGGGCGGGGTCGCTCTCGGGGACGCCGCGGCCGTGCGCGTCCTTGCGGTAGGGCACGGCGTCGAAGATCGAGAAACGCACGCCTATGCGCAGGCCGGGCACCTCGGCGCGGATGCCCTCGACGATGGTGCGCAGGAAGCGGGTGCGGTTCTCGAACGAGCCGCCGTAACGGCCGGCCCGGTCGCGGGCCGATAGCAGCTCATGGCCGAGGTAGCCGTGGCAGTGCTTGACGTCGACGAAAGCGAAGCCGGCCTTCTGGGCCAGCACCGCGGCGCGTACGAAGTCTGCCGTCAGCCGGTCGAGCTCCTCGTCGCTCAGGATGCGCACGCCCGCCGGGAAGCGGCGGTCGAGCACGGGGTGGTGCCAGGCGCCGAGCGGCTCGGGCCGGTCCCAGCCGTTGGGCCGCGAGTAGCGACCCGAGTGTGTGAGCTGGAGGCCGATCACGAGGTCGTTCGACGCACCCCGGCCGTGGCGCTCGTCGTGCGCGGCCACGAGCGCCTCGCGCAGGCGGGTGAGAGCCGGCACGCTGGCGTCGCCGATCACGAGCTGGTGGGGGTTGGCGCGGCCGTCGTGCCGCACGGCCACGGCCTCACCGCCCCAGATCAGCTTGGCGCCGGAGCAGCCGAAGTGGCGCCAGCGGCGCTCCGTGAGCTCCGTCGGCTCGCCGGCCGGCGTCCCGTCCCAGCCCTCCATCGGCAGGATGCAGAAGCGGTTCCCGGCGCGCAGCCCGTCGGCCTCGAGCGGCCTCGCGAAGGGACTCGCGGCCGGGCTCGCGAGCGTGTCGTCGAAATCGAGGGCGATGCCGCCCGCCTCGAGATGGCGGCGGAAGGCCTCGGCAGTGCGCAGCGTCGCGATGCGAACCCAGCCTGGATCACTCATCTAGCAAGGTCCCCAGAGCCGGTGGCAGCCGTTCGCGCCTGCCGCCAACTACTGGCCCACCGGACAGATAACGCCGACATGAGCCATCTCGATGGGCGCGAGGAGCTTAGGTGAGGGGCGCCGCGATTGGCCCTCACTCGGGCCCTGATCGTTGCAGGAAGTCGGAGTAGGCCGTCTTGGCGTTCCGGTTGTGGGCCCGCACCACGCGCTCGGCCTCGTCGGGGTCGCGGGCCAGGAGTGCTTTGAGCAGCTCGCGGTGCTCGCGCTGTGCCTGCTCCACCCGCGGCACCAGCACCCCCTGGAAGTAGTGGCGCCGCAGCCGCTCCCAGCGCGACAAGGCGCGGTCGGTCATCTCGCGCAGCAACGGCATCGCCGCGACCTCGCCGATCGAGCGGTGCAGCGTGCCGTTCATCTCGGCCCAGCGCTCGTACTCCTGGTGGTCGACCGCCGAGTCCATCTCGGCCACGATCGCCTGCAGGGACTGGCCCTGCTTTTGTGTGAGCCGGGCCGCGGCCTCCCGGACTGCGACCGTCTCGAGCCCCTCCATGATCGCGAAGACCTCGTGGACCTCGTCCTGGGAGATCGAGGCGACCGTGGCGCCCACGTGAGGCGCGCTCACGACCAGCCCCTCGGCCTGCAGCGACTGGAGCGCCTCCCGGATCGGTATCGCACTCACCTCCAGCCGGCGGGCGATGTCGTCGATCACGAGCCGCTGCCCGGGCGGCAGCTCGCCGCGCATGATGGCGCCCCGCAGCGACTGGTAGACGTACTCCTGCTTGGTACGGAACCGGACGTCGGGGCTGCTCCCCAGAGCCACGCCGCCCTCCTTCCTCTTGCCTGTGACCTCGTGCTACGCCTTGATCTCGACCCTCGCCTTCTTCTCGATCGCGTCGAAGCCAGCGATGCACGCCTTCGCGGAGCCGAGCGCGCGCTCGGGCCGACACTTGAGCTCTGCGCCGGTGCGGACGGCGCTGCAGAACCCGCTCACCTCCATCCGGTAGGCCGCCAGGCGATCGCCGCCGCCCGAGGCGGCGCCCACGCCCTTGCCCGCGCCCGCGGCATCGGCGGCGCGGCTTTCCGACGCGGAGCCTGCCGGTCCTGCTTTGGGCGCCACTGCGACCCCGGTCGCTTTCGCCGCGCCGGCAGGCGCGCCTTCCTCGAACAGGTAGGCTTCGATCTCGCCCTGCAGTATCAGCGTGCCCTTCGTGCCGTAGTAGGCCTCGTAGTAGTTGTCGAATGCGTTCGACTCGATCGAGGTGAAGACGGCGTCGCGCCCGCCCGGGTACTCGAGCGTCACGTAGGTGTGGTCGGGAACCTCGCGCCCGTCCTTGAAACGGAAGACGCCCCCGCTGCCGACGGCCGCGACGGCCTGCGTGCCGAAGAACCAGTCGGTGATCGCGACCATGTGGCTCGCGAGTTCGGCCATGTGACCGCGCGAGTACTGCTTGTAGAGCCGCCAGTTGATCAGGTGGTCGTAGGTCGGGTAGCCCCACTGCGCAGGGCTGTAATCGGGCGAGGGCAGCTCGGCCGTCCGCCGCCAGTTTCCGTTGCGGTGCCAGACGAGCCGCGCGTGGTAGACCTCGCCCAGCAGGCCGGCCTTGACGATGCCGGCGTAGGCGGCCTGGTAGACAGGGTTGTAGAAGCGCTGGTGGCCGATCTCGAGCACGCGGCCCGTGCGCTTGGCGGCGTCCCCCATGCGGCGGCACGACGCATCGTCGATGCCCATCATTTTCTCGCACAGCACGTGGAGGCCCGCCTCCATGCAGGCCACCGCGACGTCCGTGTGCGTGAACAGCGGCGAGGCGATCACGACGCCCTCGAGCCGCTCCTTCTGGATCATCTCTCGCCAGTCGGCGTAGTGCTTCACCGGCTGACGGGCGGTCTTGACGAGCGACTCGTCGGCCTTCTGCAGCTGGAGCGGGTTGATGTCGCAGAGAGCCACGACCTCCGCGTAGCGCGGGTCGGCCTGCTCGAGCAGCACCCGCCCCTGCCCGCCAAGGCCGATGAAACCGAGGCGCACGGGGCCGCCCCGCACCGGCCCCTTCACGGCGGCGGCGACGCCGAGCGCCGCAAACGCCGGCGTTCCGGCGACGACCCTCAGGAAGTTGCGACGCCCGAGCTCCTGCTGCTCCGGGGTGAGGTTCATCGAGTTGCCTCCGCGACGGGCGCCACAGGCTGCGCGCGCTCGCGCCCGCGCAGCAGGTCCAGCCCGGCGATACGACCGGTCCTGAAGACGAGGACGACGGCGACCGCCGCCGCCTCGATGAGGTTCTTGCTCACGAGCAGGTAGTTGCCCTCGGCGCCGGGCTCGTACACCCCGCGTGTCGGGAGCCACGAAAGATAAAAGAGCGCGAGCAACGCGAGAGCACCCGCGCACGCGAGCTGGGTGAAGAGACCCAGGATCAGGCCGAGCCCCACCAGCAGCAGGCTCCAGGCCATGAGGTGGTCGAGCCACGGAAGCCAGCTCACCTCGGCCAAGCCGTGGAACAGGTCTGCCAAAGGGCCTGTCGCCGAGCGCAGGTACCCCGCCGACGAGAAGCGTGCAATCGGTGCCCCGTCGCGGCTCCAGGCCGGCCAGAGTATCTTGACGAAGCCCTCGTAAAGGAAGTGCCAGCCGATCAGGGCGCGCAGCACGACCAGGGCTGCCTGCTGGGTCCGGGTGGGTGTGAGATCCATGGCTGGCGCTCTTCGGGAGGACGTTACACCGGCCTGGGGGCACGGGTCAACGAAGCGTATAGGATATACGCTCCGATTCTTCGGATATCGATACGGACAATCGGACTCGACAAGGAGGAGCTGATGGAACGCCGAGCCTTCCTGGCCGCCTCGACGGCGGCCGCACTGGCACACTCCGAGGCACATGCAGCGGTTTCAGGCAGTGGAGGCGCACCGGGCACGGGCGGGTCGCCCTTGATCCTGGAATTGCGCCGCTATCGCCTGCGCAACGGGCCGATGGCGGCGCGCTTCGGCGCCTACGCGAAGGACGCGCTCGTTCCCGCCCTCGGTCGCGCGGGGATCGCACCGGTCGGAGCATGGAACGTGTCCTTCGGCTCCTCCAGCCCGACGCTGCACCTGCTTCTCCCGCACGGCGACGCGGAGTCGGTCGTGACGCTCGAGACCCGCCTCGGAGCCGACGCCGAGTATCGCCGCGCAGCGGGGTCCTTCCTGGCGCTGCCGCCCTCCGATCCTCCCTACGAGCGCTGCGACTCGTCGCTCCACGCGCCCGTCCCGACGCTGCCGGGGATCGCGAAGCCCACGGGAGCCTGCGCCTCCGCCTCCCGCGTTTTTGAGTTACGGACGTACCGCAGTCCGAGCGAGCCCGCCGGCCGCAAGAAGATCGAGATGTTCGAGACGGGCGGGGAGCTCGCGATCTTCGCGCGCCTGGGCCTCCACACCGTCTGCTTCGGGCGGGACCTGGTGGGCGTGGGCCTGCCCAGCCTGACCTACCTGCTCGCCTTCGCGGACGCGGCGGCGCGGGAGAAGGCCTGGGCGGCGTTCCGCGAGGACCCCGAGTGGGTGAAGCTGCGCGACCAGCCGGCCTACGCCGACATCGTCTCCGGAATCGATGCGGCCCTGCTGCGTCCGACCGACTATTCGCAGCTCTAGTGAGCAAGGGGGGCCTGCGTCGGCCCCCCTTGGACCCCCGCTCGCTTCGCCCGAGTGAATCGGGCTTCGCTCGCAGCCCGTTGCCATTTCCCCAGCTTGGCCGAGGCGGTGGCGCGAGCCCTCACTCCGGCGGGGGTTCGCGCAGCCTGAGGGGCGCGGCTGCCTACTCCGGCTTGAGCGCGCGCAGCTTGACGTTGCGGAAGGACACCCGGTTGCCGTGGTCCTGAAGCAGGATGTGTCCCTCGCGGAGCTCCCCGAAGCCGGGCCAGACCACGTACTTGCTCCTGGCCACCAGGCTGCGGTACTCCGGCGTGCCCCGCTCGTAGGCGAGCACCTGCGTGCCGTTCAGCCAGTGCTCGACGTGCCGCCCGCGGGAGACGATGCGGGCTTCGTTCCACTCGCCGATCGGCCGCACCTTCTTGTCGCTGGCCGCGGCGATCAGGTCGTAGAGCGAGCCGAGCGTGCGGTTACCGTCGCGGCCCGCCTTGGCGTCGGGGTGGCGCTCGTCGTCGAGCAGCTGGTACTCGAGGCCGATCGAGGAGCCCGGCCCGCGGTTGAGCTCGGGGTCGACGTAGTACTTGATCCCGCTGTTGGCGCCTGCCGTGAGGCGGAACTCCAGCTTCAGCTCGAACGCCGCGAACTTCCTGTCGGTGACGATGTCGCCGCCGTTTCGGGCCTCGGCGCCGCCGCTCTCGAGCACGCTCAACTCGCCGCCGTGCACCTCCCAGCCCCCCTTCGGGAAGTCCTTGTCTCGCGCGCTGCGCCAGCCCCACGTGCTGCGACCGTCGAACAGCAGCTCGAAGCCCTGCTCTCGCTCGAGGTCGGTGAGCGTGTTGGGCGTGAGGCCGGCGGCCGCCCGTGGCAGCTCCCGGATTCGGACGTTCCGCCATCGGACTGCGAGGCCCGCCTGCTTCGCCTCGTGGACCTGGAAGCCGATGAAGCCCGAGCGCGCCACGCCGTCGACGAGGTCCGCGACCGCGACGCCGTTCACCCAGGTGCGCAGCCGGTCACCGCTTGCCTCCACGCGGTAGAGGTTCCATTCGCCGGCCTTGAACGCGCTCCGCACGGCAGGGTCGTCGCTCCGGCTCGTCAGCCACCCGCGGCGCTGCTCTTCGTAGATCCCGCCGCTGTAGCCACCCGCCGAGGGATCGATCTCGACCTGGTAGCCGTGGACGACCCCGGCCCGATACTCGGGCCGCGAGGCCGAGCGGACCTGGACGCCCGAGTTGAGGCTCGGGTCCACGAGCACCTCGAACTCGAGCACGAAGTCGGCGTAGTCCCGGGGCGGGCAGAGGAAGCTGTTCTTCTCGCCGAGCACCGTGCGGCCCACGAGAGCGCCGTCCTCGACCGAGTAGACGGCCTTGCCCCCTCGCTGCACCCAGCCTGCGGTGGACTTGCCGTCGAACAGGCTCACGAAGCCCTCCTCAGCCCGGGCCGCGGACGCCACGAGCACGAGCAGGCTGCCCGCCAGGATTGCGCCCCGCGGGCCGCACCGATGGCCCGGGGTCGTCGTCGTCGGTCGCAAGTCGAACATGGCTCCTCCGCGCTCAAGAACTCCAGACCCGGCCGCCCGGGTACTCGTGGGCGGCCAGGGACGCGTCCTTCATCTCGATCGAGTAGCCCGGCGCGAGCGGCGCCTGGTAGCGCGCGCCCACGACCTTGGCCGGCTCGACGAAGTGCTCGTGCAGGTGATCGACGTACTCGCAGTGGCGGTCCGTGATGGACGGGTTGAGCGCCACGTAGTCGTAGATCGCCAGGTGTTGGACGTACTCGCACAGCCCCACGCCGCCCGCGTGCGGGCAGACCGGGACGCCGAACTTCGCGGCGAGCAGCAGGATCGCGAGCACCTCGTTGACCCCGCCCACGCGGCAGGAGTCGATCTGGCAGTAACCGATAGCACCCGCCTGCAGCAGCTGCTTGAAGACCACGCGGTTCTGGCACATCTCGCCGGTCGCGACCTTGATCGGCGCGATCGCCTTCGCGATCGTGGCGTGGCCGAGGACGTCGTCCGGGCTCGTCGGCTCCTCGATCCACCAGGGATCGAACTCCGCGAGCGCCCGCACCTGGGTGATCGCGTCACCCACGTCCCAGCACTGGTTTGCGTCCATGCTCAGCCGGCGCTCGCTGCCGATCTCGGCGCGCATGAGCGCCGCCCGACGCCGGTTGCCCTGGCGATCCTCCGACACCTTCATCTTGAAGTGCGTGAACCCCTGCGCCATCGCCTCGCGGCACAGGCGCCTCACCTTCTCGTCCGGGTAGCCGAGCCAGCCGGTCGAGGTGGTGTAGGCCGGGAAGCCGGAGCACAGCATCTCTGCTTCGCGCGCGCCGCGCGTCGCCTTGTGCTTCTCCAGCATCGCGAGCGCGTCGTCGGGGGTGAGGGCGTCGGTGATCCAGCTGAAGGGAACGCAGTCCACCGTCTGCTGCGGCGTCAGGTCCGTGAGCAGCTTCCAGACCGGCTTCCCCTCGCGGCGGGCCCACAGGTCCCAGATCGCGTTCAGGACGGCGCCGGTCGTCATGTGCACGATGCCCTTCTCGGGCCCGATCCAACGCAGCTGCGGGTCCTGCGTGAGACGCCGGTAGAAGCCGCGGAAGTCGGCCGTGATCTCCTCGAGCTCGTGGCCCACGACCAGGCGCGCGAGCGCCCTCGCGGCGGCGACGCCGATCTCGGTGCCGTGGCCATTCGTGAAGGTCAGGCCGAAGCCCGCCTGCGGCCCGTCCGTCTCGAGCGTCACGTAGACGGCCGAGTAGTCGCCGAGGTTGAGCGCGTCAGAGCCGTCTTTCTCGCGGGAGGTGGGGAAGCGGATGTCGCGAGCGCTGAGGTTCGTGATTCTCATGCCGGCCCCCGACTATACGACATCGGCGTGAGGGCGTCGGGGGAGGGGGCCGGCTTTGTCTGGACCGGTCGTTGGCTTCGTTTCGTGGTCCAGCATCTCGGGGACTGGGGGCGGCGACGACGAGCCTCGTAGTCGAGCATCCCTGGGACTAGCGAGGGAACGGGGCTGACGGCCTGTTTCTGGCTTTCTTTGAAATGAGGGGGTTCCACCCCCTCAAACTCCCCCGGGTTTACTTCTTGCCCTTTTTGGGCGCGGCCTTTGCCCGCGCCTTGGGTGGGGTCTTCGGTTTCTTTTCTGGTTCCTTTGCTGGTGTCTTTCTTTGGGGTGGCTTTTTTTCGGGGGGTGGCTCTCCGGCCGGCGCGGGTCTGCGGCGGGGGGTCTTCTTGGCTGCGACCTTCATCGTGGCAGCCACCAGGGCGGCCTGGCGGGCTTCCTCGGTCACTTCCGTCGTGAGCGGGTAGCGGTCGAGGTCGCGTGCGAGCTCGTCGTAGTCGCAGCCCTCCGCTTCACACACGTAGAACGACCCGCCCTTCCTTTCGCGCACGAGCAGGTATGCGGTGCCGCACTTCGGGCAAGGGGCCGGCACCGGGCGCGCACGGAAGTTCTTCGTGCACTCGGGGTAGCGCGCGCAGCCGTAGAAGGGGCCGAAGCGGCCCTTGCGCTCCAGGATCTGTCCCTTGTGGCACTCGGGGCAGGTGACGCCGGTGAGCGTCACGGGCTTCGGCGGCTTGTAGCGGCAGTTCGGGTAGTTCGAGCAGGACACGTACTCGCCGAAGCGGCCGTGCCGCTTCACGAGGTCGTGGCCGCAGACGGGGCACTTCTCGCCCGTAGGCTCGTCGGGCCGCGCCTCGGCCTTGCCGCCCGAAACCCGCACCGAGATGGCGTTGCGGCACTTGGGGTAGGCGGTGCAGCCGAGGAAGGCCGAGCCGTTCTTCCCCGTGCGCAGCCGCATCGGGCTGCCGCACTCTTCGCAGATCTGCCCCTCGAGGTCGCTCGGGTCCACGGGGTCCTCCTCCGTCTCGGGGATGTCGACGGTCCAGGTGCACTCGGGGTACCCGCTGCACGCGATGAACAGGCCGGCCTTGCCCATGCGCAGCTTCAGCGGGTGACCGCTCTCGGGGCAGGTGTCGCCGGGGTCGTTGGTGAGGCGGAAGTCCGTGAAGGCCGAGCGCACCAGCGGCATCTCGAGCCCGGCTTTCACCGAGTGCATCTGCTTCTTCGCGCGCTCGCGGTCCTTCGAGAACTTGCCGTCGAAGTCGCGCAGCGCCTGGCGCCAGTCGACCTTGCCCTCCTCGACCTCGTCGAGCTCCTCCTCCATCCGCGCCGTGTACTCGGTCTGGAAGAAGTCCTCGAAGCCCTCCTTCATCAGGTCCACCACGAGGCGGCCGAGCGGAGTCGGGATGAAGCGGCGGTCCTGCTTGCGCGCGTACTCGCGCTGCTCGATCTTGCGCAGGATGTCGGCGTAGGTGGAGGGGCGGCCGATGCCGTTCTCCTCCATGAACTTCACGAGCGAGGCCTCGTTGAAGCGCGGCGGCGGCTGCGTTTCGTGGTCTTCCACCTTGGCCTCGCGCAGCGCCAGCACGTCGCCCTCGGCGATCGCGGGCAGCCGGACCTTCGCGTCGTCGCCCTCGGATTCGTCCTCGGGCGCGTTCTGGGTCTCGGTCTCCGAGACCTGGCCGTAGAGCCGCAGGAAGCCCGGGTCCTTGAGCACCGAGCCGGTCGCACGCAGCGCGGCGAGGTCGGGCGATCCCTCCCGCCGCGCCTCGATCTCGACCGTCGTCACGTCGCTCAGCGCCGGGTTCATCTGCGATGCGACGAAGCGGTTCCAGATCAGCTGGTAGAGCTTCAGCTCGCCGGGCTCGAGGTAGCGCGCGACGGCTGCAGGCGGCAGCTCCAGGGTCGTCGGTCGAATAGCCTCGTGCGCGTCCTGCGCGTCCTTCTTCGACTTGTAGCGGCGCGCCTCGGCGGGCAGCGCCACTTCGCCGTAGGTGGTGCGGACGTAGTCGCGCACCGCCGTGAGCGCCTCGTCCGCGACGCGCACGGAGTCCGTCCTCATGTAGGTGATCAGCCCGACCGTGCCGTGGTCGCCGACCGCGCGGCCCTCGTAGAGCCGCTGCGCGAGCGTCATCGTCTTGCGCACGGAGAAGCCGAGCGAGCGCGCCGCCGCCTGCTGCAGTTTCGGCGTCGTGAAGGGCGGGGCGGGGTTCTGGCGCCGTTCGCGCGCCTCGACCGACAGGGCGCGCAGGCTCGACGCCAGCACGTGGGCGCGCACTTCCTCGGCTGCCGCGTGCGTGGCGAGACGCGGGTCGGTCCCGTCGAAGTTGAGCTTGTCGCCCCGCCAGGCGACCACGCGCGCCGGGAACGCCGCCTCGCCCTTCGCGAGCGTGACCGGCACCGAGAAGTAGCGGATCGCGACGAAGGCCTCGCGCTCGGTCTCGCGCTCGACGATGATGCGCAACGCCACCGTCTGGACGCGCCCGGCGCTGAGCCCGCGCCAGACCTTGTTCCAGAGCAGCTCCGAGACCTCGTAGCCGACCAGGCGGTCGATGATGCGCCGCGCCTGCTGCGCGCCGACGCGGTCCTTCGAGATCTTGCCGGGCTTCTCGATCGCGCGCGTGACCGCGGACTTCGTGATCTCGTGGAACTCGGCGCGGTGGAAGGTGGCGTCCGGCGCCTCCTTCTTCAACAGCTCGTGCAGGTGCCAGCAGATCGCCTCGCCCTCGCGGTCGGGGTCGGCCGCGAGGTAGATGGTGTCGGCCTTCTTCGCGAGCCGCGCGAGCTCGGCGACCGTCTTCTCCTTGCCGGGAACGATGCGGTAGTCCGGCTTGTAGTCCTTCGTGCGGTCGACCGAGATGCCTTTTCGGTCGAGATCGCGCACGTGGCCGTAGCAAGCCGTGACCTGGAAGTCCTTTCCGAGGAACTTGCCGAGGGTCCCGGCCTTTGCGGGCGATTCGACGATGACTAGAGAGCGCGCCATTGGAATCGACAGGGTGCCACGCCTGTCAAGCCCCCGCGATCAGCAGGAGCCCATGTAGTGTCGTCCAAAGCGTGACAAAGCGCACATTCGGTGTCACTTGTGACGTTTCGCACCGCGAGGAGGCAGGACCTTATCCTATGCATATCCATTAGGGTGCCGCGCCGCACGGCGAGGGCGGCGGGCATCAGGCGAGGCCGTCCCTCCACGCGACCTCGGTCGAGGCTATCAGCGATGCCTCGTGTCGAAGGCACAGCGGCGGGTCGGGCTTGGCGCAAGCTGCAGCTGCGGGAAGGAAGCGAAGAGCAACGCCTCTCCGCCGAGATGGCGCAACTCGGCCTCGTCGGGAGCAGCCAGCCGATGATCGCGCTCTTCCGGTGGATCAAGAGAGCGAGCGCGGCGAGCGATCTTCCTGTGCTGTTCACGGGCGAGACCGGGACCGGCAAAGAGCTGGTGGCGCGCGCCATCC
>DATEUE010000120.1:0-11366 GCA_035283305.1 Vicinamibacteria bacterium | reverse complement strand
CCGCCGCGCCCCCCGCGCCCCCCGGGGCGGGGCGTCAGTGGATCGCGGCGATCGTCTCGAGCTTCTCGCGCTGGCCGAGGCGCCAGAAGCGCCGCATCTCCCGGGCGAGCGCCTCGCGGCTGCGGCGCTTCAGGTAGCGCGACTCGAGCCAGCCGCAGTAGCGGTTCGCGAGCCGCGAAGCCTCGTGATACCGCTCGCAGCGCTCGGGCGACAAGCCGGCCACGAGCTCGTAGCGTGCGAACAGCACCTGCCGCAAGCGCTCGGAGAGTGCGCCCTCCTGGTGGAGGCCCCGGAAGAAGAGCGCGACCAGGTACTTGTCCACCTCGCCTTGCAGCTCGAGCTCGAGCTCGGTGACCGGGCGGTCGCTGCGCGCGCGGTAGAGCACGTACAGGAAGTGGCTCACCTCCTCGGTGAGCGTCGAGAACGGGCCCAGGTTGGAGCCGTCGAGCCGCTCGCGTGGGTCGGCGTGCTCGAGACCGGCGCCGACCGACTCGTCGAGCACGACGCCCACGCTCACCTCGTCTCCCTGCTGGGCGACGAGGGTCCGGCTGCCCCCGCCGGGCAGGTGTCGCACGGCGTCGGGCGCCACCAGGTACTCGGTCACCGGCGCCTCCGCGTCCAGGGCGTAGAGGGATTCGAGGTGGCGCTGAACGCAGACGGCGATCTCGCCGACACGACCGTGGGAGCGCCTGCCGCCTGCGCTCAATGGCGCAGGCTCCCCGTCGGCACCACCGGCGCGATGCCCTGCGCCGCGAGCAAGGCGGCCGCGCGCGCGCTGCGCGTCGCGAGCCAGCGCTCGTAGAGCCGCACCAGCGAGAGCGGCGTCGTCATGCGCGTCTTCTCGGAGACCTCCCCGAGCACGTCCACGAACTGCAGGAAGCGCTCGGCCAGCTCGTTGAACACCGAGGTGCCGGACGGATCCTCGCGCTCGTGCTCGCGGCCCAGGTGCGCGTAGGCACGTCCGCCGAGGCTCGCGTAGTAACGCACGTCGCCCGGGCCGCCCGGCAGGCTCTCTGCGAAGAAGCCCGACACGAACAGGGCGGTGTCGGCGGTCAGCCGCATCAGCACCGCGCGCTCGAAGCGCGAGGCCTGGAGTGCCCGTGCGTACATGAGAGCGAGCGGCGTCTCGTCGAAGCCTGCCTCGCGCCCGGGCAGCCGCTCGCCGCTGGCGAAAGCGGCCAGCAGGTTCACCAGGTAGCACTCGGTGAACTGGGACGTGGAAACGCGCTGGTGCTCCAGGGCGGTGATCAGCTGGTCACGGAAGAACAGCGCCGGTGTGTTCTCGCGCACAACCTCAGGCATGGGATGCCTCCCTCCCGAAGCGTCTCGACCCTCGACCATGCACGAAGCGTGCAAGCCGAGAGCCAGCGGCCGACAACGACCTGCCATCGTTCGACTTGCGGTCCGGCGCCTGGAGGGCGGCTATCCGCCCGCGTGCCGCGTAGTGTCACCTGGAGTGACACGGATTGTCGCGTGGCCAATGTCCGGCGGCGTGGCACTCGCCGCTTCCGAGCGCTAGCCGCGCCGCCACTGCCTTCCGAGCAGGCGTGCGTGATCCACCATCAGGCAGCGGTCCATCACCACCGTCACGCCCGCCGCCTGCGCGCGCAGGGCGCCCGGCTCGTCGATGCAGCCGAGCTGCAGCCAGAGCGCGCCCGCGCGCGCCGCGAGCGCGTCGTCGACCACGGCCCCCAGCACCTCGCTGCGGCGGAAGACGTCCACGAGGTCGACGGGCGCCTCGATGTCCTGGACGCGGCGGTAGACGCGCTGCCCGAGGATCGCGTCCTCGCGCGGATAGACGGGGAGGATCTCGTAGCCGCGCTCGAGCAGGTAGCGGGCCACGCGGTGGCTGTCCCGGTGGGGCTTCGGCGAAAGGCCGATGACGGCGATGCGGCGCACGCGCTCGAGCAGGCCGCGGACCACGTCGTCCCCGGGGTTGGTGAAGCCTGCCACGCCGGGCGAGCTCAAGGCCGCGGCGCGCCGACGGCGAACAGGTCGCGCTCGCCGCGCACCAGCAGGATCCCGCCCGAGATCGCGGGGGTGGCCATCAGCGGCTGGCCCATCGGGTTCCGCCCGACCAGCGCGAACTTAGGCCCCGCCTCGACGACCAGGATGTCGCCGTCCTCGCTCGGCAGGTAGAGCTTCCCGTCGGCGGCCACCGGCGACGCGCTGAAGCCGCTCGTGATCTGGGGCAGCCGCTGCTCGTAGCGCAGCTCGCCCGAGCGAAGGTCGTAGCAGGACAGGATGCCCTGGTTCTTGAGCACGTACAGCTGGCCGCCGTAGACGATCGGCGTGGGCATGTAGGAGCCGGCGTTGAGGCGCGTCCACACGACGTTGCCGCCCGTGGTCGCGCCCTCCGGCAGCGTGATGTCGCCGCGTGCGCCGGGCTTCAGCACGAAGATCGGCGCGTTCGGCCGCCGGCCGCTCATCACGACGATCAAGTCCCCGTCGAACACGGGCGTGGGGGCCGTGATGTTCGAGCTGCGGCCGAGGCGCCAGAGCTCTTTACCGGTAGCGGGGTCGTAGCCGCGGATGAACTTCGGCGCGTTCGTCACGAGCTCGGCGCCCGCGGCGCCCGCGCCTGGATAGACGGTGGGCGTGGCCCAGGACGGCAGCTCGTCGCGAGACGTCTTCCACGCGATCTCGCCGTCCGAAAGCCGCAGCGCGATCAGGAAGGAATCCTTCTGCTGGTCGCACTGGACGATCACGAGGTCCTTGTAGAGGATCGGCGAACTGGCCGTGCCCCACTCGTAGCTCGCGTCGTCGTAGGCGCCGGCGTCGATGCGTCCGAGGTCCCGCTTCCACTTGAGGTTGCCGGCCAGGTCGTAGGCGTAGAGCCCCTGCGACCCGAAGAAGGCGACCACGTAGCGCCCGTCGGTGGCCGGCGTCGCGTTCGCGTAGGTCGCCTTGATGTGGCGCTTCTCCTTCGGCACGCCCGTGTATGCGGTGCGCTGCCACTGCAGCTTGCCGCTGCGCTTGTCGAGGCTCAGCAGCTGCCATCTGTGCTCCGTGACGTCCTCGGAGGCCGTTCCGGCGCCGTAGAGGCCGGGCTTGAAGCTCGCGTCCGGCCGCGACGAGATCGCCGTCGTGACGAACACCTGGTCGCCCCACACCACGGGACTCGAGTGGGCGAGGCCCGGGATGCGGGTCTTCCACAGGATCCCCTTGCCGCCGCCGTCCCATGCGTCGGGCAGGTTCGCGCCGTCCGCGACGCCCGCCGCGTGCCGGCCGCGGAACTGAGGCCAGTGCGCGGTGTCCGGCTCCGGTGCGCCCGCAAGCGCGACGGCCATCGGGACCGAGCCCACGACGAGACCCAGGATCGCGCGACGCCCCATGCCGAAACCCTCCATAGGGGCGAGACGCTACACCGCGAAGCGAGGCAGATACAAGCACCGACCCGAGCAGTGCCACTCGTGACCCTCAGCGCGTTCGTTGCCGCGGGGGGGAAGTGGACCGCGCACGCCGCAGGAACTGGCCGTCGCGCGCGACGTACCCCATCGCTGCGAGCACGTCGCCGAGCTCGGCGTTGCGACAGCCCAGGATGCCCGGTAGCTCCCGCGGCGGGACGAAAGGACCCGTGCGCGAAAGGCGCGACAGGATGGCGGCGGCGCGCTCGAGGCGGTCGAGGCGGACGACGCGCGGGCCGGCGGGGAAGTAGCCGCAGGCGAGGAAGAAGTCCGGGGGGCGCGTGGCGTCGTTCGGGGCTGAGGGGATGCCCTCGGGCCCGATCTCGGGCGGCAGGCCGCGGCGGACCGCGAAGAGCCGCGCGCGCAAACGCATCGCGTCGGCCCGCTGCAGGGCGGGCAGGAACAGTACGAACCGGCCGACGCTGACGCCCAGCCTGTCGAGCGCGCGCCGGTCGGTCGGGCCGAGCGCGCCCACCTGCCTGGCCACGCTCCGCCGGGTGACGGCGCCGAGGCCCTCTGCCAGCGCGAAGGCGAGCCCGCGAGCCGTCCCCGCCGGCGCCGAGTCGCGCAGCACGAAAAGGGGCCCGAGCACCCCGCGCAGGTGCGCCTCGAGCCAGGCGGCCAGGCGCCGGCGGACCTTTTCCTTGAGCGGCGCGTCGAGGAGGTCGGACCCCAGCACCTCGACCTGGGGGCTGAGCGCGCTCTCGCCGGCGGCGAGTGTCGCGACCGCCGCGCCGCGCCAGAGCAGCTCGGCCCCGGGGCCCAGCGCGAAGGCCGTGTCCTCCTCGCCCTCGAGCACGTTCACCTGCTGGCGGACGAGCTCGCGCAGGGCGCGGTTGGCCGCCGCGCGCAGCGCGCGCGAGCCATCGCTCGTGTCCCGCTCCGGCCGGAAGCGGAAGCCCGTGAGCACGCCCGCCCGCAGGCCCTGCACCAGCACCTCGCCGTCGCTCGTCACGCTCGTGACGAGCTCAGAGGGATCGTGGCGAGCGATCACGGTGCCGGCGCGGTCCACGAACTCCTGTGTCAGCCGGTCGTGGAGCGCGTCGGAGAGCCGGTCCTCGACCGCGCGCGTGCGCTCCTGCCAGAAGCGCGCGTCGGGGACCCAGGCCGAGCGGTTCGAGATGAAGGTCCAGGTCCGGATCGCCGCGATGCGCGCGAGCAGCGTGTCGAGGTCGCCCTGCGTGCGGTCGATCTGCGTCACGTGCGCCGCGAGGAAGTCCTCGGGGATTCGCCCCGCCGGGGCGCGCAGGAAGCGGAACACGCGCGACAGCAGTCGCGTGTGCGCCTCGGTCAGCACGCTCTCGAAGTCCGGGACCTGGCAGACCTCCCACAGCAGGCGCACGGACCCGGGGCCGCGCGCCAGGGCCATCGCGTCTTCGTCGCGCACCAGCGCGGCGAGCGTGCGCTGGTCCTCGGCGTGCCGCATGCGCAGCAGGAAGGAGTGCGGCGGCTGGCGCTCGAGGCTGCCGAGCAGGGCCAGCGGCGAGAAGAAGTCGAGCTCGTCGGTCCGCCACTGGAGGTGCGTGAGCGGCGCGAAGCGGTGCGACTCGACCGCCTCCACGAGCCGTGGGTCCATGTCGCCGAGCTCCGCGGTCGCGGCGAACTGGCCGTCGGTCACGTGCCGCCCGGCGCGCCCCGCGATCTGGCCCACCTCGGCGGGGGTGAGCGGCCGCGGCCCGACTCCGTCGAACTTGCCGAGGCTCGTGAACACGACGTGGTCGATGTCGAGGTTCAGCCCCATCCCGATCGCGTCGGTCGCCACCAGGTGGTCGACGTCGCCCGCCTGGTAGAGCCCGACCTGGGCGTTGCGCGTGCGTGGCGACAGCGCGCCGAACACGAGCGCCGCGCCGCCCCGCTCGCGCCGCAGGCGCGCGGCCACCTCGTACAGCTCGCGCACCGAGAAGACGATCACGGCCGAGCGCCGCGGCAGCTTGTCGAGCCGCTTCGGCTCCGCGTAGCGCAGCGTCGAGAGGCGTGGCCGGCTGGTGAAGGCGGCGTCGGGCAGTAGTTTCTTCAGCAGCGGCCGGACCGTCTCGGCCCCGATCAGCCACGTCTCGAGCCGGCCGCGGGCGTTCTGGATGCGATCCGTGAAGACGTGGCCGCGCTCGCGGTCGGCGGCGAGCTGGACCTCGTCCACCGCCAGGAAGTCTGTCCGCAGGTCGGGCGGCATCGCCTCGACCGTGCACATCCAGTAGGCGGGTTGCTTCGGGACGATGCGCTCCTCGCCCGTCACGAGCGCGACGGCGTCGGGGCCGCGGAGCGCCACGACGCGGTCATAGTTCTCGCGCGCCAGGAGCCGCAGCGGAAAGCCGACCATGCCGGTCGGATGCGTCAGCATCCGCTCGATCGCCAGGTGGGTCTTGCCGGTGTTCGTCGGACCCAGGAGGGCGGTGACCGCGCGCTGCATCTCAGCCGGGAGGCTCCCGGTCGACTCTATCGCACGTGGCCGTGCCGTGGCCCCCATTCGATCGTCTTGGCTGCCGCCCGGCGCGCAACGCGGCGCGTGTGCTATCCAAGTTCCTGGATTGACGAAATCCAACAGATAGGACCGCACCGCCCCCCAGGCGAGCAGCCCCTCCTCCAATCCCTTGGACAGTCAGGTGTTCGGTCGATCCGAGCGAGGGTCTCTAATCGGCATGTCGTTTGCTGGACGTCAGGGACACACACCTGCCACAAACGCTGACTCCTGTGGACGCAAAGCAATGAGGGGGACCACGATGAGACTGAGACTTCGCTACTCACTTGGCGTCCTGGGCGCATTACTGCTCGCCGGAACGACGGCGATGGCCCAGGTCGTCACCACGGGCACGATCATAGTCGTGGCCGAGTCCCAAGACGGCGGTCGGTTGCCGGGCGCCGCGGTGACCGCGGCCGCCACCGACACCCCGACGCGTCGCGACGCCGTGACCAACGCACAGGGCGAGGTGACCCTGGTCAACCTCGAGCCCTCGGCGCAGTACGTCGTCAGCGTGTCGCTCGCGGGCTTCAAGACCGTGAGGAACGAGAGGGTCCTGGTCCGCTCGGGCCAGGCCACGACCCTGCGCATCTCGCTCGGCGTCAGCGCGCTGACCGAAGAGATCACGGTCATCGGCGAGTCGCCGCTAGTCGACACCACCAGCGCCACGCAGGGCCAGGACATCACGCTGGAGCTGACGGAGTCGCTGCCCACCGGGCGCTCCTACCAGAGCTACCTGCAGCTCGTCCCGGGGGTGATGCCGGACAACCCCGCGACACCCGGCAACCCCGCCTCGAAATCGGGCCTCAACTACGCCGACATCGATGGCGAAAGCGGCACATCCCGCGACAACTTCTACTATATAGACGGGATCAACGTCACCGATCCGATCTCCGGCACGTTTGGCGCAAACCTGAACACCGAGGTCATCCAGGAGCAGAAGGTCCTCACGGGCGGCATCCCGGCCGAGTTCGTGGGCGCACCGGGCCTGATCTCGAACGTGGTGACCAAGTCGGGCAGCAACACCTGGCACGGCTCGGCGAACTACTTCTTCCAGAACGACGGGCTGGCGGCTGACAACAAGAACTCGGCGAAGCAGGAGTTCTCGACCTTCGACACCGCCGCCACCCTGGGTGGGCCGATCCAGAAGGACCGGCTCTGGTTCTTCGGCAGCTACCGCCGGGTGGAGCGGGACGACAACGTCACCACCCTCGACACCAACCAGTTCATCCGCACGGTGAACAACAGCCAGGACCAGTGGTACGGCAAGGTCAGCTGGGCGCCCACCCGGAACGACAACCTGTCCTTCACCTATCTGAGCGACCCGACCACGATCAGCGGCTCGCGTCTGCGCGACGTCACGAACGCGCGCGACCGGAGCACCGAGCAGGGCGGCCGCCGCTACAAGGTCGACTATTCGCGGATCTTGGGCTCGGCCATCGTCGAGCTCGGGTGGAGCCGGCACCGGGGCGAAATCTCTACCCTCTCGGTGATCCGCGAAGAGCAGAACACGGTCGGGTTTGTCACGACCGACGTCCGCACGCTCGCGGACGAGCAGCTCGGCGGGTTTGGCTTCGACACCATCGACGAGCGAGGCACCGAGCTCTACCGCGGCGCGGTGCAGTGGAACCTGGGGGGACGCCACACCCTCAAGGCGGGCGTCGAGTACCTGAAGAACACGGACTTCGTGAACGCGCTCACCATCGGCGACACCAAGTCGGCCTACTCTTCTCTCGCCAATCACCTCGCCGGGACCGCCGCCGGCTCGATCCGGCCCGGCTCCGCGTTCACGAACGTGCGCTTTGCGCCCACCAACGCGTCCGACTACAACGGGTTCATCAACACCGTCAACAGCCTCCCGAACCGCCCCTCGTTCTACGCGGCCTTCGACCTCAACCGCGACGGCACCATCAGCCAGTCGGAGCTGGCGAGCGCGCTGATCTACAACAGCACGGCCGGCAACCCGCACGGCAAGGTCAACTACGACCGCGCCTTCCAGGTCGCGGACGGACCCCAGGACTTCGTCTCGAAGGGGCTCAGCTTCTTCGCGCAGGACACGGCCCGCCTGGGCCGGTTGACCGTCAACGCCGGCCTGCGAGTGGAGCGGTTCGAGCACTTCAACACCCTCGGGGAGAACATCTACACGTTCGACTGGACGTGGGCCCCTCGCGTCAGCGCGATCTACGACCTCGGGGGCAACGGCCGTCAGAAGGTATCGGCCTACTACGGCCGCTACTACGACCCGATCCGGCAGAACATGACCCAGTTCGCCGGCTCACACAGCGGCCGCACGCGCCTGGAGCAGGTCTTCGCCAACGGCGAGTGGGTGACCTATAGGACGCGCGGCGGGGCCAGCCTCGACGCCATCTTCGCTCCCAACACGAAGACCCCGTACACGGACGACCTGCAGTTCGGCTACCAGATCGACCTGGGCCGCAGCATGACCTTGGAGGCGCTGTACACGAAACGCTGGACGCGGGACATCCTCGAGGACTACGACCCCGGCATCTACACCAATCCCGCCAGCTATCCCGGGCCCATAGATCACCCCGACTCGCTCTTCCTGGGCTGGTCGCACTTCGGCTTCCCGGAGTCCGGGCTGCCGGGTGCGGCCAACTTCTTTATCGCCACGCTCGAGGGCGGACAGCGCGACTACCAGGGGATCGAGCTCACCTGGCGGCGCCGGTATCAGAACAACTGGCAGGCCCTGGTGTCGTACACGTTCAACGACGCCGAGGGCAACACGAACTCCGACTCGAACGCGGACTTCCAGGGCGACGTGCTCGAGCTGGATCCGCGGGCGCCCAACCAGTTCGGCCGCCAGCCGGGGTCGATCCGTCACCTCTTCAAGGCGGGTGGCTCGTACCACTTCAACTTCGGCCTGCTGCTCGGCGCCGGCTACCGGTGGAACTCCGGGACGCTCGCCAGCAACACCTTCCGGGCCTCCAGGCGCAACCTTCCGATCTCGGTGGAGGTGCCGTTCGAGTACGCCGGGATCTCCAACTTCTGGATCGCTCCGGACACGGTAGGGACCCTCACCAACCCCTCGTGGGGACAGCTGGACCTGCGCGTGGAGTACAAGAAGAAGTTCGGAAACGTCCTCACCGAGATCTTCGTCGACACCTTCAATGTCCTCGACAACCAGGACAGCATCCGGAACCAGGACCTGGTGGCGGGATCGGGCGGCGTCGCCTACGGTGAGCCGCTCCTCTACCTCGACCCGCGGCGCTTCTTCCTCGGGGCTCGCCTGAGCTTCTAGGCCCAGCCGCGGCAATACGACGACGTCAAGGGGGCCCCTCGCGGGGCCCCTTTCTTCGTGGTGCGCCCGCTTCGGGCATCCGAACGGCGGCCCGATCCGAGCCTCGGCGCGCGTCCACCGCGTTCGGTCCGCGGGGACCGGCCGACTCGCGTCGTCAGTCGCTGCGGCCGAGCGCGCGCAGCTGGCGGAAGTGCGCCGCCACCGCCGCGGCGAACGTCGGGTGCGCGGTGTAGCGCACGCCGAACTCCCGGCAGGTGGCCTCGACGACCGGCGCGATCCCGGCGTAGTGCGGGTGCGAGATCTGCGGGAACAGGTGGTGCTCGATCTGCAGGTTGAGGCCGCCCACGTACCAGTTCAGCAGCCGGCTGTCGCGGGCGAAATCCACGGACGACTGCACCTGGCGCGCGGCCCAAGAGCCGAGCTCCGGACCGGTCTCCGCCTCGGGAACGCAGTGGGCGAGCTGGAACACGACGCTCAGCGTGAGACCCGCCACGGCCGCAACGAGCAGGTAGGTCCCGACCACTGTCCACGCGGAGTGGCGCAGCAGCGGCAGGCCGAAGGCCAGGGCGAAGAACACGAGCTTGCCGCCCAGGAAGACGACGAGCTCGGTCCCGCGCGGCCGCGGGAAGGGGCGTCCGCTCATGCGGCCCCTGATGACCGTGGCGAAGTCGTCCACGAGCTGCCACTTGACCGTGAGAAAGCAGTAGAGCGGCCACATGTAGAGGTGCTGAAAGCGGTGGTAGAAGCGCCGCGGCTGCTCCGGCGACAGGCGCGCGAGCGACCCGGTGTCGATGTCGTCGTCGACGCCCTCCAGGTTCGGCCAGGTGTGGTGCAGCACGTTGTGCTTGCGCTGCCAGACGAACGAGCTCCCGCCCAGCAGGTCGAGCGTGCGCGCCATCAGGCGGTTCACCGCCGGACGGGTCGAGTAGGAGCCGTGCGAGCCGTCGTGCTGCACGTTGAAGCCGATGCCCGCGATCGCCAGGGCCAGCGACACGGCGAGCGGCACCGCCTGCCAAGCCGTCTGCGCCGCGAACACGAGCAGCAGATAGGACGCCGCCAGCCACAGGAACAGGACGGCGGTCTTCACGTACAGCACGGGCAGACCGCGCGCCGGCTGGCCGTTCGCCTCGATCTGCTTCAGCACGCGCGTGCGCAGCTCCTGGAGGAAGCCTTCGTCCTTTCCGTAGCGCTGCGGCTCGGCCCCTTCGAGTGCGGCCGCGCTCGGCCCGTCGATCAGCAGTGTGCTCATTCCAAAGTGCTCCCGGCCCGTGGTGCTTCCCAGGCTGCTTTCGTCCTCGGAATGGTACATGACCGGGCCCGCTCGGACCGTCACGAGGCTGTGACGGTCTCTAACTTGCAGTCCCCACGTCAATTCAGGCTGGTTGCTTCCCCACGACGACGCCCGGGCAAACGCGTCAGGCCGCGGTGCCCTCTTCGCGCGCCTCGCTCGTGGCCGCACCCTCGGCGATCCAGGTGCCACCCACCTCGGGAGCCAGGGTGCTCCCGACGAACAGCGGGATGCCGACCGGCTCGAGCGGCTCGAGCGTGCGGGGATGCAGCACCTTCGCTCCCGCGCGCGCGAGCGCCGTCGCCTCGGCGTAGCCGAGCCGCGGCAGCGTCCGGGCGCTTGCGTCGCGTCGCGGGTCGCCGCTCATCACGCCGGGCACGTCCGACCAGATCTCCACGCGCTCGGCTTCGAGCGCCCAGCCGAGGACGGCGGCGGTGTAGTCGGAGCCGCCGCGGCCGAGGAGTGTCGTGTCGCCGTGCTCGGTGCCGCCGATGAAGCCGGTCACCACCGGAAGCGACGCCCTGGGCAGCGCAGCGAGGGCCGCGTCCACCAGAAGGCGGGTGGCGGGGAAGTCGACGCTCGCCTCGCTCCAGGCCGCGTCCGTGCGCACGAGCGCAGCGGCGTCGAACACCGTGGCCTCGACGCCTCGCGCGCGCAGGGCCGCGGCTGCGATCGGAGCGGAGAGGCGCTCGCCCGTCGCGAGCACCCACGCGCGCTCGGCCTCCGACGATCGCCCGTTCACGGCCACCCGGCGCAGCAGGCCCTCGAGCGCCGCGAGTCGCGCGACGATCTTGCTCGTCGCGCGCGTCGCGGCCCGGCCGCTGGCGACGGCCCGGAGCAGGGCCAGGTGCCGGTCCCGGAGCGCGCTCGCGAAGTGGCCGGCGTCGAGCCGCCCGGTCGCGGCGCCGGCAAGCGCGGCCTCGAGCGCGTCGGTGACGCCCGAGAGGGCCGAGACCA
>DATEUE010000119.1:0-2385 GCA_035283305.1 Vicinamibacteria bacterium | reverse complement strand
GTAGTCGTTCCCGCCCGCGGCGACGATGTTCGGATTCGCCGGGCTGATGGAGACGGTGGTCTCGTTCGACTGGCGGTTCTGGGCGTCGAAACTCGGATTCGGCGTCCCGCCGTCGACGTTGTTGTTGTCCTGCGTCACCTTTACGTCCACTCCATCTGTGACGTGAGAGCCGAGAGAGCTCGGTACTGCCACGAGCGCAGCGGCTGAGGCGACGAGGACGAGATGGGTGAGATGCTTGCGTAGGAACGACCTCATGGCTTCCTCCCCTTTAGTCCACGGGTTGCTTCACCAAGCTCGCCGACCGTAACACAGAGCGCCGCATCTTCGATCTGCTCGGGTTGACGGGCCCGCCGGCCGATACGTGGCGTATCCGCCTCAGGCCCCTCACGATCCTCGCGCCAGGCGCCGCCGCCGGTGCGGCGGTCGTCACGCTCGCGTTCGCGAGCGGCGGCTACCACCCGGCCGACCACGGCCTGCTGACGCTCGCCTTCGCTCTCGTTGCCCTGACCGCAGTGCTCGTCGCGGACGAGGTGTCGCTCGACCGGCGATCGGTCGCGCTCGTCGGCGGTCTCGCCGGGCTGACACTCTGGGCACTCGCGTCGGCGGTATGGGCGCCCGCGGCGGCCTGGCCCGTGCTCGAGGCAGAGCGGGGGCTGCTCTACGCCGTCGCCGCGGCGGCACTCGTTCTCGTCGTGACGCGGGAGCGGGTCACGTCCCTGCTCGCAGGGGTCGTCGCGGGTGTTACGGCGGTCTCTCTGTACGCGCTCGCGACGCGGCTCTTCCCCGGGCATGTCGGCGGCGCGTACGACCCCTCGAGCGGATACCAGCTGGCCGAGCCGATCGGGTACTGGAACGCGCTTGGTCTGCTCCTTACGCTCGGCGTGCTGCTCGGGGCCGGATTCGCGCTGCGAGGGGAATCGATGTTGCGGGTGCCCGCAGGGGCCGCGCTGGTTCCGCTCGGGGCTGCCCTCTACTTCACGTTCAGCCGTGGCGCGCTCGTCGCCTTGCTCGTCGGGATCGTCGTTCTGCTCGCACTCGAACCGCGGGCGGCGGCTGGTCTCGCCGTCCTGGCGCTCGCCCCCGCGGCGAGCATCGTGCTTGCTTCGCGACCCAGCGCTCTCACTCGAGCGGGCGAAACGCTCGCGACCGCCCAGGCACAAGGGCAGCGCCTTGCCTGGCAGCTCGCCATTCTGAGCTGCGCAGGCGCCGCTGTGGCCTGGGCGTTCCCGCGCGTCGCGGGACGCTGGCGCATCTCTCCCCCGGGCGGTAGACGTGTCCTCATTGCCGCCGCGATCGCCGTGGCAGCGCTCACACTCGGGGCCGTCGTGCGAGAGGGTGGGCCGGTCGCGCTCGTCGACCGTGCGGTCGAGGCGTTCGGGCGGGACCCACCCCCGACCTCGGGCGAGCTCGACCGGCGGCTGCTCTCGGTCTCGGGCCACGGGCGTGCGGACTACTGGCGGGTCGCCGTGCGGATGGTGGAACGCGAGCCCCTGCTCGGGGAAGGGGCAGGAGGCTTCGAGCGGCGCTGGATCGAGGAGCGGCCGGTCGCCCACAACGCCCGCGACGCGCACAGCCTGTACCTGGAGACCCTGGCAGAGCTGGGGCCGGTCGGGCTCGCACTCCTCCTCGTCGCGCTCGCTGAGCCGCTGACCGGACTCGGTCGGGCTCGTCATAGCGCGCTCGGGCCGGCGGCCGCTGCGGCCTATGCGGCCTTCCTCGTCCACTCCGCGGTCGACTGGGACTGGGAGCTGCCGGTTCTCGTGCTCACTGCGCTGGCGTGTGCCGTGGCCCTCGTAACCGAGGCGCGCACCGCCGCACCCGTCCCCCTGACGGCGTTCCGTCGCGCCGCGGGAGTGGCCGCGGTCGTCTGCGTGATCGCCGTCGCGCTTGTCGCGCACGTCGGCAACCGGGCGCTTGCGGAAAGTGTCGAGGCGCTCGAGCGCGGGGACACGGGCGGCGCTGCGGAGGCAGCCCGCCGTGCCCGCACCTGGGCGCCGTGGTCGCACGAGCCGTGGCAGCTACTCGGCGAAGCGCAGCTCGCGGACCGCGACGACGCCGCCGCGCGGCGCAGTTTGAGCGAGGCGATTCGACGTGCCCCGGAGGAGTGGAGACTCTGGTTCGACCTGGCAATCGTCTCGACAGGGCCTGCCGCGCGACGCGCGATCACCCGTGCGAGGGAATTGAACCCCCTCAGCCCTGAGATTCAGGACCTGGGACGCCGATAGAAGGTACGAGCCGGGGCGTGACCGCAGCGTTCGGGCTCGTCGAAATGCCGTCAGAAGAAGGGAGCGCAGGGTGAGGGGTGACCACCGCAGGTACAGGCTGATTGCAGCCGCATTCTCGTCCGCCGTCGCGCTCGTGATGTTTGCAGCGCTCGGCGGCGCC
>DATEUE010000118.1:0-8310 GCA_035283305.1 Vicinamibacteria bacterium | reverse complement strand
CAGGCGGCGCGCGAGCACGATGTCGAGCGCCGTCCCGGACACGACACCGAGCTGGCCCTGCTTGGAGACGGCGCGCGCCAGGCGCCAGCCCGAGACGGCGACGCCCATGCCCCCCTGGATGATCTCGGGCTCCGGTGCGGCGCCGTCGTCGGCGCGCGATTCAGGGTCGCCCACGACGGCGACTGTAGCACCGGAGTCGCAGATCCAGCCGGTGCGCGTCCTATATGACGCAAGTGTGACGAGCAGGCACGCCGCACGGCCGCGCTGCGTCAACGCCTGGAGCCGGCTCACCGGCTGTTGGCCCATGACGGCGGTCATAGCGCAGGCCGCGGACCGGCAGGAAGATGAAAGGTAGTTTCATCTTCTCCCGGGCTGCGGAGGGCACGAGGACACGAGGGCGCCATGAGCGAGCTGATCGACAACCGCGCGCACCGCATGCGTACCCTGAAGGAGGTCATCCGCCACCTCCACGCGGGCCAGGCGCCCGCCCAGGTCAAGGCACGACTCGCCGAGCTCGTGCGCGAGTGCGACGCGAGCGAGATCGCGGCGATGGAGCAGGAGCTGATGGCGGAGGGCGTGCCCGTGCAGGAGATCATGGGCATGTGCGACCTGCACTCCGAGGTCGTGCGCGACATCCTCGTCGAGCGGGCGAGCGCTCCCCCGCCGCCCGGGCACCCCGTGGACACGTTCCGCCGCGAGAACGAAGCGCTTCGTGCGCAGACCGTGTCGCTGCGCGCCGCCTTGCTGGCCCTGACTCCGGCGGGCGACAACGAAGAGGCCCCGGTCGACCCGGCGCGCCAGCTCGAGTGCCGGCGGGTCTACTCCGGGCTCATGGACGTCGAGAAGCATTACCAGAGGAAGGAGCATCTCCTCTTCTCCTGCCTCGAGCGCCACGGGATCACCGGGCCCTCGACCGTGATGTGGGGCAAGGACGACGAGGCGCGGGGGCTGTTGAAGGAGCTCGGCACCGCCCTCTCCGAGAGCCAGGGCGGCGTCGGGGAGTGGCGGCTCGTGGCCCAGACCGTCGCCGAGCCGGCGCTCGCTGCCATCGAGGAGATGGTGTTCAAGGAGGAGCGCATCCTGCTGCCGATGGCGCTCCAGAACCTGACCGAGACCGAGTGGGGCGAGATCTTCACGCAGTCGCCGCAGTTCGGCTACTGCCTCGTGGACCCGCGCGATGGCTACCGTCCCCCGGCCGCCGCGAGCGACGTGCCGGAGGCCGCGAGCGCCGAAGCCGCGCGCTCGGGCGTCGCCTTCGCCCCCGGCCCGTTCGCCGCGGGCGCGCGCGCGGTGCCGCTCGTGATGGCCGGCGCGCGGCGTGCGTCCCGCAGCGAGAGCCTTCCCGAGTCGGTGGGCAAGGGGCTGGTCGTGCTTCCCACCGGCGCCCTGAGCCTCGAGCAGCTCAAGGCCGTCTTCGCCACGCTGCCGGTGGACGTCACCTTCGTGGACGCAGAGGACCGCGTGCGCTTCTTCAGCGAGGGCCAGAAGCGCGTGTTCGCGCGCCCGAAGGCCATCCTCGGGCGCCTGGTGCAGCACTGCCACCCGCCGGGAAGCGTCAACGTGGTCGAGCGCATCCTCTCCGACTTCCGCTCCGGCAAGCAGGACGTGGCGGAGTTCTGGATCGATTTCAAGGGCCGCTTCGCCCACATCCGCTACTTCGCGCTGCGGGACGAGAAGGGCGCCTATCTCGGCACGCTCGAGGTCACGCAGGACCTGACGCGCGAGCGCGCGCTGTCGGGCGAGCGGCGGCTGCTCGAGTACGAGTCCTGAGCGTCGTGCCCGACCGCCCGCGCGTCGCCATCACGCCGGCCACGAAGGTGGCCGACCTGCTCGCGTCGTGGCCCGAGCTCGAGGAGGTGCTGATCGCGCAGGCGCCCGCCTTCCGCCGCCTCAAGAACCCCGTGCTGCGGCGGACGGTGGCGCGGGTCGCGACGCTCGAGCAGGCGGCCGGCGTGGGCGGCGTGCCGGTGCGCCAGCTCGTGGCCGCGCTGCGGCGCGCCGCGGGGCTCGAAGGCGACGGCGCGGGCGAGGCCTCGGCCCGTGACAGTGCCGAGCCGGAAGCGGCGCCCGACTGGCTGGATCCGGCGCGCGTCATCGAAGCGCTCGACGCCGAGGCGCTGCTCGACGCGGGCGAGGTGCCGCTCACGCGCGTGGGCGCGCGGGCGCGCCAGCTCGGCCCCGGCCAGCTGCTGCGGATCGACTCCGGCTTCCGGCCGGCTCCGCTGCTCGAGGCGCTTCGGAAGCAAGGCTACCGCTGCTTCGCGCGCGAGTCGGCGCCCGGCCGCTTCGAGACCTTCGTCGCATCGCCGGGCCACGCAGAGCCGGGCCCGCTCCACCGATTCTTCGCCAGCGATCACCGGCGCCTCGCCGAGCTGCTCCGTCGCGCGACGGCCGGGGAAGGCCCGATCGACCTCGGGCCGTACGGTGCATTCCGGGCGGGCTTGCTCCGCCACATCGGCATGGAGGAGAAGGTCCTGCTCGTCGCCGCCCGCGAGGCCCGCGGGGGCGAGCCGTTGCCGATCGCCGAGCGCTTGCGCGTGGACCACGGCGCGATCGCCGCCATGCTCGTGCCCACGCCCACCCGCGCCCTGGTCGCCAAGATCCTCTCCGTCCTCGGCCCGCACAACGGGCGCGAGGAGGAGCCGGACGGCGTCTACGACGCCTGCGACCAGGCGCTGGGCCAGGCTGCGGCCACGCGGCTCGTCGAAGAGCTGCGCGAGTTCCCCGAGCCGCCGCTCAAGCCCTACAACGACGCGCCGGCGGTCATGAGCCACATCGCGGTCAACCTCGAGCTGGCGCGCCGGCAGTGGCTCGAATCAGGCGAGGGCGAGCGCTGAATCGCCGCCGGCTCGCCGTCCTGCAGCGCGTGCCCTTCGAGGGACCGGGGCCCGATGGCGCCGTGGTGGGCCTGTAGTTCCACCTCGAGATGCGCGACGGGGACGTGCGCCGCATGGTCCTGAGCAGCGTCAGTGAGCCGTGGGCCTCGGGCGGTTCACGGCAGCCATGGCCTCGCGCGAGAGGATGCGGCGGAAGAGCAGGCTCATGCCTCCCAGCACCGCCAGGCTCGCGGCCACGGCCGCGGTCGGGAAGCCCGGCAGCGGGCCGGCCGACGGGGCCACGAGCAGGTAGCAGTCGAGCCAGCGCCCGAGCAGCACCACGATCGCCACCGGCGCGAGCGTCGGAGCGTGCCGCTTCGTGCTAGCCGAGAGCAGGGCGACGAATGGCACGACCCAGTTCAGGATCGGGTTCAGGTAGAAGATCATCGACCAGCCCCCCGAGAGCCGCGCGGCGTAGTGGCCTGTCTCTTCGGGGAGATTGGCATACCAGATCAGCATGTACTGACAGAACCAGATGTAGGCCCAGAAGGTCGCGAAGCCGAACAGCAGCTTGCCGAGGTCGTGGAGGGCGGAAGGCTCGAGCCGCCTCGCGAGAAGCCCGGCCCGGTCGAGCGCGAGCGCCAGCAACGCGACCGCCGCGATGCCGCCGAGGAAGGTCCCGGCGAAGACGTAGACGGCGTACATCGTGCTGAACCACTCGGGCTCGAGCGACATGAACCAGTCCCAGGATGCGACAGCGTTGGTGATCGCGTAGACGACGAGGAAGCCCACGGCGACGCGGCCGAGCCGCCGCCCGTTCGCCGCCTTTGGCTCGCGGGAGAAAGCGGCAAAGCGCTGCTGCAGCGCACCGACCAGCGCGAACCAGAGCACGAAAACGACGAGCGCGCGCGCGAGGAACAGCGGCTCGTTGAGCCACGCCGCCTTCGCCTGCAGCAGGTGGCTGGCCTCGATCGCCCCGGGCCGCGCCCAGGGGTAGAGAGCGTGGAGCCCGAACAGGAAGCACGACGCGAGTGCCATGGCGGGCACAGGCAGCGTACGCGCCAGCGTGAGCGGCACGCGTCCGAAGGGCAGCCACCAGCGCGCGCTCACCGCGGCCTGGATCGCGATGAACAGCGCGCCCCCCAGGGCGAGCGTCGCTCCGAAGAGTCCGGCGGTCAGGATCCCGGGCCAGGCTTCCGCCGGCTGCAGGGCCACGCAGAGGGCCGTGACGGCGGCCCCGGCGCTCACGGCCACCCACGCGAGGCTCAGGCGTGGCTCGACGGCGCGCGTGAGGAAGGAGCTGGTGCCGGTCGTGCTCACGGCGCGCCTCCCGCCGCTCCCTGGAGCTGGCGCAGGTAGAGGATCGCGCGCCAGCGGTCGTCGGGCAGCACCTGGGCCGCGTGGGAGGGCATGATGCCCTGGCCGCGCGAGATGATGTGGAAGACTTGGCCGTCGAGGAGGCGCCTGGCGCGATCCGCCAGCAGGCTCGGCGGGTTCGGGAAGCGGCCGATGATCGGCCCGTCGCCTTGTCCCTGCGGTCCGTGACACACGATGCAGACCGTCTCGTAGACCTTGCGGCCGCGCTTCAGGTGAGCCGCCGTGGGCTCGATTGGGCTCCGTAGCTCGCGGCCGGCGCGCAGCGCCTCTTCGGCGCCGGGCCCGTAGGGAAACGCGGCCTGCTCCATGGACACGCTGCCTTCGGGAGGGAGCTGCAGCGTCTGGCCACGCGCGAGGACCGGGTTCGGGTCGTACGCCTTGTACGAGAGCGACTCGAACATGTCGGGGAACAGCACCCGGTTCCGGCGGTCCGCCGAGCCGCGGCAGCCCACGAGGAGGGCGAGCCCGAGGCCCGCGGCGGCGGCGCACAGGAACCGCCGGCTCATGCGACGGCCTCCCACGCCTCGATCACTTCCTGCGCGCCGAGCGCCGACGAGACCGCTCGAAACCGCCCCGGCGAGAACGCCCCGTCGTGCTCCATCACCAGGACCACGAAGCGGTCGTCGGTCACACCGAGGTGGGGCTGGCGCGGCGCCCGCTCGGGGCGTGGGCGCGGGTAGAGCCGCCGCCTGACGAAGAGCGCGCCGAGGGTCGCGAAGGCGGCCACCAGCACCGTCAGCTCGAACGTGACCGGCACGAGCGCCGGCAGCGAGAAGTCGGGCTTGCCGCCGATGTTCATCGGCCAGTCGACGATGTGGACCCAGGACTGGAACAGCAGCTTCAGCGACCCGCCCGCGAGGCCGCCGATGAGCGTCGCCCAGGCCAGGCGCGTGGGCCGCATCCCGAGCGCCTCTTCCATGCCGTGGACCGGGAAGGGCGAATGGACGTCTCCCACGTCGAAGCCCTCGGCGCGCAGCCGCTTCACGGCCGCGAGCGTGCGCGTGGGATCGTCGAAGACGAGCGCGTGGACCCTGCGCCGCTCGACGACGGCTGGGTCGCGGTGGGGAACGGCCAGCTCGTGGGTGTCAAACGTGTGCATGGTCCTCCTCCCGCTGCAGCGCGAGCGTGTGCTTCACCTCGTGGAAGGCCACGACCGGGGCCACGCGCACGAACAGCAGGAAGCAGGTGAAGAAGAGCCCGAAGCTCCCCAGCAGGATCCCGAGCTCGGTGGGCGTCGGGACGTAGAGGCTCCACGACGACGGCAGGTAGTCCCGGTGCAGCGAGATCACCACGATGTTGAAGCGCTCGAACCACATCCCCACGTTGACCAGCAGCGCGCCCGTGAAGAGCAGCGGCAGCGAGCGGCGCGCCCTCGCGAACCAGAACATCTGCGGCACCACGATGTTGCAGAAGACCATCAGCCAGTAGGCCCAGGCGTAGGGGCCGAAGGCGCGGTTCCAGAACGTGAAGCGCTCGAAGCGGCTGGCGCTGTACCAGGCGATGAAGACCTCGGTCGCGTAGGCGAAGCCCACGATCAGGCCGGTGGTGAGCAGCACCTTGGCCATGTAGTCCAGGTGGCGCAAGGTGATCAGGCGCTCGAGACGCATCACGCGCCGCGTGATGAGCAGCAGCGTCATCACCATCGCGAAGCCGCTGAAGACGGCGCCGGCCACGAAGTACGGCGGGAAGATCGTCGTGTGCCAGCCGGGGATGACACTGGTCGAGAAGTCGAACGAGACGATGGTGTGGACCGAGACCACGAGCGGCGTCGCCAGGCCCGCGAGCAGCAGGCACGCCTTCTCGTAGCGCTGCCAGCTGCGTGCGGAGCCGTCCCAGCCCAGGCTCAGCCAGCCGTAGAGCTTCTGGCGCAGGCCCCGGGCGCGGTCCCGCATCGTCGCGAAGTCGGGGATCATGCCCAGGTACCAGAACAGCAGCGACACCGTGAAGTAGGTCGAGATCGCGAACACGTCCCACACCAGCGGCGAGCGGTAGTTGACCCACAGCGAGCCGCGCGTGTTGGGATAGGGGAACATCCAAAACGCGAGCCAGGGCCGGCCCATGTGGATCAGCGGGAAGATGCCGGCGCACATCACCGCGAAGATCGTCATCGCCTCGGCGGCGCGTGCGATCGAGGTGCGCCACTGCTGGCGCAGCAGCAGCAGGATCGCCGAGATCAACGTGCCGGCGTGTCCGATCCCGACCCAGAAGACGAAGTTCGTGATGTCGAAGCCCCAGCCGACGGTCCGGTTCAGGCCCCAGGCGCCGATGCCGACGTTGATCGTGTAGGCGACGAGCGCGATCCCGAGCGCCAGGGCGCTCGCGGCCACCAGGAAGGCCACCCACCACGCGGTGGTCGCGGGCCGCTCGAGGGGTGCGGCGATCTCGCGCGTGACCTCGGCGTAGCTCGGCGCACCCTCGACCAGGCTCTCGCGCGGCGGCCAGGCGGCGGTGCTGGCGCTCATGCGTGCTCTCCGCCGTCGCCCTTTGCCCCGTCGGCGCGCGCCCGGACGCGGGCGAGATACGTGACACCCGGCTCGATGCCCAGCTCCGCCAGGACCTGGAACGCCCGTGGCCTCTTGCGGAGGGTCGCGATCTCGCCCTGGGGGTCGTGGCCGTCGCCGAACGCGATGGCGCGGGCCGGGCAGCTCTGCTGGCACGCGGTCTTCACGTCACCTACCTCCTGGCCCTCGGCACGCGCGGCGAGGCGCGCGAGCTGGATGCGTTGGACGCAGAAGGTGCACTTTTCCATGACACCGCGCGAGCGCACCACCACGTCCGGGTTCAGCACCATCCGCTCGAGCGGACCGCCCATCCGGGGCTCGTTGTCGAACCAGTTGAAGCGGCGGGTCTTGTACGGGCAGTTGTTGGCGCAGTAGCGCGTGCCGACGCAGCGGTTGTAGACCTGCTGGTTGAGGCCGTCCTCGCTGTGGACGGTGGCGGCCACCGGGCACACCGTCTCGCACGGCGCGTGGCCGCATTGCGCGCACAGCATCGGCTCGAACAGCACGTCGGGGCGCTCCGGGTCTCCGGAGAAGTAGCGGTCGATCCGGAGCCAGTGCATGTCGCGGTGGCGACGCATCTCGTCGGGGCCGACCACCGCGACGTTGTTCTCGGCCTGGCACGCCACGACGCAGGCGCTGCAGCCGGTGCAGGCGTCGAGGTCGATCACCATGTGCCATTGGGGCGACCGCTTCTCGACGTTCGGCCACAAGTCCCTGGCGCGGTCGTGGGCCTCGTGCGGGACCGCCTCGGCGTAGCTCGCGAGCTGGTGGACCACCTCGCGGCCCGCCGCGTCCGCCTGGGGCTGGACGATCGGCAGCGCTTCGAAGGCCCCCGTCTTCTGCGCCACGGCCGCGAGGCCGCGCCGCGCGAGCCGGCCGTCCGTCCAGGTGGACAGCCGGAAGGCGTTGCGCGAGGAGTCGTCGCCGCCGTCGGCGCGCCCGTACCCGATCGGCACCCCGAGCACGGCCGGGTGCTGGCCGGGCTGGACGCGCACGGGAAGCGAGACCTCGCGCTCCCCTACGCGCACCGCGAGCATGTCTCCGTCGCGCACGTCGAGCGCCCGCGCCCGCTGCGGCGCCACCCGCACGCAGGCCGTCCAGGAGACGCGCGTGAGCGGGTCGGGCAGCTCGCGCAGCCAGGGCACGTGCGCGCGATGGCCGTCGCGAAGCCCAACTTCGGCGACGAGCTCGACTTCGAGCGCGTCGCCCGCGGGGGTCTCGGGCGTGCCGGCGAGCGCAGCCTGCAGCGTGGAGGCGGCGTGGGACGGAGGTTTTGCGGCGCGCGCCGTGGCCGCCGGGAGCGAGGCCGCGAAGGCCGTTGCGACGGAGGCGGGCGCCAGGCCCTGCGCCACGGCGTTCGTCCACAGCGAGTCGAAGTCCGGGACCTTCCCAGCCTGCCGCCAGGCGTCCTTCAGGTGGAGCCGGTAGTCGGCGACCGCGGCTCCCGACCAGCGCAGGAAGCCCTCGATCGGGTGGCGCGTGCCGAAGATCGGCCGGACCATGGGCTGCATCAGCGTGAGAACGCCCGCGCGCGGCATCGCGTCGCCCCAGCACTCGAGGCCGTGGTGGGCGGCCGCGACCGCCTGACACGCGGCGGCGGTCGCCGTCGGCCGGTC
>DATEUE010000117.1:0-2174 GCA_035283305.1 Vicinamibacteria bacterium | reverse complement strand
GCCCGCAGCGGCACGCGCCGCGCGCAGGAGGGGCAGGTCCACGTGTGGGGCGTCTCGGCCACGATCCTCGAATCCTAGCCCGAGACGGCTGGCTCCGGGGTGACCGCGCGCACGCCGGTCGGGGCCCTGGCCGATCTGGGGCAGAATGCGGCCATGCCGGCGACCTCCGACCTCGGCCACGGCATCCACACGATCGACACGGGCTTCGTCCGGCCGTTCTTCGACGCGAGCCACCTGCTGGTGGAGCAGGGCCGGGCCGCGTTCGTGGACGTGGGGACGACCTTCTCGGTGCCCGGCCTGCTCGAAGCACTCGACGGCCTGGGCGTGCCGCGCGAGGCCGTCGCCTACGTGATCGTGACCCACGTCCACCTCGACCACGCCGGCGGCGCGGGCGAGATGATGCGCCTGCTGCCGCAGGCGAAGCTCGTGGTCCACCCGCGCGGCGCGCGCCACATGATCGACCCGGCGAAGCTGTGGGCCGGAGCGAGCGCCGTCTACGGCGAGGACGCCATGCGCCGCAACTACGGCCGGCTCGTGCCGGTCGACCCGGCGCGCGTGATCGAGGCCCCGGACGGCTTCACGCTCGAGCTCGGATCGCGGCCGCTCCTGTTTCTGGACACGCCCGGCCACGCGCGTCACCACTTCTGCGTGTGGGACGAGGCCTCGCGCTCCATGTTCACCGGCGACACCTTCGGCCTGGCCTACCCCGAGCTCGCGAGCGGCCGTGGCGCCTTCGTGATGCCGACCACGACACCCGTGCAGTTCGAGCCGGAGGCGCTCGTGGCCTCGATCGATCGGCTCGTGGGCTACGCGCCGCAGGCCATGCTGCTGACGCACTACTCGCGGGTCACCGAGATCGAGCGGCTGGCCGCCGACCTGCGGCGCCAGATCGCCGAGCTCGCGGCCCTCGGCCGCGCGAGCGACGCGACGCCGGACCGTGGCGCACGTCTGCGCGCGGGCGTGCGAGAGCTGGTGCTGGGCTGGATACGCGATCACGGCACCCCGCTCGCAATCGCGCGAGTCGAAGAGCTCGTGTCGCTGGACGTCGAGCTCAATGCCCAGGGCCTCGAGGCCTGGCTGGATCGCGACAAGCGAGGATGAGCGCTGCTTCCCGAACACCAACCGAAAGCGAGGCACGAATGGACTCCAGGCACAGCTCCCGCCGCACCTTCCTTTCCACGGGCATCGCCGCCGCCGCGGTGGCCGCGGCGCCCGCCCGCTCCTGGGCCACGCCCAGCGGTCCGCGCGGGAAGGCCTACCGATTGAGGCTCGGCCTCGCGTCCTACTCGACGCGGAAGCTCACGCTCGACCAGACGCTCGAGGTCTGCCGCGACGTCGACATCGCCTACATCAACCTGAAGGACTTCCACATGCCGATGACGGATTCGTTCGAGGCGATCGCTGCGACGCGGGCGAAGATCGAGGCGGCGGGTCTCCGGATCATGGGCGGCGGCACGATCACGCTGAAGAACGACCCGGCGCAGATCCGCAAGGCCTTCGAGTACGCGCGGGCAGGCGGCTTCCCGCTGATCGTGGCCGCGCCCGAGCCCGCGGCGCTCGACGCAATCGAGGCGGCGATCAAGGAGTTCGACATCAAGGTGGCCGTCCACAACCACGGGCCCGAGGACAAGTCCTTCCCGGCACCGCAGGACGCATACAAGCTCCTCAAGGGGCGCGACAAGCGCTTCGGTCTCTGCATGGACATCGGGCACGCGACCCGCGCCGGAGTGGACCCGGTCAAGACCGTGGACGAGTGCCGGGACCGACTGCTCGACGTCCACGTGAAGGACCTGAAGGACAAGACGAACAAGGAGAGCCAGTGCGAGGTGGGCAAGGGCGCCCTCGACATCCCCGGGCTCTTCCGCGCCCTGTTGAAGATAGGCTTCCCGGGGCACGTCGCCCTCGAGTACGAGATCAACGCCGACGACCCGCGCGTCGGGATCCGCGAGTCCTTCTCCTACATGCGGGGCGTGCTGGACTCGCTATAGCCGCCATGGGGGGCTCGGGGGGCGATCAGCCCCTCGCACCCCCCGCTAGCATCCCTGCGTGTTGACGTAGAGCGAGTAGAGCGACGTCGAGCCGCACATGAACAAGCGGTTCCGGTAGCGGCCGCCGAAGCACAGGTTGGCGCAGCGCTCCGGCAGGTCGATGCGGCCGAGCCGCTGTCCCGCGGG
>DATEUE010000116.1:0-2979 GCA_035283305.1 Vicinamibacteria bacterium | reverse complement strand
TAGCCGCCCGCCAGCAGGACGACCAGCGGGACGGGCCGCGGGCCGCGACGCGCGAGGCGCGTGACCAGCTGGTCGCGCTCGAGGAGGGCCTGCGCGCTGAGGCGCCAGTTGCCGACGACGTCGCCGGCGGCGGAATCCGCTCCCGCGAGGTAGTAGACGAGCCTCGGCCGCACGTCCGCGAACACGGGCGGCAGCGACGCGCGCAGCGTGTCGAGAAAGCGGGCGTCGTCCACGTCGGCCCCGAGCGCGATCGACGTCGAGGCTCGAGCCTCGGTGTCGCCCCAGTGGTCGTTGTGGATCGAGAAGGTGTGGACCGTCGGGTCCGACGCGAAGACACGCCGTGTGCCGTTGCCGTCGTGCAGGTCCAGGTCGACCACCAGCACGGGCTCGGCGAATCCGCGCGACCGCAGCCGCCGGATCGCCACGGCCACGTCGTTGAAGACGCAGAAGCCGAGCCCGGAGTCGGGCTGCGCGTGGTGGAAGCCCCCGCCGAGATGGGCCGCTATGCCGCCCGTGCGCAGCGCGAGCCGTGTCGCCTGGATCGTTCCACCCGTCATGAGCCGCTGGAGCTCGAGCGTGCTCTCGGCCTCGGCGGGCGGCACCTCCACGCCGAGGATCCGGGTGAGCGCCGAGGCCTCCTGCAGCTCGCTCAGGTACTCGGGCGTGTGGACGCGGAGCAGAGTCTCGAGCGAGGCCGCCCGCGGATCGGATACGAGGTCGGCGCGCAGGAATCCCGCTTCCGCGAGGGCGCCGAGGATCTTCTCGCCCCGCAACGGGTCCAGCGGGACGCCCAGGACGCTCTGACGGTAGCGGGGGTGATAGACGAGCGGGAGACCGTGCCCCCGAAGCCGCCGTAGCGACCGGCGGGCGGACCGCAGCAGCGCTCGAAAGTGGCCGTGGCGCACCGCCCGATTGTCCCACCGCCAACCGCTCGGGACGTGACTCGCGCGATTTGGCGCTGCGATATAGTGTTTGAATGGGCGAAGGCAGGCCGAGCGCCGTCCAGGAGCAGACCGAGGTCGGCAGCTACTTCGTCGCCAACTACCCGCCGTTCTCGGTGTGGACGAAGGAAGCGGTGGACGCGCACGCTCGGCCCGCGCTCGCCTCGCCCCCTGTGCCCGGCGTCCCGCTCGGCCTCTACCTGCACATCCCCTTCTGCCGCAAGCGGTGCCACTTCTGCTACTTCCGCGTCTACACCGACAAGAACGCCAAGGACGTGGCGCACTACATCGACACGCTGGTACGCGAGTGGGAGGCCTACCAGGCGCAGCCGGCGGTCGCCTCTCGGCCGCTCGACTTCGTGTACTTCGGCGGCGGCACGCCGTCCTTCCTCTCGACGAAGCAGCTCGAGAGCCTGGTCGGCCGGCTGAGCGCGCTCACGCCCTGGACGGGGGCCGAGGAGATCACCTTCGAGTGCGAGCCGGGCACGCTGACCGCGGGCAAGCTCGAGGCAATCCGCGGCATGGGCGTGACGCGCCTGAGCCTCGGGGTCGAGAACTTCGACGACCGCATCCTCGAGCTGAACGGGCGCGCGCATCGCTCCGCCGAGATCTTCACGGCCTACGACAAGGCGCGCTCGCTGGGCTTTCCCCAGGTCAACATCGACCTCATCGCCGGGATGCTCGGCGAGACCGACGCCAACTGGCAGGCCTGCGTCCGCCGCACGCTCGAGCTCTCGCCGGACAGCATCACCATCTACCAGATGGAGCTGCCCTTCAACACCACGATCAGCAAGGACCTGCTGCGCGGGACGCACCAGTTCGGAGAGCCCGTGGCCGACTGGGCGACCAAGCGGCGCTGGGTCGAGGAGGCCTTCGTGGCGCTCGAGGCCGCCGGCTATCACGTCGGCAGCGCCTACACCGCCGTCAAGGATCCCTCGCGGACGCACTTCGTCTATCGGGACCGCCTGTGGCAGGGCGCCGACCTCGTGGGCCTGGGTGTCGCCTCCTTCGGGCACGTGAACGGCGTGCACCTCCAGAACCTCGACAGCTGGGAGACGTACGGAACGGCCGTCGGCCGCGGCGAGCTGCCGCTCAGCCGGGCGTACCAGCCCAGCCACGAAGAGCGGACGATCCGCGAGCTCGTGCTGCAGCTCAAGCGCGGGTCGGTCCGGCCCGCGTACTTCCGCGACAAGTACGACGTGGACGTGCTCGACCGCTTCGAGGCCCCGCTCGCCTCGCTGCGGGCCCAGGGCTACGTGCGTCAGGCCGACGCCGAGCTCGTGGCCCTCTCGCGCGAGGGCCTGCTGCGGGTCGACGTCCTGCTGCGGGAGTTCTTCCTGCCCGAGCACAGGGGGATTCGCTACACCTAGGCCGTTCGTCAGACTCGCCGCCTTGGACTCCTGGGGGCAGGGGCAGCTCAATAACGATGCGCAAGGTCGTCCAGTCGATTGCTCGACACGATACGAGCCGCACCCCGCGGCTGCGGGCGTCCGCGCGGCCACCGTACCCACTGGACGTCGTCTACGCCCAGGCGGGGATCGAGGCGCCACAGACGCGCGCGATCGCGCCGAGCCGCATCCCGCTGCCCTACCGTTCGCTGCTCGTCCACGAGCGCGACATGACGCTCACGCTCGAGTCCCACTTCGGCGGCCGCGTCAGCCTGCGCGCGCTCTCGACCTTCCGCAAGGGGTCGTCCTACTACCGCCGCGTGCTGCTGGTCCAGGAATACTCGGCTCGGCCGGTCGAGATGGGCGCCATCCGCATCGATCTCATGGCCTTCAAGCCGAGGATCCGCTCGCAGATCCTGGGCAACCGCGTCCCGCTCGGCCGGCTGCTGCGCGACGGCGGCGTCGACTACCGGAGCCGGCCCACGGTGTTCCTCGCCGTGACGCCCAACTCCGAGATGATGGGTGTCTTCTGGATGCGGGAGCCGCGCGTCCTCTACGGCCGGCAGACCGAGATGAGCATCGACGGCCGCAAGGTCGGGGACATCGTGGAGATCCTGCCCCTTGTCTGACGCCCCCGTCTTCGAGCACCG
>DATEUE010000115.1:0-7087 GCA_035283305.1 Vicinamibacteria bacterium | reverse complement strand
GGGAGCCGCTCCGGCGAGGGCAGCGCGGGATCGAGGAGCGAGAACTGGGCCGCCCGCGCGGGCGTGGGCGAGGCGCGCAGCGTGATGCGTGCGATCGCGTCGCGCGGCGGGTGGGCCTCGAGATCGAGCAGCACGAGCGTGCGCCAGGTGCGCGCGTCGCCCGAAGGGGCCGCGGGCCGCAGCGAGCGCGCGTGCGTCGAGGCGTCCGTGAGCCCGAGCTCGACGGCGAGCGCCGCGGCCAGAGCACCGCGCGCGGCGAGGGCGGCGGTGAGCGGTTCGAGCACCCGCGACAGCAGGAAGGCGAGCGGCTCCAGGCCTTCGACCGGCCAATCCAGCTCGAGCGTCGTCTCGAAGCGCTCGGGCAGCGGCGCCGTTACGAAGGCACCCGCGTCCTCGCCGCGCGCCAGGCGCACGAGGCGGGGGCCATCGGGCCCGAGCCGCGCGGCGAGAGCGGCCGGGGGCAGGCGCGCGAGGTCGCCGATCGTGCGCAGGCCCCAGCGCGCGAGAAGCTCCTGCTGCTCCAGCGTCACTTCGAGCAGGGCGAGCGGCAGCGGGGCGAGTGCTTCGGCCTCGCCGCCGGCGGGCACCACGGTGAGCCCCGGACAGCCGCGCGCGACGACGAGCGCCGTCGCCCGCGTGAAGGCGAGCGCCGCCTGGGCCTCGATCGCCCTCGCCGCGGCCGCGTCGAGGAGTGCCTGGCCGAGCGCGTGCGGGGTCGGCCAGAGACGCCCCAGACCGGAGAGGTCGAGCAGCACCGGCGTCGGCGCGTGGGCCTCGACCCGGGGCGTGAAGCTGCGGGCGAGGGCCACGAGCGCGTCCGCGTCGGGGAGAGGACGGGGAGCGTGCAGGCCGCCGAACACGAAGACCCCCCGCCTCAGACGGCCGCGAGGGCGAGCTCGGCCGTGCGCATCCCGTCGCGTCCGGCTCGCGCCCGCGTCCGAAGCGCCGTGAGCAGGCACGCGGGGCCGGGCGGGCCCGAAAAGCGCAACCCCGCAGGCTCGAGCGCCAGCGCCCGGCCCCCCGGACCGCAGGCGACGTGGCCGTCGGCCACCATCACGAGCGCGGTCGCGGTGTTCTCCACGAGCCGCTGCAGGCGCAGCCAGGTAGTGGCCGGCAAAAGGCGGCGCTCGCGGTTGGCTCCGGCCAGGTCGAGCGCCACCATGTCGAAGAGCCCCGCGCCCGCGAGCGTCGCCACCGCTGCCGTGGCCTGGGCGAGCGCCTTCGCCTTTGGCTCTTCACCGTCCCCGCGCGGGCCGCGCAGCCAGAGCAGCCGCGCGAGGTCGACACCCGCAGCGGCGGCAGAGGCGGGATCGAGCCGGTCGAGCGGGTCCACGAGCGCCGCGAGGGCGCCCGCGCGCGTCGTGTGCGCGAGCAGCGCGAGCAGCACGCCGGTGCGACCCGAGGAAGCGGGGCCGTGGATCTCGGAAAGCTCGCCTCGCGGGAAGCCTCCGGCGAGGAGCGCGTCCAGCTCCGCGATGCCGGTCGCGAGCGGCCGGCGGCTTCGGTCCTCGCCCCGCAACGGCGGCTCGTCGGCCTGCAGCCGGCGGGCCCGCAGCAGAGTCTCGAGAACGTGCTTGCGCTCCGCGACGCTCGCGGCAGCCGGCACATACGGGCCGCCGGTCAGGGGCGCCCAGGGCATCGTGGCGGGGAGAGTCGTAGCGCTCATGTATTTCGCTTTTTCTTCGCTATCATGATCGGTCTCCGACCACCGCCCGTCAATCCCGAAGACCTTGTGGTGAGGCCCCCCTCGACCACAAGGCTTTGGAGGGTACCGAGGGGCGCTCCAGGCGCTAGACTGGAACCGTACCCGAAACGAGGAGGGCGTCATGAGAGCGACGACCCATCCCGTCCACGGTCCCTCCCTGGCCGGCACGCCCGCGGGAGAGAGACTCGACGGCCTGTTGCTGCGGCGCCTCGCCGCCCGCATCGGACCCGCGGGGCTGCGCTACGCACTCGGACACTCGACAGTTGCCGACCCAGCACCGGTTGCCACCTTGCGCTTCCGCGACCGGCGCGCGCTCGCCGGGCTGCTGCTGGATCCCGAAGTGCACTTCGGGGATGCCTACGCCGAAGGGCGCATCGAGATCGAGGGCGACCTGGTGGCGGCGCTCGAAGCGGCATACCGCACTATCGCGGACGACGGGCGAGCGGGCCCGCTCGCCTGGCTCGGGACGTGGCGGCGGCACTCGCTGCTGCGCGCTCGCAGCAACGTCCACCGCCACTACGACATCGGCAACGACTTCTACGCGCTCTGGCTCGACCGGCAGCTGCTCTACACCAGTGCCTACTTCGAGTCGCCGGAGCTGTCGCTCGAGGAGGCACAGGTCGCGAAGATGGACCACGTCTGCCGCAAGCTCGGCCTGCGGCCCGGGGAGACGGTAGTGGAAGCCGGCTGCGGCTGGGGGGCCCTGGCGCTGCACATGGCGCGGCGCTGCGGGGTACGCGTCCGGGCCTGGAACGTCTCGCACGAGCAGGTCGTGTACGCCCGCGAGCGCGCGCGGCGTGAGGGACTCGCCGACCGCGTCGAGTTCGTCGAGGGAGACTACCGGGAGATCCGCGAGTGCTGCGACGCATTCGTATCGGTCGGTATGCTCGAGCACGTGGGCCGGCGCAGTTACGAGGAGCTCGGCCGCGTGATCTCGGGCAGCCTCGAGCGCGCGGGCGGTCGCGGTCTGCTGCACTTCATCGGGCGAGACCGGCCGCATCCCCTGAACGCATGGATCCGCAGGCGTATCTTCCCGGGGGCCTACCCTCCGACGCTCACCGAGGTGGGCCGCGGCGTGCTCGAGCCCGCGGGTCTCTCGATCGTCGACGTCGAGAACCTGCGGGCGCACTACGCGCTCACGCTGCGGCACTGGCGCGAGCGCTATGAGCGGGCGGTCAGCGACGGCCGGGTGGGGTTCGACGAGCGCTTCCGTCGCGCGTGGCGCCTCTACCTGGCGGGATCCGAGGCCGCCTTCCGCACGGGCTCGCTGCAGCTGTTCCAGGTGACCTTCGCGCCGAGCGGCTTGAGCACCGTGCCCTGGACGCGTCGCGGACTCTACGCCGATGAGGCGGGGCTCTCGTGGAGCGCGCCGAGGTCCTGATCGTCGGCGGCGGGCCGGCGGGCTCGGCCTGCGCCACGGCCTTGGTGGCCGCCGGGTGCTCTGTGCTGGTCGTCGACCAGCAGCGCTTCCCCCGCGACAAGCCGTGCGCGGGTTGGATCACGCCCGAGGTGGTCGAGCGGCTGGGGCTGCGGCTCGACGAGTATTCCCGCAACCACACGCTGCAGCCCGTCTCGCGCTTCCGGATCGGGACGATCGGCGGGCGCGCCGCGGACGTGGACTACGGCGCCATCGTCAGCTACGGCATCCGTCGCTCGGAGTTCGACGTCGAGCTGCTGCGTCGCTCGGCGGCGCGCGTGGCGCTCGGCGAGCGGGTGAGCGAGATCCGCCGCGCGGGGCGGGAGTGGGTGCTGAACGGACGGCTCGCGGCGCCCGTGCTCGTCGGGGCCGGCGGGCACTTCTGTCCGGTGGCGCGGCACATCGATGGCGCGCCGCCGCACGAGGCCCTGGTCGTGGCCCAGGAGGTCGAGCTGCGGCTCGAGGGTGCTTTGCTCGAGGGGTGCCGGGTGGATCCGGAACGGCCCGAGCTCTACTTCAGCCGCGATCTGCGCGGCTACGGCTGGTGCTTCCGCAAGGGCGCCTATCTCAACGTAGGCCTCGGCCGGCGTGACCGGCAGACGCTCCAGCAGCAGCTCGAGGCGTTCCTGGCCTGGCTCGTGCGCGAACAACGAATCGTCGCTCCCCGGGCCGGCTGGCGCGGACACGCCTACCTGCTGCGCGAGGGCGCAGGGCGGCGCGTGGGGGCGGATGGAGTCCTTCTCGTCGGCGATGCGGCCGGTCTCGCCTTCGCGGCGAGCGGCGAGGGCATCCTGCCGGCGATCGTCTCCGGCCAGATCGCCGCCGAGTCGATCCTCGAGACAAAGGACGCGGCGGCCGAGGGCGCGCTCGGGCGTCGCTACGCCGAGCGCCTCGCGGAGCAGCTCGGGCGGCCGGCGCGGCCGCGGTCCCGACCCGGCGCGCTCGCCGCGGCCGCGGGCGGGGTGCTGCTGGCCACACCCTGGTTTGCCCGCCACGTCGTGCTCGACCGCTGGTTCCTGCACCGACAGGGAGCGCCACAGCCGAGGGGGCGGGCCCCATCCGGGCATGAGAATCAGGCCGGCTGCTGCTCCGCCGGGGCGGGGGTTTCGGCCTTCGCCGCGGCCTTGCGCCGGCGACGCCGAGCGAACCACTCGCGCACCGTTTCCGGCCGCAGGCCGTCGAGGTACGTGTAGACGACCGGCACCACCACGAGGGTGAGCAGCGTCGAGGTGATCAGGCCGCCGATCACCGCGCGGGCCATCGGGGCGCGCATCTCGGCGCCCGCTCCGATCGCGAAAGCGAGCGGCAGCATGCCGAAGATCATGGCGAGCGTCGTCATGACGATCGGCCGCAGCCGCGTCGAGCCGGCCTGGATCAGCGCCGCGTCGCGCGGGGTCCCCTTCGCCCGGGCCTGGTTCGTGAAATCGACGAGCAGGATCGCGTTCTTGGTCACCAGGCCCATCAGCATGATCAGACCGATCATGCTCATGATGTTGAGGCTGTCGCCCGTCGAGAGCAGCGCCACGGCGACGCCCACGAGCGAGAGCGGCAACGACAGCATGATCGCGAACGGGTGGAAGAACGACCCGAACTGCGACGCCAGGATCAGGTAGATGAAGATGATCGCGAGGAAGAGGGTCTGGAGCATGTTGCGGAACATCTTCTTCAGCTCTTCCGAGTCTCCGCCCGGCATCACGTCGTAGCCCGGCGGCAGCTTCATCGCCGCGGCCGCGGCCTCGATGTCGGCCGCGACCTCGCCGAGGCTGCGCTCCGACTTGCCGGCCGAGATGCGCACCTCGCGCTGCAGGTCCTTGCGGCGGATGGTGGAGGGGCCGCTCGCGGGAACCGCCCGCGCCACCTCCCCGAGCGGGACGAGGATCTTGTCCCCGAAGACGTCGTCCTTGTCGGTCGCGACGCGCAGGGCCAGCAGATCCTCGGCGAAACGGCGCTGGTCGGCGCGCAGGCGGACGCGCACGTCGTGGGTGTCGCCGGCGGCGTCCTCGATCGTGCTGGCGACCTCGCCGGTGAGCGCCGCGCGCAAGGTCATCGCCACCGGGGCGACGTTCAAGCCGAGGTCGCCCGCACGCTCGCGGTCGAACTCGACGCGTAGCTCGGGCTTGCTCTTCTCGAGGCTGGTCTCGACGTCCGCCACCCCGCGGATCTTCCCCATCGCCTGCACCAGCTCGCGCGACAGGCGGTCGAGCTCGTCCACTTCCGGCCCGCGCACGCTGTACTGGAGGGGCTTCTGCCCGAACGGCCCCGCCTCGGTGAAGCCGTAGGTGAGCCCGGGCACGCTGGCGACGGCCTTGCGCCCTTCGTTCAGCACCTGGCTGAAGGTCTTGCCGCGCGAGGGCTTGAGCTTGACGTAGACGACGCCCTCGGTCGCCGGCCGGCGCGTGATCCCGGCCTCGCCGATCGTGGTGTAGGTGTAGTCGACGTCGGGCACCGCTTTCAGCTGGCGGACGACCTGGAGCGCCCGCTGCTTCGTCTCGGCGAGGGTGGCCCCGGGAGTGGCCTTGATCGTCACCTGGTACTCGCCCTGGTTGAAGTCGGGCATGAAGTCGCCGCCGAGGATGGCGAGGATCGGGAAGCTGCCGAGAAACGCGACGGCGGCGAGGCCGAGGACGGCCGGCCGGTGGCGGAGCGCCCAGCCGAGCAGCCGCTCGTACTTCAGGTGCAGGTCGTTGAACCACGCGTTGAAGCGCTGGAGCGTACGGCCGACGAAGTGCGGGTGATAGCCCTTCTCGATGTCGGGGTCGTACCAGCGGGACGAGAGCATCGGGTCGAGCGTGAAGCTGACGAAGAGCGAGGCGGCCACCGCCGCCGCCACCGTGATCCCGAACTCGTAGAACATCCGGCCCACCATGCCGCCCATGAAGGCCACCGGCACGAAGACCGCGAGGATGGTGAACGACGTGGCCATGACGGCGAGACCGATCTCGGCCGTCCCGTCCCGCGCCGCGTCGAAGTGGTCCTTGCCGCGCTGGAGGTGCCGCACGATGTTCTCGCGCACGACGATCGCGTCGTCGATCAGCATCCCGATCGCGAGCGAGAGGCCCATGAGCGTCAGGATATTGAGGGTGAAGCCGAAGGCGCGCATGGCGATGAAGCCCGCCACCACCGAGATCGGCAGCGTGACGCCGGTGATCACCGTCGAGCGCCACGAGTTGAGGAACAGGTAGACGATGAAGACGGTCAGCAGGCCGCCGATCAGCATCGTGGTGGTCACGTCCTCGATCGACTCGCGGATGAAGTTCGAGTCGTCCTTGATGATCGAGAGGGTGACGCCGGGCGGCAGCTCCCGTTTCAGCGCCTCGACCGCCTCGAGCACCCCGTCGGCGACCGTCACCGTGTTCGCCCCGGACTGCTTCTGAATCTCGAGCGCGAGCGCGGGCCGCTCGTCGAGGAAAGCGGCGTTCCTGGGCTCCTCGACCCCGTCCACCACCTGCGCCACGTCGCGGACGCAGACGGCCATGCCGCCCGCGCGCCTGATCGGGATCGTGGCGATGTCGGCGGCCGTCCGGCCGCGGGCGGCCACCCGGACGAGGGCCTCGGTCGCCCCCCGGTCGGCGGCGCCGGCGGGGACGTCGACGTTCTCGCGCCCGAGAGCGGTCACGACCTCGGCGAGCGAGATGCGGTAGGCCTCGAGCTGCAGCCGGTCCACCACCACCTGGATCTCGCGGGTCGACTCGCCCACCAGGGCGACCGAGCCCACCCCGCGCACGTTCTGGATCCGGCGCTTGACGACCTTGTCCGCGAAGTCGGTCGCCGCCTGCGGGGTGAGGCCCGGAGCGTTCACGCCCACGGACACGATCGGCATCATTCCGAAGTCGATCCTCTGGACGATCGGCTCCTCGATCTCGCGCGGCAGCTCGCCGCGGATCGCCGCGATCTTGCCGCGCACGTCCTGGGAAGCGGTGACCGCGGAGACCTCGATGTCGAACTCGATCACGATGTTCGACACC
>DATEUE010000114.1:0-13814 GCA_035283305.1 Vicinamibacteria bacterium | reverse complement strand
GCGGTGAAGCTCGGGCTGCAGTTCAGCATCGGCTGCCCGAAGGGCTACGAGCCGAACCCGCTGATCTTCAAGAGCGCGGTGCGCGAGGCGCAGAAGCTCGGCTCGCCGATCCCGGAGGTGAGCGCCGACCCGTTCGAGGCGGTCGCGGGCGCGGACGCGATCTACACCGACGTGTGGACCTCGATGGGTCAGGAATCGGAAGCCCAGGCGCGCCTCGAGGCCTTCCAGGGCTTCGAGGTGACGCCGGCGATGATGGCGGCGGCGGGTCCCGACGTGATGTTCATGCACTGCCTGCCTGCCCACCGCGGCGAGGAAGTGGCCGCGGACGTGATCGACGGCCCCCAGTCCGTGGTCTTCGACGAAGCCGAAAACCGCCTCCACGTCCAGAAGGCGATCCTGGTCACGTTGATGGGCCAGGGCCAGGACGAATAGCTACGCCAGCATCGCCTCCCGCCCGGCCATCACCCGCAGCGCCCGCGTGATCTCGCCGCGCGTCACGTCGTCCTCGACCACCACGCGCCCGATCGCGACGGGCAGCACGAAAGGGACGCGGCCGGCGCGCGCCTTCTTGTCGTGCGAGATCGCCGCCAGGATCCGGGGCGGCGCGAGGTCGGAGACGCGGGGCCGGGGGCCGACGTGATCGACGGCCGAGGCGATCGCATCGAAAGCGGACTGCGTCAGCAGCTCGCGGTGGCGCGCGATCCACGCCGCGCCGACGAGCCCCCAGCCGACCGCCTCGCCGTGTGTGAAGCGCTTGTAGCCGGTGGTCGCCTCGAGCGCGTGGCCGATGGTGTGGCCGAGGTTCAGGACGTACCGCAAGCTGCTGTCGCGCTCGTCGCGCTCGACCACGCCGGCCTTGATCCGGCAGGCGGTCGCGATCGCGTTGTCGACCTCCGGCCGCTCCCAGCCCGAGAGGCCGGCCGGGGCCTCCCGCAGGCTGGCGAAGAGCGCGTCGTCGCCGAGCACGGCGCACTTCAGGATCTCGTACGCCCCGGAGCGGAACTCGCGCGCCGGCAGCGTGGCGAGGAAGGCCGGGTCGATCACGACCGCGCGGGGCTGGTGGAACGCCCCGATCATGTTCTTGGCCTGGGCGTGGTTGATGGCGACCTTGCCGCCGATGGAGCTGTCGACCATCGCGAGCAGTGTCGTGGGGACCACAACCCAGTCCACCCCACGCATCCACGACGCCGCGGCGAAGCCGGCGAGATCTCCCACCACGCCGCCACCGAGCGCCACCACCAGGCCGTCGCGCCCCAGGTGGGCCTCCAGGAACGCGTCGTACACAGACTCCAGCGTGCGGCGGTTCTTGAAGCGTTCGCCGTCGGGCACAAGACAGGTGTGGACCGCGCCCAGCCTGCGCAGCGAGCGCTCGAGGCCCTTGCCGTGCCCCTTCCAGACGCGCCGGCTCGCGACCACGACCGTGCGCCGGCCGCGCAGCGGCGCGAGCAGGTCGGGCAGCATCCGCGCGAGCCCGTGCCCCACCGACACGACGTAGCGGCGGGCTCCGAGCTCGACCGGGATCTCCAGCATGGACCGGCAGCATAGCACCACGCTCTGAGCGCGCTCGAGAGCGTGGGCGCGAGGGCGAGCGCGCTGCGGGGCGCTCTCCGGCGGCCGCCTTCCTTGACAGGTCCGCGAGGGCGCGGCATCCTGCGCGCCGTGCAGGCTCGCACCGCCGCTGGTCGTTCGTCCGCCCCGCGGGCCGCACCCTTCCTCGGCGTGCTCGCGCTTTGCGCCCTCGTCTGGTTCGCGTTCGGTTCGACCCTGACGAGCCCCTTCCTGGGCTACGACGACCCTCAGTACGTCACACGCAACGAGGCGGTGCGGAAGGGGCTCAGCTGGTCGGGTGTTCGCTGGGCGCTGACCGCGGTTGACGCCGCCAACTGGCACCCCCTGACGTGGCTCAGCCACATGCTCGACGTGTCGCTGTACGGGCTCGACGTCCGCGGCCACCATGCGACGAGCCTGCTCCTCCATGCCGCCAACACGACGCTCGTGTTCCTCCTGCTGAGGTCGGCGACCGGCGCCGCGGGCGCGAGCCTGCTCGTGGCTGCGCTGTTTACCGTCCATCCCACCCGACTCGAGTCCGTAGTCTGGATCTCGGAGCGCAAGGACGTGCTCTGCGCGTTCTTCGGCCTCCTCGCCGTGGCGGCCTGGATCGCGTGGGTGCGATCCAGACGGCGGCCGCTCTTTGCGCTCGCGGCAGCCCTCCACGCGGCGTCCCTGATGGCGAAGCCCATGTTGGTGACGTTGCCCGTCCTGCTCCTCATCCTCGACTTCTGGCCCCTGGGACGGGCGCAGTGCCGCGCCGCAATCGGCCCGCTGGTCGGGGAGAAGTGGCCCTTCTTCGCGTTGTCCGCGGTCTCGGGGGTGATCACCGTGTTTGTCCAGCGCTCGGGCGGCGCCGTCATGGGCCTGCAGGCGTTCCCGCTCGGGGAGCGGCTGGCCAACGCACCGCTCGCAGTGGGAGCGTATCTCGTCGACTTCGCGTGGCCGGGGCCCCGCTCCATCTTCTATCCCCATCCGGGAGCGACGGTCGCCTGGGCGGCGGCCGCGGCGGTCGGCATCCTGCTCGCCCTCGTGACTGTTGCCACCGCCCGATCGAGGAACCGGTTCCCCTACGCGTTCGCAGGCTGGGCGTGGTTCCTCGTCGCGCTGCTGCCCGTGATCGGGCTCGTCCAGGTGGGCCTTCAGGCCCGTGCGGACCGCTACACGTACCTCCCGTACCTCGGGCTCTTCGTCGCCGCGGTCTTCGCATTCCGGGCCGGCGCTGCGCGGCTGCGGCTGGCAGCGGCGCCTTTCGGGCTCGTCGCGCTCGCCGTCGTGGCCGCCGCCGCGCTCACGACGAGGGCGCAGTCCGCCCCCTGGAAGGACGGTCGGACGCTCTTCGAGCACGCGAGGGCGGTCACGGGTCCGAACGCCGTCGCCGAGCAGGCGCTGGGCTCCATCGATCTCAACGCGGGCCAACTCGAGGCCGCCGAGCGCCATTTCCGTTCCGCGCTCGATCTCGCGCCCTCTCTGACCGGTGCGCACCTTGGCCTCGGGCGAGTCCTGGTGACGACAGGCCGGTTCGACGAGGCAGCCACCTCCTACGAAGCGGTCCTCGCCCGAGTCCCCCAGCACGTCGAGGCGGCCAACAATCTCGCCTACTGCCGCCTGCGGCAAGGCGACCTCGCGCGGGCTCGGGCCCTGTTCGCCCGAGCCGTCTCCTCGAATGCGTCGCTCGCGGCCTCGGCGTACGTGCTCGGCATGCTCGAGGCCGCCCTGGGGTCGCGCGAGCAGGCCGTGGCGCGCCTCTCGGAGGCCGTCCGCCTCTCGCCCGGGAACGACTCGTGGGCCCTCGACCTCGACGGCGCCCGGGCCCTCGCCAGGGGCGAGGACTCCTCGGCTGCGAGCCGCTTCCGGGCCAGGCTGGGAGCCTACCATCGCGAAGCGGCCGCGGCGCTCCAGGCCCGGGGACGCTCGGAGGAGGCGCGCTCCCATTTGGTCGAGGCCGAACGGCTCGAATCCGGCACCCGAGCTGGCGCCGCTCGCGCTGGAACCGGGGCACGTGTTGACGACGATGGTTGACGAGGTCAGCCGGTGATGGCCACAAGGGAGGGCATACTGCCCATTCGCCTCGCCTGGTTCTTCGCGTTCTTCCTGGTTTCCGGCTTCTGCGGCCTGGTCTACCAGGTCGTGTGGCTCCGCCTCGCCATGGCGGCCTTCGGCGTCACGGCGCCGATGGTGTCCATCGTCATCTCCGTCTTCATGGCGGGGCTCGCGCTGGGAAGCTGGGCCGGGGGCCGCCTCGGCGCCGCCGGCCGCCCCAGCCCCCTGCGGCTCTACGCGTGGGCCGAGCTCGCCGTTGCCACCTCGGGCGTCCTGGTACCGTTCGCGCTCACGCGGGGGCGGCAGGCACTCGCGGGGGCGGGCGACGGGCTGGCCTGGGGATCGCTTGGCCATTACCTTGTGTCGGGCGCGCTCGTGACCCTCGTGCTGTTGCCGTTCTGCACCTGCATGGGCGCGACGTTCCCGTTGGCCATGGCTGCCATCCGGCGCAACGCGCGCGCCGACTCGTCCCGCTCCTTCAGCTACCTCTACGTGGCGAACGTGGTCGGGGCCTGCGGCGGGACCCTCCTGTCGTCGCTGGTCCTGATCGAGCTTCTCGGCTTTCGAGGCACGCTGGGCCTGGCGGCTCTTCTCAACGCCGCGCTGGCGGTTGCGGCTCTCGTGCTGGATTCGCGATCGGCGCCCGCAGTCCCGGACCTCGGCGCGGCGACATCGGACGCGGGTGTTGGGCTCGGCCTCGATCGCCGCCGGGCGGTGCTGTTCGCCCTCTTCGCGACCGGCTTCTCCAGCATGGGGATGGAGGTCGTCTGGGTGCGCCAGCTCACTCCCTACCTCGGGACCCTGGTCTACGCATTCGCACTCATCCTGGCGTTGTACCTCGGGGCGACCCTGGCGGGATCGATCCTCTACCGGCGGTGGGGTCGCGGGGCCATGGTGTCTGCGGTCGGCACCTGGTCGATCGCATGGTGCTGGATGGGTCTTCTGGGCCTGCTGTCGCTGCCAGGCGCCGACCCGCGCCTCGGGTGGAATGGTGGTTTCGTGGAAGGGGTGGCGCGCGCGACCCTCGCCATCGGTCCCCTGTCCGGGGTGCTCGGGTTCTTCACGCCGATGCTCCTCGACCGCTGGTCCGGTGGCGACCCTGGGAGGGCGGGCACCGCCTACGCGGTCAACATGCTGGGTTGCATCCTTGGCCCGCTGGCGGCGGGCTTCGTCCTCCTGCCCAGCGTGGGCGAGCGGTGGGCGATCGTAGTCTTCGCCGTGCCGCTGCTTGTGGTTGGCCTGGCCGGGAGCGCCGGCGCGCCGGGGCCGCGCGCACGTGTCCTTCCCGTCGCCGTCACGGCCCTGTCCGTCGCGCTCGTGGCCTCGACCCGAAGCTACGAGCACGCCTTCCCGCAGCGTGAGGTCCGCCGGGACTACACTGCGACGGTCATCGCCCATGGGGAGGGCCTGGGCCGCCAGCTCCTCGTCAACGGCATCGGCATGACCAAGCTCACCCCGATCACCAAGCTGATGGCCCATCTGCCGCTGGTCCACGTCGAGGGCACGCCGCGCAGCGGCCTCGCAATCTGCCTCGGGATGGGAGTCACTTTCCGGTCGCTGTACTCCTGGGGACTCGAGACGGTGGCGGTGGAGCTCGTGCCGAGCGTGCCGTCGCTCTTCACCTACTACCACCCCGGCGAGGACGCCCTGCTCCGCTCACCCCGGGCTCGGATCGCGATCGACGACGGGCGCCGGTTTCTCGAGCGTTCGGGCCGGCGCTACGACGTGATCACGATCGACCCGCCACCGCCGGTCACTGCGGCGGGTTCGAGCCTGCTCTACTCGCGCGAGCTGTGCGCGCTGGCCCGGAGTCGCCTGCTCCCGGGCGGCATCCTGCAGCATTGGCTGCCCGAGGCCGACGCCACGATCGCCACTGCCGTGACGCGCGCGCTCACGGACACCTTCCCGCACGTCCGGGCCTTCTCCTCGATCGAGGGCTGGGGCATCCACTTCCTCGCGAGCGACCGGCCGATCCCGCGGCTGTCGGCAGCCCAGGCCTCAGAGCGTCTGCCGGTCGCCGCACGCACGGACCTGCTGGAGTGGGGGCCCGCTGCCACGGTCGAGGAGCAGCTCGGCCTGGTGCTGCGGCGCGAGATCTCGGTCGAGCGCCTCCTCAGGCTCGACCCGCGGGCTCCGGCCCTGAGCGACGATCGTCCCGTCAACGAGTACTACCTGATGCGCTTCATGCTTCGGAGCCGCAGAGCCAGGCAAGCCGCGCAGCCGTAGCGCGGCGCCTGCTGGGACCGACCATTAGAATTAGCGCAGCCAGCCGGGCAGCGCTCCGTCACGGCGCGCCCGCTCCTCGAGGTCGTCCTGGGTCTTCGCGATGCGCCGCTCGACGGCCGCGAGCGAGGCCCGCAGCGACGCGACCGAGGCCGCTCCAGCGGAGGAGCGCTTGCGGTTTCCGTAGACGGTGTCGTCCCTGGCATGCTCGCGCTCGGCGATCCGCGTGCGCAGCCCTGCGGCGCGCTCCTCGAGAGCCCGCAGGCGTTCTCTCACGGCCGCCGCCTCGCGGCGCCAGTAGACTTCGCCCTGGCCGCGCGAAACCGGCTCGCGCTCGGCCTTTGAGTCCTGATCGGCGCGGACCGCGGGAAGCGAGCTCGCGCCCGTCTCGGCGGCGAACGGGTGGACCCGCTCGAGGTCGTCGTTCGTGTAGACCCGGACCGGCGGGCGCGCCGCTCGGCGCGCGGCGTCTTCGGCCAGCACGCTGGTCGTGGCGCAGGCCGCGGCCAGCAGGCCGATGGCCGGGTTGAGGCACGGCATCCGTCGTGACATGGAAACGTCGCCTTTCCGGGAGAGGAGGGGAAAGGCGGCCCGCGAGGCTCGGGCGAAACGCTATCAACGGTTGGCGGCCGGCGTCAAGAGGGAGCGCGCAGGCTTCTGATAGACTCGCCGTTTCGAGCACTCGCGATGACCCCAGCCCAGAGCCTGTTCCCGTTCGCGGAGTACTGGCCGTTCTACGCCGGCTTCCTGCTGCTCGTGCTCGTGCTGCTCGCGCTCGACCTGGGCGTCTTTCACAAGACGGCCCACGCCGTGTCGATTCGCGAGGCCGCGGGCTGGAGCGTCGTCTGGGTCACGCTCGCGCTGCTCTTCAACCTCGGCTTCTACTTCTTCATGCGCTGGCGCTTCCCGCAGGACGCGCGGCTCATGGCGATCCCGGGCTTCGATCCCGAGAAGGCGGCGCTGCAGACGGCGCTCGAGTTCCTGGCCGGCTACGTGGTCGAGTACTCGCTCTCGGTCGACAACATCTTCGTGTTCGTCGTCGTGCTCGGCTACTTCACCGTGCCCGCCGCCTACCAGCACCGGGTGCTGTTCTTCGGCATCCTGGGCGCGCTCGTGTTCCGCGCCATCTTCATAGCACTCGGGGCCTTGCTGCTGCGCTTCGAGTGGGTGGTGTGGCTGTTCGGGGCGTTCCTGGTGGTGACCGGCGTGAAGATGATGTTCGGAGGCGGCGAGGGGCCGGTCGAGCCCCACGAGCGCTACATCATCCGCAAGTTCCGGGAGCACATGCCGGTGACGGGCACTTTCCACGGGCAGAGCTTCTTCGTGCGCGAGGCCGGGCGGCGGCACGCGACGCCGTTGTTCGTGGCGCTGCTGTTCCTGGAGATGACCGACATCCTGTTCGCGGTGGACTCGGTTCCCGCCATCTTCGGCCTCACCAAGGAGCCGTTCGTCGTCTTCACCTCGAACATCTTTGCGATCCTCGGCCTGCGCAACATGTACTTCATGCTGGCGGGCGCCGTGGACAAGTTCCACTACCTGAAGTACGGGCTCGGGGTGGTGCTGGTGTTCGTGGGCCTCAAGATGACGCTGCTCAACCGGCTGTGGGACGGCCATTTCCCGATCACGTGGTCGCTCGGCATCATCGTCGGCACGATCGCCGTGTCGATCGCCGCCTCGCTCGCCTTTCCCAAGAAGCCCCAGGAGGGCGCCTAGCCGTCATGGAACAGGACCGCGTCTCGAAGGAGATCACGCCCAAGGCGAAGGACTACTCGCAGTGGTACCTGGACGTCGTGCTGAAGGCCGACATGGTCGATTACGGCCCGGTGCGGGGCTGCATGATCATCAAGCCCTACGGCTACGCCGTGTGGGAGCACATGCAGCGCGACATGGACCGGCGCATCAAGGAGACCGGCCACGTCAACGCCTACTTCCCGCTGTTCATCCCCAAGAGCCTGCTCGAGCGCGAGAAGGAGCACGTCGAGGGCTTCTCGCCCGAGTGCGCCTGGGTCACGATCGGCGGGGGAGCGGAGCTCGAGGAGCCGCTCGCGGTGCGGCCCACCTCCGAGGCGATCATCTGCTCGACCTACGCGAAGTGGGTGCGCTCGTGGCGCGACCTGCCGGTGCTGATCAACCAGTGGGCCAACGTCGTCCGCTGGGAGAAGGTGACGCGTCCGTTCCTGCGCACGACCGAGTTCTTGTGGCAGGAGGGACACACGCTGCACGAGACCGAGGCCGAGGCCGAGGAGGAAACGCTGCGGATGCTCGAGGTGTACCGCGCCTTCTCCGAGGAGATGCTGGCGATGCCGGTGCTCTACGGGAGAAAGACCGAGAGCGAGAAGTTCGCGGGTGCCTTGCGCACCTACGCGATCGAGGCGCTGATGGGCGACGGCCGCGCGCTGCAGGCCGGCACCAGCCACAACCTGGGCCAGCACTTCTCCGACGCCTACGGGATCGAGTACCTCGACCGACAGCAGCAGCGCGCCAAGCCCTGGTCCACCTCGTGGGGCACCTCGACGCGCATGATCGGCGGGCTGATCATGAGCCACGGCGACGACTCCGGCCTGATCCTGCCGCCGAAGGTGGCGCCCTACCAGGTGGTGATCGTTCCCATCCCGCCCAAGAAGGGCGACGTGCAGGAAGCGGTGCTGCCGAAGGCGCGCGAGCTGCAGGCGATGCTGCGCGCGGCCGGCATCCGCGTGCACCTCGACGAGCGCGACCAGTTCCAGCCCGGCTACAAGTACGCCGACTGGGAGATGCGCGGGGTGCCGGTGCGCCTCGAGCTCGGGCCGAAGGACATCGAGAAGGACAGCTGCGTGCTCGTGCGCCGGGAGAACCGGGCCAAGGAGTTCGTGCCGCTGGCGGGAACGGCGACCCGCCTCGCAGCCCTGCTCGACACCATCCAGCAGGACCTGCTGGACGAGGCGCGCGCCCGGGTGAAGGCGAGCACCACGCGGGTCTCGAGCTACGACGAGTTCAAGCAGGTGATGGCCGACAAGCGCGGGTTCATCGTGGCCGGCTGGAACGGCGACCCCAAGGTCGAAGCGCGCATCAAGGAAGAAACGAAGGCCACGATCCGCCTGATCCCGATGGGCGACCCCGTCGAAGCCCCCTGCGTCGTCACCGGCGAAAAAGGCCGAGAAGTGGTGTTTGCGCAGGCTTATTAGCGTCTCTTTTCGCCCCGCCGAGCAGAGGCGAAAGGAGACGCTCTTTGAGCCGTGCTGTTTGCCTCGCCCGCATCCCTATCCCTATCCCTATCCCTTCGTCTCCCTGTCTCTCTGTCTCTCTGTCTGTCGTTCATCACCCCGCCCGCGGAACCTCGCAGGGAATCCCGCCTCCCGAGCGCCGGTTCCTGACGATCGTGTGTCGGTAGCCCAGACAACTCGTTCCGGAACGAGTAACGAAAGGTAACGCCTCCCGTCGCCCTTCGACGGCCTCTCTGCTTGTTTCCGGGACGCAGGCTCGGCCCTCGCCGCTTGACGCCGGGCGGATCGCAGCGTCAAATCCGCGGACAGACCCGACATCGGAGGCCCGCATGCGCGCTCGAGCCGTCTCGTTCGTCGTGCTCCTCGGAATCGCCTTTGGATCCGGGGCCACCGGCCAGGACGCGCCGCTGTTCACGACGGACTTCCCGCCCGAGGAGTTCGCCGCGCGCCGCGCGAAGGTGATGGACGCGATCGGGCAGGACGGGATCGCGCTCGTCCAGGGGGCGGGCCTGCAGGAGGGCTACAGCCGCTTCCGGCAGTCGAACGAGTTCTACTACCTGTGCGGTGTCGAGACACCGAACGCCTACCTGCTGCTCGACGGCGCCAGCCGGCGCACTACGCTCTACCTGCCGCACCGCAACGTGCGCCGCGAGGGCTCGGACGGCAAGCTGCTGTCGGCCGACGACGCCGAGCTCGCGGCGAAGCTCACCGGCGTCGACGCCGTGGCCGGCCTCGACCTGCTGCCGGAGCACCTCGCGCGCTACGGCAGCTCGGGCCAGACCCGCGCGCTCTTCACGCCGCTGCTGCCGGCCGAGGGGCTGTCGGTCAGCCGCTGGGGGCCGCTGCAGGCGGTGGGCCAGGCGGCGGCCGACCCCTTCGACGGACGGCCCTCGCGCGAGGGGGCCTTCGCCCGCTCGCTGCGTGAGCGCTTCCCCTGGCTCGAGGTCAAGAACCTGACACCGACCCTCGACGCCGCCCGTCTGATCAAGAGCCCGCGCGAGATCGCCCTCATCAAGCGCGCGACCCGGCTCGCGTGCCTGGCGATCCTCGAGGCCATGCGCTCCACCGAGCCGGGGCTCGTCGAGCACGAGCTCGACGGCGTGTCGCGCTTCGTGTTCTACCGCCACGGCGCCCAGGGCGAGGCCTACTACTCGCTCGTCGCCAGCGGGGAGAACGCGTGGTATCCGCACTACGCCGCGCGCAAGCGCCGGATGCGCGACGGCGAGATGCTGCTCATGGATCACGCGCCCGACTTCGGCTACTACATGAGCGACATCACGCGCATGTGGCCCGTCAACGGGCGCTTCTCGCCCGAGCAGCGCGAGCTCTACGGCTTCTACCTCGCGACCTACCGGGCGATCCTGAAGGCGATCCGACCCGGCGCCACGAAGCAGACGGTGATGGAGGAGGCGGCTGCCGAGATGGACCGCATCCTGGCGGCGACTCGCTTCTCGAAGCCGGCCTACGCGCAGGCGGCGAAGGCGTTCGTGGAGGCCTACCGCGAATCGGCCAAGCGCGGCGGGCTCGGCCACTGGGTCGGGATGTCGACTCACGACGTGGGCCAGGACACGCTGCTGCGCCCGGGCATGGTGTTCACGATCGAGCCTCAGTTCCGTGTTCCCGAGGAGAAGGGTTACTGGCGGCTCGAGGACCTGATCGTGATTGGCCAGACGAAGGCCGAGGTGGTCTCCGAGTGGCTGCCGATGGAGATGGACGCGATCGAGACGGTGATGCGCGAGCCCGGCATCTTGCAGCGCTACCCGCGCGATGCAGGCGATCCGGGGCGGCCGTGACGTCGTACAATGGAGGCGGCGCACGCACATGCCCCTCGTGCTCCGGCTGATGGCCCTCGCCGTGCTCGCCTGCAGCAGCGCCCGCGACGGTGACGAAGCCGCCCTCGCGCGGGCGCGCGAGGCGATGGTCGTCTCGCAGATCGCCGCCCGCGGCGTGCGGGATCCAAAGACGCTCGCGGCGCTGCGCGAGGTGCCGCGGCACCTCTTCGTCCCCCGCGAATCGCGCGCGCAGGCGTACGACGATCACCCGATTCCGATCGGCCACGGCCAGACCATCTCGCAGCCCTACATCGTCGCGTTCATGACCGAGGCGGTGGGGCTGCGCGGTGGCGAGACCGTGCTGGAGATCGGCACCGGCTCCGGATACCAGGCGGCGGTGCTCGCCGGGATCGCGGCCCGCGTCTACACGATCGAGATCGTGGCGCCGCTCGCGGAGGCCTCCGCTGCGCTGCTGAAGAGCCTCGGCTACGCCAACGTATCCGTGCGGGCCGGGGACGGCTACCAGGGCTGGCCGGAGGCCGCGCCGTTCGACGCGATCCTGGTCACGGCAGCGGCGCCCCGGATTCCAGAGCCGCTCAAGCAGCAGCTCAAGGACGGGGGACGGCTGGTGGTGCCCGTCGGCGACGAGTGGCAGGAGCTCGTCGTCGTGACGCGCCGCGGCGAGCGCTTCGAGGAGCGGCGGGTGCTGCCCGTCCGGTTCGTGCCGATGACGGGGAAGGTGCGGCAGTAGACCGCATGGAAGTCCTCCTCGGCCTCGCCGGGCTCCTGGTCGCGGCCGTGTTGTCGCTCGCCTGTCCGATCGTGGCGATCCTGGCGCTGGTGCGAGCGAACCAGGCCGTGCGCGAGCTCGCGGAGGTCAAGGCCCGGCTCGCAGCGCTTCTGGCGCACCGGGAGAGCGCGCCGCCCAGCGAGGCGCCGATTCCAGAGCGGACACGGACGCCGCCGGCGGTCGAAATGCCGCCGCCCCGGCGGGAGGCGCCGGCGGCCGCGCCGCCACCGCCACGGCCGCCCGAACCGCAACCCCGGCCTGCCGCGGTGCGGCCCCGCCCCGCCGCAGTTCCTCCCGGCGTCTCCGGAGCCGATTTCGCCACCCAGCTCGGGCCGAAGATCCTCGTGGGGGCCGGCGGCCTCGCCGTCGTTGTCTTCCTCGGCCTCTTCGTCCGCTACGCCTGGGAGAACGACTGGGTGGGACCGCTCGGGCGCGTGCTGAGCGCCGCGGCCTTCAGCCTGGGCCTCGTGGCGGGGGGGCTGCGGATCATGTCGCGCCGCTACCGGCCGCTCGGCCAGGGCCTGACGGCCGCCGGCTTCTCCGGCCTGTACGTGACCGCCTGGGCCGCCCACGAGCTCTACGGCCTGGTGTCGCGCGGGACAGCCGGGGCGCTGCTCGTGCTCGTGACCCTGGCCGCGGTGCTGGTGGCTCTGCGCCGCGACGCGCGCCTGCTCGCCGGCCTCGCCTGGTTCGGCGCCTACCTGGCGCCCGTGCTCGTCTCCACGGGCGAGGACCGCGCGGAGGGCCTCTTCGGCTACCTGCTGCTGCTGGGCGCGGGCGCCGTGTGGCTCGACCGGCGCCGGCCCTGGACCGAGACGCTGCTCATCGCCGCGTTCGGCACCCTGGTGCTGTACGGGGCCTGGTACGCCGACCACTTCAGCACGGCGCGCTTCGGCGTGGCCGCGAGCGCACTGGTTCTGCTCGGCGCGCTCTTCGCGCTCGGCCCTCCGCGCGGCGGCGAGCTGTCGAGGACGCTCGCCGGGTGCGCCGTGGCGGCGGGCGGGTTCGGCTCGCTCGCGATGGCGGGGCATGGGAACCGACCCCTGGTCTTGCTGGCGCTGCTCGTCTCGCAGGCCCTGCTGGCTGCGCTGGCCGCGGGGCGCTGGCCGTGGACGCAGCCGATCGGGGCAAGCCTCGCCGCGCTCGCCGTGCTCGGCTGGCACGATCGCTTCTCCGGCCCCGATCGCCAGGTGCTGGCCCTCGGCCTCGGCGTGGCGGCTGTGTACGTCCTGCTGCTCGCGATCTCCGGCTGGAGGCGCGAACGGCTCGGCGTGCCGGGAGTACTGGCCCACGTGGCGGCCTCGCTCGTCGCCTTCACGGTGCTGGACCGTGTGCTCGCCGAGCGCTCGAGCGGCGCTCTCTTCCTCGCCGTCCTCGCCCTCGCCGCGCTTCACCTCGGCCTGGGCCTCGTCGCGCGTGGACGCGGGGGTGACCCGCTGCGGGTTCGCGTGACGCTGGGCCTGGCGGCGTCGTTCCTGACCCTCGCGATCCCGGTGAGGTTCGGCCTCTTCGGGACGACGCTCGCGTGGGCCGCCCTGGGCGTCCTGCTGCTGTGGCTCGGCGCCCGCCAGCGCGCGCCGCTCGCGCGGGCCTTCGGCTACGCGGTCGTGCTGCTCGCCCTGTGCCGCCTGTTCCTGCGGCACCTGCCGCTGCACCCCGAGCCCTTCACGCCGCTGCTGAACCCGGAGTTCGGGACCTGGCTCTTCGTGATCGCAGCGCTCGGGCTCGCGCGCCGGCTGGCCCGCCGGCTGCCCGATGGGGAAGTCGTTTCCTGGCTGGACCGCGCATCGGTGCTGCTCCTGGGACCGCTCGCTCTCGTATTGCTCTTCGGCCTGCTCACGGGGGAGACGGGCAGCTTCTTCGACCACGCCTCGCGCGCCGCCGCGAGCGCAGGGGACCCGGCCGGCGCCCTGCGGGCCGAGCGCCAGGGCGGACTCGCCGTCTCGGTGCTGTGGACGCTCGTCGCCACCGGTCTGCTCTCGGCGGGCCTGGCGCTGCGCAGCCTCCCGCTCTTCTACTCGGCGTACGCCCTGTTCGCGCTCACCGCCGGCAAGGTCGTGCTGGTCGACCTCGCCACGCTGCCCACGCTCTACCGGATGCTGTCGTTCCTGGCCCTCGGCGTGCTGCTGCTGGCCGGGGCCTGGCTCAACCTGCGCTTCCGGGAAAGGTTCGCGGCGCCGGGGCGGAGCGAGGCGGCCTGAAGACGTCCGAGCCGCGCGGTGGCAGGTGATACGA
>DATEUE010000113.1:0-18822 GCA_035283305.1 Vicinamibacteria bacterium | reverse complement strand
ACCGCCGGCAGGCGCGCTCAGCACCGTCGTGATGCCGTTGGCGCGCGCCACCGGGATGAGCTCGCTGTCCGGGTGCAGCGCCACCCACGCGCGCGCGTGCGGGTTCATGTCACCGACCTCGGTCGTGTCGAGGGTCGCCGGCACGCTCGACACCTCGGCCAGGCCGATCGTGGTGAGCGCGTCGACCAGGCCGGGGTAGAGGGTCTTGCCGGATCCGTCGATCACGCTCGCGCCCGCCGGCACCGGCACGTCGGGCCCGACGGCGACGATGCGGCCCTGCTGCACGACCACGGTGCCCTTCTCGATGACCGGGCCCGACACGGTCACGATCCGGGCGCCCCGGATCGCAAGGGGAACCTCCTGGGCGAGTGCCACCCCGGGCAGCAGCGCCGCCCCGGCCAGCACCGACACGCAGCGAAGGGCCTTCATCGCGCACCTCCCGCCGCAGCGAGCGCAGCGGTGCCGAGCGGGGCCCACTCGGCGGTCGCCCGGCGAGCCTCCAGGTCCCTGGCGCGGTCGAAGTAGACCTGCCCGTCCACCAGCGTCAGCTCGCAGCGCGCCTGCGGCGAGAGCGGATGAGCGCTCCAGATCGCGAGGTCCGCCTGCTTGCCGGCCTCGATCGAGCCGACGTAGCGGTCGACCCCGAGCTGCCACGCCGCGTTGAGCGTGATCATCCGGAGCGCCTCCGCCTCGCTCACGCCGCCGTACTTGACCGCCTTCGCGGCGTCCCAGTAGAGCCGCCGCGCGAGCTCGTCCGAGTCGGAGTTGAGCGAGACCTTGACGCCCTTGCTCGCGAGGATGGCCGGGTTGTAGGGGCTCGCGCCGAGCGCCTCGATCTTGAAGGCCCACCAGTCGATGAAGGTGCCGACGCCCGCGCCGTGGCGGGCGATCTCGCTCGCGATCTTGTAGGCCTCGAGCCCGTGCTGAAAGGTGCGCACCTTGAAGCCGAACTCGTCGGCGACGCTCATCAGCATCAGCATCTCGTCGGCGCGGTAGGCGTGGGAGTGGACCATGATCCTGCCGTCGAGGATGTCGGCGAGCGTCTCGAGGCGAAGGTCGCGCCGCGGGGGCACCGGCTTCTCGGCCTTCGCGGGCAGGCTCTTGAGCTTCGCCTCGTACTCGGCCCACTCCTTCTTGTAGGCGCGGGCCCGCAGGAAGCCCTCGCGCAGCACGACCTCGACTCCCATGCGTGTGCCGGGATAGCGCGGCTCGCCCGGGGCGCGGAAGTTCGAGCGCTTGACGTTCTCGCCGAGCGCGAACTTGATCCCGCGCGGGGCCTCCTTGAACACGAGCTCGTCGGGCCCCTTGCCCCAGCGCAGCTTGAGCACGGCGTTCTGGCCGCCGATCGCGTTGCAGGAGCCGTGCAGCACGTTGATCGCCGTGACGCCGCCCGCGAGCTGGCGGTAGATCGAGACGTCGTGCTGGTCGATCACGTCCCGCACCCGAGTCTCGGCCGTGATCACGTCGGTGCACTCGTTGACGCTGCCCTCGACCGCGGTGTGCGAGTGGGTGTCGATGATGCCGGGCATTACGAAGCGGCCCTTCGCGTCGATCACGACGGCGCCCTCCGGCACGGCCAGGTCACGGCCCACCGCCACGATCTTCCCGTCGCGGATCAGCAGCGTGCCGTTCGCGATCTCTCCTTGCGGCCCCAGCGTGAGGACGGTGCTGCCGGTGATCGCGACCGTCTTGCCGGCCGGGAACGGCGGAGGCGCTACGGGTAGCGGCGGCAGCGGCTTGTCGTCGGCCTTGTCGGCCTTCGCCGCGGCCTCGCCACCGGCCGTCGCCGACCCGCCCGCCGCGCCCGTCGCGGCCGGTCCACCCGGGCGCGGGCCCGCGTCGCGGCGCTCCTCCTCCTCCGGCTCGTACAGACGTCCGTCCACGAACACGTAGCGGGCCTTCGTTTCCTTCGCGAACGGCTCGCCGGACCAGGCCACCACGTTCGCGAGCTTGCCCGCCTCGAGGCTGCCGGTCGTTTCGGCGAGCGCCAGGGCCTCGGCCGCACCGAGCGTTGCCGCGCGCAGCGCCGCTTCGCTCGAGAGACCCTTGTCCACCGCGGTCCTTATGCCGGCCACGAAGTCCGGCGCCCAGGCCGAGGCGAGCGCGAACGTGACACCCGCCTTCGCGAGCTCCGCCGGGTTGCGCTCGGCGTTGTAGATCCGCCGCCGCTCCTGCTCCTCGTCGAAGCCGAAGAAGCCGCCGGCCCGCGGCGGGTCGAAGTTGACGCTCACCAGCAGCGGCACGCGCCGCGCCCTGAGAATCTCGGCCGAGCGGAAGCCCTGCGGGACACCCGCGAGCACGACCTTGAGGCCGAACTCGTCGCCGAGCGCCAACGCGCGCCTCACGTCGTTCTCCAGCGTGCAGGTGACCACCAGCGGCAAGCGCCCCGCGAGCACCTGTTGCCAGGGCGCAAGGCTCGCGTCGTAGCGGGGGCGCTTCTGCCCGCGCGGAGCCTTCTCCCACGCCGCCCAGGCGTCGCGCGCGCGCGCCGCGTCGAAGAGCGCCTGGCGCACGTAGGCGATCGTGCCCATGAGCGAGCCCGGGTACTGGCGCGTGGCCGAGGTCATGTGCAGGTGCAGCGCCGCCGGCTGGCGCAGCACCATCGCCTCCGGCCGGTCGCCCGCCAGGTTGAGGATCGCGCTCTGCCCCGGGAGCACGCCCTCGCGCGGGATCACGAGCGCAGTCGTAATCCCGCTGCTCCGGGCCTTCGACACCTCGGCCGAGCGTACGCGGTCGAGTGCCAGGGCTTGAGGCGCGAGCGGCGACGGCGCCGGACCCGCCCCCGCGCCGCCCCCGCCCGTGGCCGGGGCTCCCGACGCTCGCGCCGCCGCGGGCAGCCCGATCGATGACAGCGCGTCGATCAGGCCAGGCGTGACGACGAGCCCCTTGCCGTCGATGACGCGCGCCCCGGCGGGCGGCACCAGCTCGGGCCCGACGGCCGTGATGAGCCCGTCGCGCATCACGATCGTCGCGCGCTCGTAGACGGGCCCCGACACGGTGACCACGCGCGCGCCCACGATCGCGTGCGTGTCCGCCTGTTGCGCGTGAGCGGGAAAAGGCGCGAGCACCAGCGTCGCGAGAAGCGGCAGTCGTCGCATGGGTCCTCCGGGAGGGCTTGGGAGGTGCGAGTCTACAACGACTTCAGAGGCGCCCGTGGCGCAGGGCGGCGTAGCGGTAGGCGAGTGCCGTGCGCGAACCGTAGGCCTCCAGCAGGCGGTCGTCCGGCGACTCCCCGTTCGGGTCGAGCAGGGCGAGGCAGCCGACGTACCCCTCGGGCGTCACGAGCGGGACCAGGTAGGTCTGCTCCGCCGGCAGCTCCATCCCGAGCGATTCGGCCACGTCGAGCATGCGTGCCGCCGGCAGCCGCCGTGCCGTGGCGGACGCGAGGTCGGCCGGTGCTAGCTGCCCGACGGCGCCCGCGAAGACCTCGCCGGTCGCCGCCGCCACCACCGGCCCGCGCGGGGTCTGCAGGATCAGCAAGCCGCCGCGGTAGCTGCCGACCCGGCAGGCGCCCTCGACGATCGCCACGCCGAGCGCGTCGGGGCTTTCGCCGCTGAACACCCGCTGGTCCACGTCCGCCACCTGCTCGAGCAGCGTTGCGTAGCGGCGCAGCTGCTCGAGCTGCCGGACGCGGCTGAGTGTCGCCGCCGTCCAGGACGCGACCGCCTTGGCGCGCTGCACGTCCTCGTTGCTGAAGGTGTCGAGCGCGTGGCGCCCGGCCACCAGCATGCCCACCACGTCGCCCTCGAGCAGCAGCGGCAGCGCCATCCAGGAACGCATCGGCGGCGCGCCGACCAGCGGGAAGGGGGCCTTGTCCGCCTCGGCGTCGCGCACCGAAACGGCGATGCGTTCCTCGCGGGCGAGTGTGACGCGCGGATCGTCCGCCAGCAGCGCGCCCTCGAAGACCTGGGGCTCGGCCCCGCGCACCGCGGAGATGCGCAGCCCCGCCCCCGGCTCGGCCACCGCCAGCACGGCGAAATCGGTGGGCACCACGCGCTCGAGCTGCTTCAGCACCTCCTCGAGCGCCTCCGGGGAGCGCACCGAGCGGTGGATCGCCTCCAGCGCGCCGCGCAACTCTTCGGCGTTCTGGCGGCGCTCACGCTCGCTCTCGACCGTGAAGGAGGGATCCAGGGAACGTCGCTCGCGCGCGAGGGCCTCGCGCAGTGCGTCCATCACCTCGAGCCTCACAGGCTCGTCCCAGGCGGCGAGCCGGGCCTCGACGTCGCGCAGCAGGCGGTCGATGTTCAAGCTCGCGTGAGTGTAGCACCGGCGGCCTTACAATCGCCTCGTGCCCATCGACCTCACGCCGTGCGAGCGCATCCTGTTCGTGTGCACCGCCAACGTCGACCGCAGCCGCACCGCGGAGGACATGTATCGCCACGACGAGCGTTACGAGGTGCGCTCGGCCGGGGTCGCGCCCTTCGCGACCGTGGTCGTGACGCGCGACCTGTTGCTGTGGGCGGACCGCGTCTTCGTGATGAACGAGCGCGAGGACCAGCACCGCACGCTGATCCGGATCCGCTTCCCCGACGTGGACCGGCCGCTCGTCGACCTCGACGTGGAGGATCGCTGGCACCGCGGCGACCCCGAGCTCGTGAAGCTGCTCGCCCGCCGGCTGCGCCCGCATCTCGGCGCGCCGCGGCACGACCGCAAGGGCCCGGCGAGCGCATAATCAGGGGCGGAGGGCTAGTCTAACTGGTAAGGCAGGAGCCTTGAAAGCTCCCGGGCCTCACGGCCCTTGGGGGTTCGAGTCCCCCGCCCTCCGCCAAGCTGTAGTAGACTCCGCCCACGCGGGCTGCGGCGCGCCTGCGCGAGATTCAAGCTCAGAATGACGGCCTTGGCTCACCCGCGGCGGCATTTCGTCCCCCTCCGTCGCGAACTCGTGGAGGTCACAATGGCGTCCTTGTCGGCAGGCGTGCGTCGCACGCTCGTTTTCCTGTTCCTGATGGCTTCGGCCATTCCGCTTCTCGCCCAGCAGACCGGTGCCATCCGCGGCAAGGTCACGACCACGGACGGCGCGACACTTCCCGGGGTGCTCGTCACGGCGCGCTCTGAGGTGCTTCCCCAGCTGCGCGAGACCGTGACCGCGACCAACGGCGAGTACCTGCTGCCGGCGCTGCCTCCCGGCACCTACACGGTCGAGTTTGCCCTCTCCGGAATGCAGACCGTGACCCGCAAGGCTGCCGTCCAGCTCGCGCAGCAGACGCCGCTCGACGTCACGCTCGGCGTGAGCATCAGCGAGACGATCACGGTCACCGCAGAGTCCTCGATCATCGACAAGGACTCGGCGACCGTCGCGAGCACGCTATCCAACGACCAGATCCTCGGCCTGCCCCTGGCTCAGGAGTACCGTGACCTGCAGAAGCTGATTCCGGGCGTCCAGTACTCCCAGGACCAGTTCCGTGGCCCGAGTGCCGGTGGCAGCGGTCAGGACAACGTCTACCAGTTCGACGGGGTGAACGTGAACCTGCCGCTGTTCGGCACGCTCTCCGCCGAGCCCGCCTCGCACGACATCGCCCAGGTCACGGTGATCAAGGGCGGCGCCCGCGCGGTCGACTTCAACCGGTCCGGAGGCTTCTCGATCGACTCCGTCAGCAAGTCCGGGTCCAGCGAGTTCCACGGACAGCTCAGCTATCAGCTCCAGACGAAGGCCATGGCCGCGGACCTGAGCAGCGACATCCAGTCGCGCTACGAGCAGGACCGGGACTGGTTGAACCTCAACCTGGGCGGGCCGGTGCTCAAGGACCGCCTGTACTTCTACGGCTCGTACTATCGTCCGACGATCTCGAAGGAGAACCAGGCGAACCTCTACGGCGAGCTTCCCGGTTACGACAGCACGCGCAACGAAGGCTTCGGAAAGCTGACGTTCACGCCCACGAAGTCCATCCTGCTGAACGCCAGCTACCGGGACTCCAAACGCGTCGAGACCGGGGCGCAGTTCCTGTCGAACGCTTCGGCGACGACCGGCACCGGCTACGAAGCCCGCTTGAAGATCTTCACCGCCGACGGGTCGTGGGTGGTGAACTCGAAGAGCCTCGTCACCTTCAAGTACACCCACTTCACGAACCTCACGCAGGGGCGGCCCGACAACATCGCGGACCTGGACGTCTCCACCGCGCCCGGCACGCGCCTCGACGTCAACTCCCTGGACACGCTCGGGCGGCTCACGGTGCCCGTGCCCGTCAGCGGCGCCCCCGAGTACAACGCCTTCGTGCAGCCCCTGATCGACCGCTACGGCTACGTCCAGAACGGAGTCAGCGTGGGCGGGGGCACGGTAGGCTACGGCTCCCAGTTCGACGACGACGACTTCTTCCGCGACTCGGCGCAGTTCGGCTACAACCTGACGCTCGGCACGAACGTCACCCACGAGATCCACCTGGGCTACCAGTGGTACACGGACTCGGAGGACCTGCTGCGCTCGTCGAACGGCTGGGGCCTGATCTCCGTGCCCGGGGGCCGGCTCGCGCCCGTCCAGGGTCAGCGGGCCTACTATACGGCCCGGATCCAGCAGCAGTCCACCGGCCAGGCCGCGGTGATCCACTCGGAGTACCAGTCGCACAACTTCGAGCTGAACGACACGATCAAGTGGCGCGACCTGACCTTCAACGTCGGCGCCGTCGTCAGCCGCGACACGCTCTTCGGCCAGGGCCTGCGCGAGGATGCGTCGACACTCTCGGGCTACGCGTCCGCGCCGGGCAACAAGTACAAGATGTACGAGATCCCGTTCAGCAAGATGATCCAGCCGCGGCTCGGCGTGACCTGGGCCTACAACGGCAACGACACCGTCTACGCGAGCTACGCGCGCTACAACCCGGCGGCGAGCTCGCTACCGCGCGCCGCGTCGTGGGACCGCGCCCTCACGGGCTTGTTCGTGGACGCGCAGTTCGACGCGGACGGCGTGCTGTTCGCCGCGGTGCCGGTGGGGTCGTCGTCCGGCAAGCTGTTCGTTCCCGACATGACGCCGCGCACGGTCGACGAGTTCCTGCTCGGCACGGCGCGCAACCTCGCCCCGCGCTGGACCGCGCGGCTCTACGGACGCTACCGCGAGGGCTCGCACTTCTGGGAGGACACCAACAACACCGCCCGCGTCGCTTTCAACCCGCCGGCGGGGATCCCCCGGGAGCTGTACATCCCGGACCTCACGGCGCAGCTCGCGCAGATCGGCAGCGGCTCGAGCTACGTGATCGCCGAGCTCGACGGCGCTTACACCAAGTACTGGGAGGCCACCGTCGAGTCGGAGTGGCGCGGCGACAAGACCTTCGTGCGCGGCTCGTACACCTGGAGCCACTACTACGGCAACTTCGACCAGGACGACACCACGGGCGCCGAAAACGACATGAACACCTTCATCGGCTCGTCCAACATCGCGGACGGGGCCGGGCGTCAGCTCTGGAACTTCAAGGACGGTGACCTGCGCGGCGACCGCCCCCACCTGTTGAAGGTCTACGGCTATCGGCAGCTGCCCTGGAGGGCGACCGTCGGCGCCTACTTCGTGTTCCAGTCCGGGCAGCCCTGGCAGGCCCAGAGCTACGAGCCGTACCGGGAGCTGACGACGTCCACCGTCGACTCGAACCGCTACGCAGAGCCGGCCGGCTCACGGCACTCGGACTCGCATTGGCAGATGGACCTCAACTACACCCACAACTTCCGGCTGAGCGACCGCATCAACCTGCAGATCGCGGGAGACCTGTTCAACGTCTTCAACGAGCAGACCGGGTACGACATCCAGCCGCAGGTCCACAACTCGGCATTCGGAACGCCACGCAAGTACTACGACCCGCGGCGCTTCCAGGTGGCGGCACGGCTGCAGTTCTGACGCCCCGGGGGCTTCGGGGGGGCGGGATGCCCCCCCGCCCGCCGGCCTAGCTTCCGTCTTCGTTGCCGTTGTTCGTTGTCCGTTTCTGTTGTCCGCTGTCCGTTGTTCCGCCCGACTCTCCTGGGATGGTGAGGAGGGGTGCGCGTCCACGCTCGCGTTCCTGGTCCAGGGGGGCTTCCCCCCCTAGGACCCCCCGCCGGCTTTGAACAGCCGCTCCCTGGCGATCAGCCCCCGCGTGGTCGCGTCGGCGTGCTGGCGCGCGCGCTCGATGCGCGCCGCCCGCTCGGGCTCATTCAGCAGCACGCTCACCTGCGCGCGCTTGAAGAGCGCCATCGCGTAGGCCGGGTGCGAGGCCGCGACGCGGTCGAGCGCGTCGCGCGCGTCGGGATAGCGCCGGGCCGCGAGATACAGCACGCCCAGCTCGAGGTCGTGAGCGAAGGCCGTTCCCTGCGCCGCGCGCGCCTTCTCGAACGCGTCGAGCGCCGGCCCCGTCTGCCCCACGCTCATGGCGAGCTCACCTGTGTGCACGAGCTCGGCCGGCGTCGCTCGCCGCAGCTCGTGGATCTTCCGCCAAAGCTCGAGTGCCTCTGCCGCCCGGCCCTGACGCTCGCGCAGCTGTGCCAGCGCCTCGAGCGCCGGCAGGCGATCGGGTGCCTCGGCCACGACCTGCTCGAGCAGAGGCACGGCACGGGGCCACTGGCTGCCACGCGCGAGGTGGAGCGCACGGTAGATGCGGACATCCGGCGATCCGGGAGCGATGTCCGCGGCCTTGTCGAAGGTTTTCTCGGCCAGGGCGCCCTGCCCGAGCGCCGAGTGGGCGGTGGCGAGCCGCAGCGCGGCGTCCAGGTTGTGAGGATCCTGCTGCAGGATCCTGCGCAGCAGCGGGATCACGCGTGCGTACTCTTCGCGGACGAAGAGCGTCGAGGCCTCGTCCAGCACCTCGAACAGCCGGCTCATGTCGGCCGGCCGGGGCGCGTCCTTGCGGATCACCGGCGCGGCGCTGGCGCTCACGTAGCCGAGCGCCGCCAGCTGCCGCCGCTCCTCCTCGCCGAGCCGGTCTGCGGGCGGAGGCGGTGCGAGCGAAGGAACCGGATACTCACGCAGCGCCGTGCGTAGCGGCCGCGACAGCTCCAGCGTGCCCGCGAGATCGCGTGTTTCCGCCGGGTCGGCGACGACGTCGTAGACTTCGGGCCTTCCCGCCTGGATCACCTTGAGCCGCTCTTCGACCGCGAGCGCCTGCGGCTGCCAACCGTAAGCCAGGTACGGTTTCATGCCCTCGCCGAGCACGATCTCGTTCTTCGCGACCCGCAGGCTGTCCGCGGCCTCGAGCCCCGCGAAGTCCAGGATCGTGTGGAAAACGCGGCGCGCGCTGACCGGCGCGTCGCTCGCGCCCGGCGCGACGCCCGGACCCGCGACCAGAAGCGGGACGTGCATGGTCGCCTGGTACACGAGCTTGCCGTGCTGGGATTCGCCGTGGTCCCCGAGCCCCTCGCCGTGATCGCTCGCCACGACGATCGCGACGGGTCCTCGGGCGCGCCCCTCGAAGGCCCGCACCAGGCGCCCGAGCTCCGCGTCCATCGCCGCGACCTCGCCGAGGTACGGGCTCGTCGAGTAGCGGCTTCGAAACGGCTCGGGCGGGGTGTAAGGGTGGTGCGGGTCGTAATAGTGGACCCAGAGCAGCAATGGCTGCGATACAGGCTGCTCCAGATAGGCGATGGCCCGGTCGGTGGTCTCCTTGGCCGTGCGCTCGGCCGGCTCGGCCGGGAGCTCGTCGTCGTACAGGTCGAAGCCCCGCGCGAGGCCGAAGCGTCGAGCCAGCACGAAGCTGGACACGAACGCCGCGGTTCGGTAGCCGGCCTGGCGGAGCCGCTCCGCCAGCAGCGGGTGGCCGCCGGGCAGGGTGCGGGCGTTCTCGTGCACACCGTGGCCGGCGGGGTAGAGGCCCGTCAGCATCGACGCGTGCGAGGGAAGCGTCTCGGGGACGGTGGCGTACGCCTGGCGGAAGCGCATGCCGCGGCGCGCGAGCGCGTCGAAGGACGGCGTCTCGACCCCAAAGGCGTCCGGGCCGATCGCGTCGGCGCGAGTCGTGTCGAGCGTCACGAGCAGAATCGACGGCGGAGCCGAGACGCCGCGCGCCGACGGCGCTCGTTCCGTGGCCGCGCGGCACCCGGCGAAGAGGGAAACGAAGGCAAACAGGAGCGACCCGATCCACGCTGCGGCGGCAGGCTCAGTCATTCCCTCGAAAGACCTCGTTGGCCCGAGTCAGCCCGCCGCTTGTGCTAGGCTTACGCGTCCGGGCCCTCCTCCAAGCCGTGACCGGAAGACGCCTCCTGCGGAGAGGTGCTGGAGTGGCTGAACAGGGCAGATTGCTAATCTGTTGTACGGGTATAAAGCCTGTACCGGGGGTTCGAATCCCCCCCTCTCCGCCAGTCGTTCCCAAGCTGCGACCTCATCTTAGCCGTGTGACCGCGACAGCGGCAGGCGCCGCGCCGGCGTCGATGCGAAGTCGGCGATTCCCGACTGCGACCGGCTGGTCAGGACCCGATCCATGAATGTCACTATAATATACGAATTAGGTATTCAGCCCAGACGGTAATCTGCAACAATTTTAGTCGTTATCATTGACAGTCGCGAGAGAAACGTATATCTTGTGACTGAAAGAGGTGGGCAATGGCCCGACGCCTGGACCTGATTGATCAGTTCACCGAGCTCGTCGTGGGTGCCGACGATCCACGAAGGCTCGCAGAACGGACGCTCGAAGTCGTGATGTCGTTGCTGAACGGGCGTAGCAGCGCCGTGTTCACGAGCGCCGGCAACGACGTGACGCTTTTCGCGTCCCGCGGGATCGACCAGGCGGTGCTCGAGATCGTCCCGCTCGCCTGGGGTGCGCAGAAGGACAGCCTGCGCCGCGGGGAGCTGCTCTACGTGCCCGATCGCATCGCCGAGCGCCGCGTGCCGACGCTCCCACCCGATCGGCCCGGCCCGGCGAGCTTCGTGGTCGTGCCGGTGCTCGAGGAAGAGGCGCTCGTGGCGCTTCTCTACGTCGACAGCCAGGACCCGCACTTCTGCGACGCGCACGACCTCGAGCGGCTCACCAAGTTCTCGCGCATCGTGGCGAAGTCGGTGCAGGACAGCAGCTCCCCGCGCCCGAGCGGCGGCACCGGCGACTCGTGGGAGGCCTATCTCGAGCGCACGCCCGTCGAGGACATGGAGCGCGAGAAGCTGCTGCTGCTGCTGAACCGCAACGAGTGGAACATCGCCCGCGTGGCGCGGATGATGGGCGTCACGCGCCGCACCGTCTACCTGCGGCTACAGCGCTACAACATCCCGCGCGAGCGCGTCCCCAAGGCCCGGCTGAAGAGCGTGTAAGCGACTCCCAGGGTTGGGGGGCGAGCCTACTCGTTCTGCTGGCCCTTGGCCTGCACCTTCACCCAGGTGTCCTTGAGCGTGAGCGTCCGGTTGAACACCGTGCGGCCGGGCCTCGAGTCGGGGTCGGGGCAGAAGTAGCCGAGCCGCTCGAACTGCAGCACCTCGCCCACCGGCAGCGAGGCCGCGACGGGCTCGACGAGCGCGTCCTTCAGAATTCCCTCGGAGGCCGGATTGAGGTCCGCCAGCAGGTCTCCGCCCGCGCCGGGGTCGGGGCGCGTGAACAGGTGCTCGTAGAGGCGCACCTCGGCCGGCACCGCGTCCGCCGCCGAGAGCCAGTGCAGCGTGGCCTTGGGCCGGCGCCCGTCGGGCGCGTCGCCGCCGCGGGTCGCGGGATCGTAGCTGCAGACGAGCTCCACGATCTCACCGGCTGCGTCCTTCACCACCTCGCGGCAGGTCACGAAGTAGGCGTAGCGCAGGCGCACCTCGCGTCCCGGCGCGAGCCTGAAGAACTTCTTGGGTGGGTTCTCCATGAAGTCCTCGCGCTCGATCCACAGCTCGCGCGAGAAGCGCACCTTGCGCGAGCCCGCCATCGGGTCCTCGGGGTTGTTGACGGCGTCGAGCTCCTCCACCTGGCCGGCAGGGTAGTTCTCGATCGTGAGCTTGAGCGGGCGCAGCACGCCGAAGCGCCGGGGCGCCCTGCGGTTGAGCACGTCGCGCACGCAGTGCTCGAGCATCGCGTAGTCGACGACGCCGTCGCGCCGGCCGACCCCGATCATCGCCGCGAAGTCCCGCACCCCTTCGGCCGGGAAGCCGCGCCGGCGGATACCGCAGATGGTGGGCATGCGCGGGTCGTCCCAGCCGCGCACCCGGCCGTCGGCCACGAGCTTCAGCAGGAAGCGCTTCGACAGCACGGTGTGGCTCAGGTTGAGGCGGGCGAACTCGTACTGCCGCGGGCGCGACGGCACCGGCAGGTTCTCGATGAACCAGTCGTAGAGCGGGCGATGGTCCTCGAACTCGAGCGTGCAGATCGAGTGGGTGATGCCCTCGATCGCGTCCGACTGGCCGTGCGCGAAGTCGTAGGTCGGGTAGACGCACCAGGCGTCGCCGGTGCGCGGATGCGCGGCGTGCAGGATCCGGTACAGCACCGGGTCGCGCATGTTGATGTTCCCCGAGGCCATCTCGATCTTCGCGCGCAGCACGCGGGCGCCGTCGGGGAACTCGCCGCTACGCATGCGCGCGAACAGGTCGAAGTTCTCGGTTACGCTGCGCTCGCGGTGCGGGCTGTTCCTCCCGGGCTCGGTCAGCGTTCCTCGGTACTCGCGGATCTCGTCTGCCGACAGGTCGTCGACGTAGGCCTTGCCGGCACGGATCAGGTGGACGGCCCAAGCGTAGAGCTGCTCGAAGTAGTCGGACGCGTGGTAGAGGTGCTCGCCCCAGTCGAAGCCCAGCCAGCGCACGTCCGCCTGGATCGCGTCGATGTACTCCTGCTCTTCCTTCGTGGGGTTGGTGTCGTCGAAGCGCAGGTGGCAGCGGCCGCCGAACTCGCTCGCGACCCCGAAGTTCAGGCAGATCGACTTGGCGTGGCCGATGTGCAGGTAGCCGTTCGGCTCGGGCGGGAAGCGGGTGACGACGGTCTTGTGCTTGCCGCTGCGCACGTCCGCGGCGACGATCTCGCGGATGAAGTCCGCCCGCTCCGGCGTGGGTGTCTCCGTGCTCACTCGCCCGCGACTCCAGTCTTCAGGAACTCGGCAGCCCGCCGCAGTCTTCGCCTGCAGGTTTCCTTGCCGAGGACGGCGAGCGTCTCGAAGAGCGGCGGCGACGCCGAGCGCCCGGTGGTCGCGACGCGCAGCGTCATGAACAGCTCGCCCACGGGCCAAGCGGCCTTCTCGCCGAAGCGGCGGATCGCAGCCTCGAGTGTGTCCTTCCGCCAGTCGAGCAGCAGGTCCAGTTCCTCCTCGACGAGGGCCCTGAGCAGCTTCTGGGTGTCGGCCGGGGTGCGGCCCTTGGGTACCATCGCCTGGCGCGCCTCGGCGTCGTACGCGATCTCGCCCGTGAAGAAGAAACCCGAGTAGTCGAAGAAGCCCTCGAGCGTGTCGATGCGCTCCTGCACCAGCGGCAGCACCTCGAGCAGGTGCTCATCCGACAGCAGCTGGCCGCGCAGACGGTCGAGCAGCTGCTGTGGCGAGAGGCGCCTCAGGTACTTGCCGTTCAGCCAGGTGAGCTTCGAGACGTCGAACACCGGCCCGCCGAGCGAGATCCGCTCGAGCGTGAACGTCTCGACGAACTCCTCGAGCGTGAACTCCTCGCGCTCGTCGGGCATCGCCCAGCCCATGAGCGCCAGGTAGTTGACGAGCGCCTCGGGCAGGAACCCCGCGCGCCGGTAGAAGTTGAGGCTCACCGGGTTCTTGCGCTTCGAGATCTTCGAGCGGTCGGCGTTGCGCAGGAGCGGCAGGTGGCAGAAGACCGGCTGCTGCCAGCCGAATCCCTCGTAGAGCCGCACGTGCTTCGGCAGCGACGACAGCCACTCCTCGGCCCGGATCACGTGGCTGATCTGCATCAGGTGGTCGTCGACCACGTTGGCCAGGTGATAGGTGGGGAAGCCGTCGCTCTTGAGCAGCACCTGGTCGTCCACCTGCGCGTTCTCGAAGCTCAGCTCCCCGCGCAGCAGGTCCCGCACGACGCACTGGCCTTCCCGCGGCATCCCGAGGCGGATCACGTGCGCCTCGCCCGCGGTCGCGCGTTGTTCGGCCTCGTCGGGCGCGAGCGACCGGCACAGGCCGTCGTAGCCGAAGTTCTGCTTCAGTGCCTTCTGCTGCTCGCGGAGCGCGTCGAGCCGCTCGCGCGTGCAGAAGCAGCGGTAAGCCGCCCCGCGCCGCACCAGCTCGGCCGCGTGCTCGCGGTAGATCGCGCTGCGCTCGCTCTGGCGGTAAGGTGCGTGCGGCCCGCCGCGGTCGGGGCCCTCGTCCCACTGCAGTCCGAGCCAGTGGAGCGCCTCGAAGATCATCGACTCGCTGGTCTTCGAGCTGCGCTCGCGGTCGGTGTCCTCGATGCGCAGGACGAACTGGCCGCCGTGCTTGCGGGCGAGCGCGTAGTTGAAGAGGGCGACGTAGGCGGTGCCCACGTGCGGGTCGCCCGTCGGGCTCGGGGCAATGCGTGTTCTGACCGTCATGGACAAACGCCGAGGCTATCACAAGGCCGGAATCGCCCGCGCCCGCCTGGCTTGACGGGCTCCGGGCCGCTTTCGTAGACTGGCTTGTACGGCGCTATCGTCTAGGGGTTAGGACGGATGGTTCTCAGCCATCAAACCAGGGTTCGATTCCCTGTAGCGCTACCAGCTTAAAGACCTCTGCGTAAAGAATGCTATAGTAGGGTCCTCGGGGGTCGAGCATGCGACTGCGAGGACCAGCGGAGTTCTTGGAGGATCGGCGCCGGCGTGCTCTGAAGCTTCTGGACGAAGGGCTCTCGCTCAACGAAGTCGGTCGCCGGATCGGTTGTGCGCCGAGCTCGGTCATGCACTGGCGTGACAGGCGCCGCCGTGGCGGGGCGAGGGCCTTGAAGGTGCGTTCCTCCCCGGGACGCCCCCCCAAGCTGTCGCTTTCGGCGTGCCGCTCGCTGCTCAAGGTGCTTCTCGAAGGAGCGATGGCCAACGGCTACCCGACGCAGCTGTGGACAACGGCGCGGATCGGCGAGGTGATCCGCAAGAAGTTCCGTGTCCAATACCACCGAGACCACGTGGGGCGCCTGATGCACCGGCTCGGTTGGAGCCACCAGAAACCGCAGAAGCGCGCCTTGGAGCGCAAGGAGGGAGAGATCCGCCGCTTCGTGCGCGAGGACTGGCCGCGGGTAAAAAAAACGCCGCGCGGCTGGGGGCCCACATCGTCTTCGCCGACGAATCAGGCTTCCTCCTGACCCCCACGGTCGCCCGGAGCTGGGCTCCTGTCGGAAAGACTCCGCTGCTACGGCACTTCGACCGGCGTGATCGCATCTCAGCCATCTCGGGCATCACGGTCAGTCCCAGACACCGGCGCCTCAACCTCTACTTCCAGCTCCACCTCAAGAACATCCAGCAGCAGGAGGTGTGTGCCTTCCTGCGCGACCTCCTACGTCACCTGCGCGGCCACGTGTTCCTCCTCTGGGACGGAGGCCGGCCCCATACCGGACGCCTGGTCAAGGAACTCGTCCGCCGCGTCCCCCGTCTACACCTCCTGCGCTTCCCCGGCTACGCGCCCGAGTTGAACTGCGACGAAGGTGTCTGGAAGCTCGCCAAGGGAATGCTCGCCAATGGCTGCCCGAAGGGCCGCTCCGAACTCGACGCCTCCCTCACAAACGCCCTGCAGTCCATCCGACACAACCGCGAGAATCTCCGGGCCTGCATCGATCATTCAGGCTTGCCCTATTTCTTGCCTTGATCGTTGCATTCTTTACGCAGCTCTATTTAGTTGAAGTGGCGTCACCTGCTGGCCGAAGTCTTTCGGCGCCATTCTTGCCTGGGGGCGTCGGGGGGGACTCTCCGAAGGGTAACCCGGACTACAATGCTAGGGGTGGCAGAGAAGGGACATCCGCGCACCGGCCTGCCCGACTACGAGCAGCCACCGGTCGCCGAAGTCGCCGTCGGCGTCCAGTTCCAGCCGCTGCCTATCTTGGCTCCGCACATCGGCCTGTACTGGAGCGAGCTGCGTTCCAGCTTCCCCACCGTACAGCAGCAGCCTGCACTTGAGCCCGTCATTGAGCGCTTCGGCGTCAAGCAGACTGTCGTGCCCAGCCTAAGGCTGATGGATGCGCCCGAGACGCCACGCTGCTTCCTCATCGACAAGAGCGGCCACCGGCTGATTCAACTCCAGCCCGATCGGCTCATCCACAATTGGCGGAAGGTTGAGGACTCCGGAAAGTACCCGCATTACGATGCGATGCGAGAGGTGTTCCTCGAAGAGCTCCGGCGATTCGACGCCTTTGTGGCGAGAGAAAAGCTGGGCTCGGTCAAGCCAAACCAGTGCGAAGTGACTTACGTAAACAACATTCAGTCTTCTGGAGTATGGGAGCACCGCGGCCAAGCCGAGCGAGTGTTTCGCACATGGACTCCTCTGGCATCGGGAGGCTCGCTGCCTGCCGCGGAGGACGTGCGCTTCAGCGTTCGTTACCTCATCGCTGACGACAAGGGACAACCGCTCGGCCGGCTCCACGTAACGGTGCAGCCCGCGTACCTGAAGAAGGACGGAAGCGAAGTATTCGCAATGAACCTCACGGCGCGAGGCGCACCTGAAGGGGAGGGGATCGACGGCGCGATGAGGTTCCTTGACCGCGCCCATCGCACGATCGTGTGGGCGTTCACCGACCTGACGACGGAAACGATGCACCGAGTCTGGGGGAGGAAGCATGGCTCGTAGCGCCACTGCCTATGCCGACGAGCTCTTCGAGGTGCCCGCCCCTAACGAGGACGCCGGAGCCTCCAATGTCGTCTGGATGCCGATCGGGGGAAGACCGGAAGGGAAGCCCCAAAGGCCCGCGCGGCAAGAACGGGCAACCCTGGTGCTTTCCGAGGATCCAAGAGCAGCCGTGGTCGTCTACGACTTCGGCGACGACCCCACTACGCACGGAACGATTGACGCTCCGGCAGAGCCCCGATGGCTCGTGCCTACCGTCTGCGCCCTCACTAGGATCCTCGATCTGCCGGAAGGCTGGAACTCATACGGCGCGCCACGCATCCAAGCCCGGGCAGCGAACACGGCGCTGGATCTTCTTGGCTCGTCGGCGCAAGACGACTCGCCCGCTCCGATAGTGGTGCCGACGGCTGATGGTGGAGTGCAGCTTGAGTGGCACGCTTGGGGCCTCGATATCGAGTTGGACGTGTCGCCGAGCGAGGCGCCACAGCTTTTCTTCCGGGACCGGCGCTCGAACGAAATCCAAGAAAAGCAGCTGACGGCGAACCTCACACCGCTTTTCCAAGCGCTGAAAGTTCTAGCCGAGCGAGCCGCACGGGAAGCCGGTCGCTGACGGGGGTATGGCGTGCCCCGAAGACGACCCATCCATCGCTGATGCCGAAGACCTGTGGCGGCGGATTCATCCCCAACAGGTCTTTCCGGACGGCAACCTGAATGGCCGCGTACGGCCTTCATCAGCGGCATTCAAGGCCAAGGAACTCTCCTGTCTTCTCGCCAGAGAGGACACGGCAGAGCGCGCCCTAGCCGCAAAGAGTGACGACGGTGTGGCGTGGCGCGACAAAGGATTCTCTCTCGCGGCGTTCACGGCGGGTCTGGCGCGACGGTTGCGACAGACAGTCTGTCGCGATCCGACGCCAGCGGATCCACCCCACGTGCTGGTCGTCGGGATGAAGAAGAGCAGCAGCATCTCGGGCACCTTCGCTGAGGAGTCCCGCTGGGTTGGTGAACCACCCACGCCAGTGTCGGAGTCGACAGCGACCGAGTAGGCTTTGGCCTGCACCCGCAAAGGCAGGTCTGCGTAGACCTGATGGGAGGTTCCCCTAGAACCGACCAGCCGGCATTTTCGCGGTACACTCGCCCTCGCCCATTCGGGCCCCCGCGAGATGGTCGAGCTCAATCACCGCGACCGCGTCATCAAGGTCAAGCTGGTCTACTACGGCCCGCCCGTCGGCGGAAAGACCACCAACCTGCAGATCCTGCACCGCTCCGCCGCGGCCAAGCGGCGCGGCGAGCTGATCTCGATCAACTCGGCGCAGGACCGCACGATTCTCTTCGACCTGCTCCCGCTGCGGACGCCCGGCTTCCGCGGCTTCGACCTGCGGCTGCAGGTCCTGGCGGTTCCGGGTCAGGCGATGTACTCGGCCACGCGCCGCCTGGTGCTGAAGGGAGCCGACTCGCTCGTGTTCGTGGCCAACTCGGCGCTCGACCGCTGGGAGGAGAACATCCAGAGCTACCGCGAGATGACGCAGAACCTCATCTCGCACCGCCTCGACCCGCTCCAGATGCCGCTCGTGCTGCAGTACAACAAGCGCGACCTGCCGCAGGTGCTGGAGATCGAGGCGCTCGACCGCGCGCTCAATATCCGTCACACGGACGTGGTGCCCGCGGTGGCCGTGCGCGGCGAGGGTGTCCTCGAGACGTTCGGCCTGGTCCTCGCGCGGACCGTCCAGGACCTCGCGAACCGCTACGCCATCCTCGACGTCAAGGAGGCGGCGCCCGCCCGTCAGTGGGCGGAGCAGGCGCTCGTGGAGCTGTTCGGCCGCACGCGGCTCGGCGCCGAGCCCGGCGAGCCGGGCGAGCCCACTGCCGGCGCTGCGTCCTCGCGGGCGCCGGCCACGAGCGCCGCGCCCCCCCCGCCTCCAGGACCGCCGCCCACCCAGACGGTGGTGCGCGTGTCGCCGCCGCCGGCGTCGGAGGACGCCCCACGCGGCACCGGGGCGGACGCGAGGGCGGGCGAGCTCGTCGAGACCTACGCCGAGGCCTCGACACAGCTCGGCGCCGCCCTCACGGAGCTGCGCGAGGAGCGTGACCTGGCGCGCCAGCGGCTCGACGACCTGCGCCGCACCATGACCGCCGCGCAGGACCTGCTCTCGGGCAAGACGCTCGAGGCGGCGCTTGAGCCCGTGCTCGCCCGCATGGCTCGAATCGCGGGCGTCGACCACGCCGCCTTCTGGGTGCCACAGCCCGAGAAGCCGCCGC
>DATEUE010000112.1:0-4893 GCA_035283305.1 Vicinamibacteria bacterium | reverse complement strand
TGTTCGCCGCCGACGGCACACGCGAGGACCAGGCGCTGCCGGTCGAGCCCGTCGGCGCGCACGCTGGGCGGGGTCCGCGCGGGGGATGGGCACGCGGGGCAGGCGAAGGGGCCGGTCGAGGCTGGGGCGGCGGCCGGGGCGCCGGTGGCGGCGCTGCTCTGCTACGGCAGATCCTCCAGGAGGGGAAGGCCGAAGTCGTGACGGGCGCCCACGCCTCGCGCTCGGGCGGCGAGCGCGTCGCCGCGGGCGTGAAGCGTCCGCGCGGCGGCGCCATCGTCGTGACCGTGGACGCGACCGAGATCGCCGCACTCGAGAAGCCGGCCTCGCTCGAGTCGCTGCTGGCGGAGATCACGGCCGGCAGCCCCGAGATCGCGTACACGGTCTTCGAGCATGCGGGCGCGCGGATCGCCTTCGGCGACGCCCCGGCCGACGCGCCCGCCGCCGCCGGCGAGCGGGCGCTCAGCGTGGGGAATCGCCCCGTCCTCGAGTTCGCGAGCGACGTGCCGCTGGCCGAAGGCGAGACGGCGCGCCTGCGCCTGGGCATGCGCCTCGACAACGTGCGGCGCGTGGAGCAGCGCATGGCGCTGCGCCTCTTCGCCTCGGTGGCCGCCGCGTCCGCCCTGGTGGCGTTCGCATTCGGGCTCGCGGGGCTCCGCCGCCGATACGGGACACTCAGCGAGAAGCACGCGCGCGCGGAGCAGGCCCTGCGCCGGCGCGACCGGCTGGCCGCGATGGGCGAGCTCGCCTCGACCGTGGCCCACGAGGTCCGCAACCCGCTGAACGCCGCCTCGATGACGGCCCAGCGCCTCAAGCGCGAGTTTCTGGGCAGCGTGCCCGAGAGTGGGCCCGAGCGGGCCGAGCTCGAGGAGCTGCTCTCGGTGATGACCTCCGAGACCCAGCGCATCGACCGGATCGTGCAGCAGTTCCTCGAGTACGCGCGGCCGCCACGGCTCGCGCGGGAGGCTGTCGACCTGGTTGCGCTGTTGCGAGACGTCGGCGAGAGGGCATCCTCCCTCGCCGAGGCTCGCGGCGTCCGCCTGGACGTGGACGCCTCCGGCTCGGGCAGCGCGCGGGTGGATCCGGCGCAGCTGCGCCAGGCCCTCGACAACCTGATCCGCAACGCTGTCGACGCGACGCCTGCGGGTGGGCGGGTGTCACTGGCGGCGCGCCGGGAAGGGGCCGGGCACGCCATCGAGGTGCGCGACACGGGCGGCGGCATCGCGCCCGACGAGCTGCCGCGGATCTTCGACCTCTACTACACGACGAAGCCGGACGGCACCGGTGTCGGCCTCGCCGTCACGCAGCAGATCGTGACCGCGCACGGCGGCACGATCGAGGCGGACTCACGACCCGGCGCGGGCACGGCCATGACGGTGCACCTGCCGGTGGGAGAGGATGAAGGGCGTGGCTGAACGGCTGATCCTGGTGGTGGACGACGAGGAGCCGCAGCGCCGCGTGCTCGCTGGCTTCCTTCGAAAGGCCGGCTACGAGGTGGAGGCGGTCGGCAGCCCGGACGAGGCGCTCGCGCTGGTCGCCGCGCGCACGGTGGACCTCGTGCTCACGGACCTGCGCATGCCCGGCAAGACCGGCGTCGAGCTGCTGGACGCGGTGCGCGGGCTGAATCCCGAGATCCCCGTGGTGGTGATGACCGCCTACGGCACGGTGGCGAGTGCCGTCGACGCCATGAAGCGCGGGGCCGCCGACTACCTCGGCAAGCCCGTGGACCTCGACGAGCTGGAGGTGCTGGTCGCGCGCACCCTCGAGCGACGCGCGCTCGTGTCCGAGAACCGAGCGCTGCGCGAGCAGGTGGAGTCGCGCTATCGGCTCGCCGGACTCGAGACGGGCAACGCGCGGATGCAGGAGGCGATCAACATGGCCGCCCGCGCCGCGGCGAGCCGGGCGACGATCCTGATCCACGGGGAAAGCGGGACGGGCAAGGAGCTGCTCGCGCGGGCCATCCACTACGCGAGCCCGAGGCGGCGCGGTCCGCTCGTGGCGGTGAACGTCGCCGCGCTGCCGGAGACGCTCCTCGAGTCGGAGCTCTTCGGTCACGAGCGGGGCGCATTCACCGGCGCGGACCGCGAGCACCGCGGCCGCTTCGAGCTGGCCGACGGCGGCACGCTGTTCCTCGACGAGATCGGCGACCTGCCGCGCGGCACGCAGGTGAAGCTGCTGCGGGTCCTGCAGGAGCAGGCCTTCGAGCGTCTCGGCGGCACGCGATCGCTCAAGGTGGACGTGCGCCTCGTCGCCGCCACCCACCGCGACCTCGAGGCGATGGTCCGGTCCGGCGAGTTCCGCGAGGACCTCTTCTTCCGCCTGAACGTGGTCGCGATCACGCTGCCGCCGCTGCGCGAGCGGCGCGAGGACGTCCCGCTGCTGGTGGACCATTTCCTGCGCCGCTTCGTCGACGAGGGGAAGCCGCGAGGCGTCTCCCGCGAGGCGATGGACCTGCTGCTGAAGCACGACTACCCCGGCAACGTGCGCGAGCTCGAGAACCTCGTGCACCGGGCGGTCGTGCTCGCCCGCAGCGACACGATCACGACGGCCGACCTGCCGCTGCACCTCGGCGGCCTCAAGCCCGAGACGAAGGGCGAAACAGGCGGCTTCGCCGAGCGCGTCCTTGCGTTCGAGAAGGCCCTCATCTTCGAGGCTCTCGAGAAAGCCGGTGGCGTGCAGACGCGCGCCGCAGGCGCGCTCGGCATGAGCGAGCGGCACCTGCGCTACAGGCTGAAGAAGTACGGCGCGTAGCGGCGGGCGGCCGCGTGTCTACGGCTGACAACCGTGGCCGCAGCCATGGTGACCGTGCCCGCCACCGTGCCCGCAGCGGTCGCTGCAACTGCCGCATCCGTGACCCCGGCTCGCGAAGCGGCCAGGCCCGTGCGCCGAGGCGAGCCCGGCGCAGCGTTCGAAGGCCGGCTTGTGGTGGTCGAGCGAGGCGATGCGGTTGTGCTCGAAAGCCTGCTTCACGTCGTCGGGCAGAGGACCCGCCGCGATCAGGCGGTCGTAGAGCGCCACGTTCGTCGTCTCGAATTCGACGGCCGCCGCGCAGGCCTCCTTCACGCTCGCGTGCGCGGGAGGCTCAGCCGTCGCCGCGCGGAGCTCGGGCACGGCGAGGCCGCGGGCCTTCAGCAGATCCGCGAGGAAGGCGGCGTGCCGCCGCTCCGCCCGGACGGCGTTCGAGAACGGACGCACGTCGCCGTGGTCCTTCAAGACACGGGCGTAGAACGCTCCGCCCCGGAGCTCGTCCTGCAGAGCCTCCTCGATCGCCGCCTTCGAGTGGTCGCTCAGCGGTTCGGGCGTGAGTGTGGACTGGGCGCGGCTGACCGCAGCCGGCGCGAGCGCCAGTGCCATGGCGACGAGCGCCGTCGGCAACGTCTTCCTGCAGGTGGTCATGGACAACCCCTCCGTGGGCTCCAGGGAGCAAGCCGTGGGCCGGGCGAGGGGCATGAGCCCTGCGGGCGCAAACCAAGCAGCACCCGTGAGATCCGGTGCGAGCCCTTGCCGATGGTCCGACGTGGTTCGACGCGGTCGTCGAATCTCTCGACCATCTCGTCGACGTGAGCGCCCGAAATCGCCCAGCCGGGATCCGCCGGGGCACCCGTCAAGTCGAGTGAGACCAGGGCGTTGTGCGGCTGTCGACGCGCCCGTGCCTCCGCGGTATGGCTCTTGCCGTGAAGAGGGCCAGCGGCGATGCCGCCGCGGCACTCTGAAGGAGGCCAACATGAAGCGACTCACGATCGTGGCAGGGGCTCTCGGGATCCTGCTGCTTCTGGCCGGTGCGGTCCGCGCGCAGGCCCCGAATCCTCCCTCCCAGGCGCCCGCAACCGCACGGCCGGGCTTCGTGGACGCGAACGGCGACGGCGTCTGCGACAACTGCACGGGAACCCCACAGGGTCAGGGCCAGAGGGTGCGCCAGGGAAAGGGCGGCTTCGGCCCGGGCAACGGAACCGGCAACCAGGGAGTCGGTCCACGGGACGGCTCCGGCTACGGTCCGGCGAGCGGCCGCGGCACCTGCAACGGGACCGGCCAGAAAGGCCGTGGCCGAGGGGGCCGGCGCGGCTAGTCCCCAGGACGGCAGCAGCACTCCCGGCAAACGTTTCGTTGCAGCAGGACGAAGCCGTTGCAGGCCGTTCGTTGCGGAGGGGCGGAGAGCGACTCCGCCCCTCCAGAAACGCACGAGTTGCCGCGAACGACAGGTGGTGCGGGTGGCTGCGGCCCCCTGGTACGTGGCCTGCAGTGCCGTCCCTGCGGACCAGGTCCTGTCAACGGAGGAAGCATGGCTTTCGGCGGCCGTGAGCCGCGCCCCTACATGAACCCCTATTGGGCCGGGATCGGCATCGGTCTCGTGCTCCTCGCGACCTTCGTGCTCATGGGTCGTGGGCTCGGGGCTTCCGGCGCCTTCAGCTCGACGATCGCGTGGCTCGTCTCGCTCGCGGCCCCCGGCTACGCTCAGTCGAACGAGTTCCTCGCCCGCTACCTGCCCGAGGACACGCACCCGCTCCGGACGTGGCTGGTATTCGAGGTCGCGGGCGTCTTCGCGGGCGCGCTCGTCTCGGGTCTCCTCGCCGGCCGCGTGGCCCGCACGGTCGAGAAGGGCCCCCGGGTGTCGCGCGGGACCCGCCTCGCCTTCGCGTTCGCCGGCGGCGCGCTCATGGCCATCGGCGCGGCGCTCGCTCGCGGCTGCACCAGCGGTCAGGCGCTCACCGGCGGCGCGCTCCTGAACCTCGGCAGCTGGGTGTTCATGCTCTGCCTGTTCGCCGGAGCCTACGCGGTCGCCCCGCTCTTCCGGAAGGAGTGGCGATGAGCGCCCCTTTCTACCCGCAGGGTGCCTTCTCCGACGAGGTGAGCCTCGCGCTCGCGTTCGTGATCGGGATCGGCTTCGGCTTCTTCCTC
>DATEUE010000111.1:0-5613 GCA_035283305.1 Vicinamibacteria bacterium | reverse complement strand
GTATGAACGCCGGGGCCTCGGCGACCGGAGCGGCGGCCACGGGCCGTGGCGCCGCCGGCGGGGGCATGACCACGGGCGGCGGGACGGCGGCCGCAGGTCGCGCGAAGGGGACGACCGGCGGCGGCGGCGCGGCGGCACGTTGCGGCGCACGCGCCAGCAAATCCCGGACCTTCGCGATCAGGGTCTCCGGCTCGAACGGCTTCGCGAGCGACCCGTCGTAGCCCGCCCGCGCCGCACGCTCCTGGTCGAACGGCTCGAAAGCGCCGGTCAGCAGCAGCACCGGCACGTGCGAGTAGGCCGCGCTCTTCTTGATCTGCTCGCAGACCTCGTAGCCGTCCTTCTCGGGCATGATGATGTCGCACAGCACGATGTCCGGACGGACCTCGCCCAGCTTCTCGAGGGCGAGACGCCCGTTGCCCACGGTGACTACGTCGAAGTCCTCGTCCGAGAAGGTCAGCTCGATGACCTTCTGGATCGTGATGCTGTCGTCCGCGAGCAGGATCTTCTTGCCCATCCTGTTTTGCGCCCCCAAGGGCCCCGCAGCGGAGCCACCTCTCGTGCGTTCCGGATGAAGATAGCCCCTTCCCTCCCGCCTGTCAACGAGTTAGCGGCACGGGCCGGGCGCCTCGGTCAGGGACCCGGAGCCGGGTTCTGGATCGCCCGCACCACGTCCTGCGTCGAGGCCCCCGGCAGGAAGACGCCGGCGATGCCGAGTTGCTTGAGCTCCGCGAGGTCCTGCGCCGGGATGATCCCGCCGACGAAGACCCGCACCGAGTCCATGCTCCGCTCGCGAAGCAGCTCGACGATGCGACGGCAGATCGGCAGGTGGGCGCCGGAGAGGATGCTGAGCCCGATCACGTCCGCGTCCTCCTGGGCTGCCGCGGCCACGATCTGCTCCGGGCTCTGGCGCAGGCCGGTGTAGATCACCTCGAGCCCGGCGTCGCGCAGCGCGCGCGCGATCACCTTGGCTCCGCGGTCGTGCCCGTCGAGGCCGGGCTTCGCGATCACGACGCGGGTGCGGCGGACGGCCGTCTCGGTCATTTCGGGAATCATACGGCTAGAAGATCGGTTGTTCTTCGTACTCGCCGAATACCTCGCGGAGGGCGTCGCACATCTCGCCGACCGTGGCGTAGGCGCGGGACGCCTCGAGGATCGGGGGCATCAGGTTGGAGGTGCCGCGGGCGGCGTCCTTGAGCGCGGCGAGGGCGCGGTCGACCCTCGCCTGGTCGCGGCTCGCGCGCAGCGCCACGATGCGCGCGACCTGCTCGTCGGCCACCTGCTCGTCGATGTAGAGGATCGGCTGCGGCTTCTCCTGCATCACGTACTCGTTGACGCCGACGATCACCTTGTCCTTGCGCTCGACCGCCTGCTGGAAGCGGAAGGCCGACTCCTGGATCTCGCGCTGCGGGTAGCCGCGCTCGACCGCCGCCACCATGCCCCCCATGGCGTCGATCCTGCGGAAGTAGTCGAGCGCCTCCACCTCGATGTCGCTCGTCAGCTTCTCGACGAGCCACGAGCCGCCGAGCGGGTCGGCGGCATTCGCCACACCCGACTCGTGCGCGATGATCTGCTGCGTCCTGAGCGCGATCGTGGCGGCTGCCTCGGTCGGCAGCGCGAGCGCCTCGTCGAGCGAGTTGGTGTGGAGCGACTGCGTGCCGCCCAGGACGCCGGCGAGCGCCTGCAGCGCCGTGCGCACCACGTTGTTGTACGGCTGCTGCGCCGTCAGGCTGACCCCGGCCGTCTGGGTGTGGAAGCGCAGCATCCACGAGCGCGGGTTCTTGGCATGGAAGCGCTCGCGCATCGTGCGCGCCCAGATCCGGCGCGCCGCGCGGAACTTCGCGATCTCCTCGAAGAAGTCGCTGTGCGAGTTGAAGAAGAACGACAGCCGCGGCGCGAAGCTGTCCACGTCCATGCCGGCGTCGACACACCACTGCACGTACTCGATCCCGTCGCGCAGCGTGAAGGCGAGCTCCTGCGCCGCGGTCGCCCCCGCCTCGCGGATGTGGTAGCCGGAGATCGAGATCGTGTTCCACTTCGGCATCTGCTCGGTGCAGTAGCGGATCATGTCCACCACGATCCGCATGCTGGGGCGGGGCGGGTAGATGTACTCCTTCTGGGCGATGAACTCCTTCAGGATGTCGGCCTGCAGCGTGCCCGCGAGCGCCTCGGGGCCGACGCCTTCCTGCTCGCCCACCAGGATGTAGAAGGCGAGCAGCATCGCCGCTGGCGAGTTGATCGTCATCGAGGTGGTGACCTTGTCGAGCGGTATCCCCTCGAAGAGCGTCTCCATGTCCCGGAGCGAGGAGACCGCGACGCCGCACTTGCCGACCTCGCCGAGCGAGAGCGGGTGGTCGGGATCGCGGCCCATCAGCGTCGGCAGGTCGAACGCGACCGACAACCCGCCGCCGCCGTGCTCGAGCAGGTACTTGAAACGGGCGTTCGTCTGGGCCGCGCTGCCGAAGCCCGCGAACTGCCGCATCGTCCAGACCTTGCCGCGGTACATCGTCTCGTGGATGCCGCGCGTGTAGGGAAACTGGCCGGGGTCGGCCAGGTCGCGCGCGTAGTCGAGCTCCCGCGTGTCCTGAGGCCGGTAGACCGCAGCGACGCTTCGACCGGAGATGGTCGTGAAGCGTGCGTCCGCTGCGGCACCGGACGCGTCTTTCTCCTGCAGCAGCTTGCTCATGGACACCTCGACACGCCTCACGCCATTCTAACGGGACAAGGCACCGGGCGGCTCGGGAGCGCGCTCGTCCGAGCGCAGCCGCAGCACCCGCGCGGGCACCCCCGCCGCGATCGCTCCGTCGGGCAGGTCGCTCGTCACCACGGCATTGGCTCCCACCACCGAGTGGCTCCCGATGCGGGTGCCGTCGAGGACCTTGGCGCCCGCGCCGAGCCACACGTTGTCCCCGACCACGATCCCGCGCGAGGTGCGCGGCTGGTCGATCACCGCGGCGTCGCGGCCTTCGAACTCGTGCCCGCCGCCCACCAGGTAGACCTGCGCCGCGAAGAGCGCGTGCGCCCCGACCGTCACGCTCGAGCCCGAGAACACCTCGCAGTGGAAGCCGAGGTTGGCGTGGTCGCCGAGCGTGATGTCGCCGTCCTTGCACGAGAGGATCGTGCCGCGACCGAGGAAGACGCCGCGGCCGACCTCGATGCCGCGGTTGGTCGTGCCCTTGGCGTCGAGCACCACGAGGTCGTCGACCGTCACGCCGTCGCCCAGGCGCACCTTGTGCGGGTGGCGCAGCACGACCCCCTGGCCGAAGACGACGCCGCGGCCCGAGCCGCCGAGCAGGAGCGGGTAGAGGCGCCTGCGCAGCAGGAGTCCGAGAGCGCCGGGCACCCACGAGCTCGTCAGCATCACGAGCTCGTAGAGCAGGAGACGGCCGAGGCTGCGGCTGCCCACGACCAGGTCCTGATAGGCCCGCAGCGGCGAGGCCCCCATGGCGTGCTGGATGGCGATCGGCTCCCGCCCGGGCTCCACGCGAGGTTCGTCCACGGCTCGTTCCAGCGCTTTGCGCCTCCGCGGAACGTACTGTAGCATGGCAGCTTAGCTCATGAAGCGCTCCGCGCTCGTGGGGGTCAAGCTCGCCGTCAGCGCGGCCCTCCTCGCCTATCTTTTCTCGAGCACCGATACCCGTGCGCTGGAGCAGCGGGTGCGCTCGGCCGACCTGCTGATGCTGGTCGCCGCGGTCTTCTGTTACATCGCGATGCTGGCGCTCGCGACCTGGCGCTGGCGGCTCCTGCTCGAGACGCTCGGCGTCGACGCACCGATGCGACGGCTGACGTCGTCGTATCTCGTCGCCACCTTCTTCAACAATTTCCTCCCGAGCACCATCGGCGGCGACGTCGTGCGCGTCCGCGACGGCTCGCGACTCACCGGCTCGACCACCGCGTCGCTCGCCGTCGTCGGCATCGACCGCATCCTGGGCTTCGGCGCGCTCTACGTGCTGGCCGCCGCGGCCTTCGCGCTCGGGGGTAGCGTCGAGCGCGAGCTGGCGGGCGCCCGTGTCGTGCTCGGGGGCCTGGCGCTGCTGTTCCTGGCGCTCGCCTACATCTTCTTCCGCCCGGGGACCGCGCGCGGGCTGATGGCGGCGTCGCGGCTCGACCGCTTCCCGTGGCTGCTCGAGCAGTTCGAGACGGCCCAGGGCGCCGTGCGCACCTACCGCTCGCGCGTACACACCGTCGTGCTCGCCCTGGCCGCCAGCCTCGCGCTGCAGGCGCTCGCAGTCTGGTACTTCATCTCGATCGCGCGCGCGCTGCGGATCCCGCTGCCCGTCTCCGCCGCGTTCCTGATGGTCCCGCTCTGCACGCTGCTGCAGGCCGTCCCCATCTCGTTCAACGGCTGGGGTCTGCGCGAGGGCCTGTTCACGGTGTACTTCGCCCAGGTGGGGCTGTCGCGCGACAGCGCCCTCGCCTTCTCGATCGTCGGCGCGGGCCTGACGGTGCTGCTGTCGCTCTCGGGCGCCGTCGCCTGGCTCGCACGCCGGCACCCCCTGCCCGAGCCGTCCGCGGGCGCCTGACGAAGGTGGCCGTCCGGGTGCTCCACGTCTGCGACAAGTTCGGGGTGCGCGGCTCCAGCATCCACGGCGTGTCGCGCCTCTTCTCCTGGTGGTTCCCCCGCTACGACGCGGCGCGCTACTCGCCGTCGCTCGTGGGGCTGAAGCACCCGGAGCCCGCCACGGCGTGGCTGGCCGAGCAGGGCATCCCGGTGCACCACCTCGGGCGCGGCCGCTTCGATCCGCGGATCCTCTCTGATCTCGTCGCCCTCGTGCGCGCGCGCGGCGCCCGGATCCTGCACGTCCACGGCTACGCCGCCGCCGACTTCGGCCGGCTCGCGGCGCGCGCCACCGGCGCGCGGCTGGTGCTGCACGAGCACTTCGCCGACCCGGCGCTGCCCGGCTACCAGGCGCTCGCCGACCGCCTGCTGCGCCGTTACACCCACGGCGCCATCGCCGTGAGCGGCTCGACGCGCGACTTCCTCGTCCGCAAGCGCTTCGTGCCAGCCGAGCGCGTGCGTCTCATCTGGAACGGCGCTCCGCTCGACGTGTTCGCTCCGGTGCCGCGCGAGCGGGCGCTCGCGCTACGGCGCAGCCTCGGGCTTCCCGACGAGGCCCTGGTCTTCGGCACGATCGGCCGGTTGAGCGCGCAGAAGGGTCACGCCTTCCTGCTCGAGGCCGCGGCCCGCGTGCTGAAGAGCCAGCCACGCGCGCGCCTGCTGATCGTGGGTGACGGCGACCTCGCGGCACCACTGCGCGCGCAGGCCGAAGCCCTCGGCATCTCCGAGCACACGGTCTTCACTGGGCACCGCAGCGACGTGCCCGATCTGCTGGGCGTGCTCGACGTGTTCTGCATCTCCTCGCTCTACGAAGGCACGCCGCTCGCGCTCTTCGAGGCCATGGCCGCGGGCAAGGCGATCGTCTCGACGGCCGTCGACGGCTGCCGCGAGGTGCTGACGCAAGGCGAGACGGGCCTGCTCGTGGCAGCGGCGGACGCGCCGGCGCTCGCGGCGGCCCTCGAGCGGGTGATCGGCGACACTAGCCTGCGGGGCGATCTCGGATCGCGGGCGCGGGCGGCGTCCCGGAAGTACGACGTCCTGGCCTGCGTGGAAGCGAT
>DATEUE010000110.1:0-4041 GCA_035283305.1 Vicinamibacteria bacterium | reverse complement strand
AACGGGGACGCGATCTCCATGCGGCGAATGGATTCCCCGGTCGCGACCAGGAGGCCGAGCAGGCCCAAGACCAGCCCCAGCGCCAAGGCCCAGGCGAGGAACTTCCTGCCGAAGCACTCCATCGCCTTTACCGGCACGCGGCCTCGACGGCGGCGGCCGCCGCCGCGGGGCGGGGCGCAGCCGCACGGGCTGGCCGCTCGGCCTTCGCGACAAGGTCCAACACGTCGAAGGGCTCGCGCACGACGCGGAAGCCGTGGAGCTCGAAGCGCACCTGCTCGTCGATGCCCTGGCCGGCCTCGACCCGCACCACCACCGGCACGCCGGGGGCGACGGTGTCGAAGAGCCGCGCGAGCTCGGCCCCCGGCAGGTGGACCAGCCCGGCGGACAGGATGATCAGCGATACGGGAGTCTCGAGCAGATGACGCACTCCCTCGCAGAAGGTATCGGCCATCCGGACCGCGATGCCGTGGTCGAAACACTGCATGCCGACCGACTCGGTCAGCGTCCTGTTCCCATCAATCATCAGCACACGTGTCATGGCATTCCTTTCCCGTTGAGGTTGAGACCGGTGAAATGAGAGCAAGGGCGATGCCACGTGGGACGGGGCGCACAAGTATGCGTGAGCGCGGGGCTTTGGCTCGCGCCGCCGCGCCCGGACCTGACGAGAGGCGTGACAAGATCGGGCGCGATACCCGACAAGAATCGTCCCCTGCCCGAACGGCTTCAGTCCTGCGGCTTCAGCTGGTCCGGAGAGATCCCGTAGGTCAGGAGCTTGCGGTACAGCGTCTTGGGATCGATGCCGAGGAGCGCCGCGGCCTTGGCGCGGTGCCCGCCGACATGGCGGAGCGTGGCACTGATGTGCTGGCGCTCCATCTCCTCGAGGCTGCCGCCCCGCGCCGACGCGCCCGCCGGGCCGCCGCTTCCCACCCGCAGCTCGGCAGGCAGGTCCTCGGGCTCAATCTCGTCGCCCTTCCCGAGAATGACAGCCCGCTGGATCGCGTGCTGGAGCTCGCGCACGTTGCCCGGCCAGCCGTACGCCTCCATGCAGCGCAAGGCCGCCGGTGAGAGGCGCTTGAGCCCGTACGCCGCATTCTGATCGAGGAAATGTCGGGCCAGGAGACCCACGTCCTCGGGCCGCTCGCGCAGGGGCGGCAGCGTCAGGGTGATCGTGTTGATCCGGTAGTAGAGGTCCTGGCGGAACTCGTTGACGCGGATCGCCTCCGCGAGATCGCGGTTGGTCGCGGCGACAAGCCGCATGTCCACGCTGCGCCGCCGCGTGCCGCCGACGCGGAAGAAGGCGTGCGACTCGAGGACTCTTAGAAGTTTCACCTGGCTGTCGGGCTCCATCTCGCCGATCTCGTCGAGAAAGAGCGTCCCGCCGTCCGCCAGCTCGATGAGCCCCGGCTTGAAGCTGACCGCTCCCGTGAAGGCGCCCTTCTCGTGGCCGAAGAGCTCGCTCTCCAGCACCTCGCGCGGCAGCGCGCCGCAATGGATCGGCACAAACGCCTGCGCCGCCCTCGGGGACCGCTCGTGAATGGCGCGCGCGATCAGCTCCTTGCCCGTGCCGCTCTCGCCCAGGACCAGCACGGAAGAGTCCGTCGGCGCGACCCGGTCCACGAGGCGCAGCACCTCCTGCATGGCCGGGCTCGCCGTGACGATGCCGACCGACGTGGCGACACCCTCGGGGTCGAGCTGGGCGCGCAACACGGTGTTCTGGCGGATGAGGCGGCCCTTCTCGGCGGCCTTGCGGATCAGGACGTCGAGCTCCTCGATCCGCGCGGGCTTGGTCAGGTAGTCGTAGGCGCCAAGCTTCATCGCCTCGACGGCGTTGGCGACGTCCTGGAAACCGGTCATGACAATGACCTGCGGCGCCTCGGACATCTCCCCGAGCGCCCGCAGCACCTCGATGCCCTCCATCCGCGGCATCCGCATGTCCAGCAGCAGCACGTCGGGCACGTCCTCGCGCAGCCGGTCGAGCGCCGCCTTGCCGTCGGGCACGCCCGCGGCCTCGTGTCCCCTGCGCTCGAGCTCGCGTACGATCAGGTCGCGCAGGTTCTTCTCGTCGTCGGCCACCAGCACGCGGATGGCCGCGCTCACGACGCGGTCCCCGCGCCGCCCGCCGGCAGGATGACGCGGAAGGTCGCGCCCTGGCCGACGCGGGACTCCGCCTCGATCCGCCCGCCGTGGTCGGCGACGATGCCTTGCGCGATCGCGAGCCCGAGCCCGGTCCCCTGCCCCGGCGGCTTCGTGGTGAAGAAGGGGTCGAACACGCGCGGCAGTACGTCGGCGGCTATGCCCGGCCCCTGGTCGGCGAAGACGATCTCGACCTCCCCCGCCCCGCGCCGGCGCGTCGTCACCGTCAGCACGCCGCGCCCCTCCATGGCCTCGAGGGCATTGCCGGCGAGCCCGAGGAAGACCTGGCGGAGCTGCCCTTCGTTGACGACCACGGCCGGCAGCCCGGGGTCGAATTCGCGCCTGACCTCGGCCGCGGCGAAGCGCGACTGGTGGCCGAGGAGCTCGAGGACCTTGTCCACGAGGGCGTTGAGGTCGGCCACCCCGCGGCGCCCGCCCGGCTCGCGCACGAACTGGAGCAGGCTGCCCGTGATCTCCTTGCAGCGGAAGGCCTCCTCCTCGATGAGCGAGAGGTAGGACGGGAAGTCCTTGAAGCCGTCGTGCTCGGCGAGCCGCGGATTCCGTGCGCGCTCCTTCAAGGCCTCGGCGCAGCCCGCGATGGTCGCCAGCGGGTTGTTGAGCTCGTGAGCCACGCCGGCCGCGAGCCGCCCGGCGGTCGTCAGGCGCTCGGTCAGCAGCATCTGCTGCTCGAGACGCTTCTGCAGCGTCAGGTCCTCGACGAGCACGATCAGGCGCCCGGTGCCTCCGGCCGCCGCGGGGAGCGGCGCCGCCGTCAGCCGGAGCGTCCACGGCTGCGCTCCGCCCGGCACCTCGCCCTCGAGATGCCTGACCTCCCGGGCCGCCAGAGCGGCGCGGAGAAAGTCGCCGACGGTCGAGGCCTGTGGGGCCGGCACGAGGTCCACGAAGGAGGAGCCGACACCCGAGGGGCCGGCGAAGGCGGCGGCGCCCTCCGGGTTCGCACGCACGATCCTGAGCTCCGCATCGAGCACGTAGAGGCCGAGCGGAAGCGTCTCCAGCACCACTTCGACGAAGCGCTTCTGCTCGTCCAGCTCCCGGGTGCGGTTCGCGACCATCCCCTCGAGCTGCTCGGAGTACGTGCGGACCGAGCTGAAGAGCCGCGCATGCTCGAGCGCCATGGCCGCCTGGTCCGCGAAGGCGGCCACGAGCGACTCCTCCTCCGGCGTGAAATGGTGCACGTCGGTGCGGAGCACGGTCAGCGCGCCGATGGCCTCGTTGCCCACCACGAGCGGCGCGGCCAGCATGGAGCGGAGCGGGCTCGCCTCCACCACTTGCGGGTAACGGACGCGCGGATCGTGCTGCAGATCGGCGCTCTGCTGCGGTCGGCGCTCCTGCACGGCCATGCCCGTGATGCCCTCGCCGATTCGCAGCCGGATCCGGCCCACCGTCTCGGGGTCGAGGTCGAGGCTCGCCGCCGAGGCGAGCTCGCCCGTGGCCGGGTCGAGAGTGAAGAGACCGCAGGACTGGACGCCGAGCACCTCGCGCGCCTGCTGGAGGATGAGGCGGATGGTCTCGCCCACGTCCAGGCTCTGGTTGACGGCGTGCCCCGCTTCGAGGAGCGCCTGGCGCTCACGGCCGCGGCGCTGGCTCTCCTCGAAGAGGCGCGCGTTTTGGATCGCGATGCCCGCCTGGTCCGCGAAGCCCTCGAGGAGCGTCTGGTGCCTCCGGCGGAAGAATCCGATCCCCGTCGAGAAGGCCGAGATGACGCCGATCAGCTCGCCGCCCACCCGCATCGGCACGGAGAGCATGGAGCGGATGCCTTCCTTCTCGTCCACGTCGCGCTGCGCCGAGCGCGGGTCGGTGCGGACGTCGTCCACGCGCAGCGCGGCTCCCGACAGCGCGGCGCGCCCGATGATCCCCTCGCCCACAGGCATCGAGAGCCGGCTCCAC
>DATEUE010000109.1:0-5659 GCA_035283305.1 Vicinamibacteria bacterium | reverse complement strand
GCGGGCGCTCCCCACGCCGCGTCGCGCAGGTCGAGCAGCAGGTGCGTGGCGCCCGAGCGCTGCAGCGACTCGACCTGGCCGCGCACGTCGCGTGCGGTGGTGGCCGTGAATTCGCCGATGCGCACGTAGCCGGTGGCCGCGTCCAGCATGCGGCCCTCGGCGACGGCGGGCGTGAGCCGCTCGCGCACGATCGTCACGTCGAACGGCTCGGCGCCCGCGCGGAGCACCGACAGCTTCACCAACGAGCCGGGAGCGCCGCGCATCAGGCGCTCGGCGACGAGCGCCGGCATCGGGCGCGTATGCCGCTCGTCAATCGCCTTCACCAGGTCGCCCGGTCGCAGGCCCGCCTTCGCGGCGGGCGAGCCGGGCCGCGTCGCCACCACCATCAGGAACGCGAAGCGGCGCGTCAGGACCAGGCCGACGTCGGCGTCGGCCTCGGCGGGAGCCTGTTGCACGAGCTTGTACTGCTCGGCGTCGAGATACGAGCTGTCGCCGTCGAGCGCGTCGGCCATCCCGAGCCGGGCGCCGGCCATGGCGCGGTCGAGGTTCACGGGCTCGACGTACTGGGCGAGCACCAGGCTCACCACCTCGTTGAAGATCGCGAGCTGGCCGTAGCTCGTGTCGCCGAGCGCCTTGCCGAGCAGCGATCCGACGGCGATGTAGCCGACGAGGCACGTGGAGACGAGGGCGATCACGAGGCGCGAGCGGTGGCTCATGGAATCAGGATATCAGGGTTTGGCCAGCCAGCCCTCGGGGTCTTCGGGTCGCCCCTGGTAGCGCATCTCGAAGTACAGCCCCGGCCCGTCGGGCCCCGCCGGATCGGCGCTCCCGAGCACTGTCCCGGCCTCAACCTGCTGGCCCGGTGCGACCTGGACGTCGGCCAGCTGCGCGTAGAGCGAGTGGTGCTTGCCGCCGTGGTCCACGACCACCATGAGCCCGTAGCCGCGGAAGCGCTCGGCGAAGACCACCCGGCCCCCGTGCACGGCGCGCACCGGGGCGTCGGGCGGCGCCTCGATCTCGATGCCGTTGTGGACCGTGTAGGTGTCGAAGCGCGGGTGCTTGCGGCGGCCGAAAGGCGCCCGCACCTCCCCTTCGACCGGCCACGGCAGGCTGCCGCGGAAAGCCCCGAGCGGCACCTCGACGGCGCCTTCGCCGAGGCCCGAGAGCAGGGCCTGGAGCCGGGTCTCGGCCTGCGCCAGCTCGTCGACGTACGCCGCGTTCAGCTCCTTGCGCTCGACGAGGGAGGTCAGGAGCTCGGTCTTGCGCGCCCGCTGCGCGTCGAGGTTGCGGCGCGCCGTGGCGAGCTTGTTCCGAAGCGCGAGCGACTCGCGCGTGCGCTCCTCGAGCACGGCCTTCTCGGTCGTGAAGGCCGCGAGGTCCGAGCGGAACTTCGACACGCGCGCGTTGTCGCGCCGCGCGAGCGTCGTGACCAGCCGGTAGCCGCGGAAGAAATCCGAGGGCCGGTCGATCGAGAGCAAGAGCCGCACGTAGCTCATGTCTCCCAGCTTGTAGAGCGCCCGGGCGTGGCGCGCGAGCGCCGGGCGCGCCTCCGCCAGGCTCTTCTCGAGCTGGCTCACCCGCGCGACGGTGGCGTCGAGCTCGACGCGTGTGCGCCGCAGCGTGATCTGGATCTCGGTGAGCTCCTCGCTGCGCAGCGAGAGCTCGAGCTCGAGCCGCTCCACCTCGCCGAGCAGGCTCTTCTCCTCGCCGCGCATGCGCGTGAGCTCCTGCTCGAGCGCCGCGCGCCGCTCCTGGACCTTCTTGAGCCGCTCCCCGTCCGTCACCACCGACGCAGCCGGGGCCCCGGCCGGTGGCGCGTCCTGCAGCGCCCCCGCGAGCGTCAGGACCAGGAGCGCGGCCTTCACCAGAGCGACTTCCCGTCGTAGTCCGCGGGGGCCTGGGTCTCGAGCAGCTTCAGGATCGATGGGGCGAGATCCATGATGTGCGGGTCCGCGACGGCGATCCTGCGGTTGCAGAAGAAGACGCCGTGCGAGATCTCGGTCGCCGTGGCGCAGTGGTCGCCCGACCACTTCTTGTTGTTGTTCTCGACGACGCCGCGGCGGATGGTACCGAGCGTGTCCTGCCAGCCCACGCGGTAGCCGTCCAGGAAGCCGACCTGCAGGTCGGGCGCCATCTGGATGTACTCGCCCTTGTAGATGTCGTCGCGCTTGTAGACGTCGGCGAAGACGCGCTCGCCGGTCTCGGGGTCGCTGAGCGGCAGCAACTTGGCTCGGATCTCGTCCTGGAGCTGCCGGTACTCCTCGCCGGCCGAGACGATGCCCTTCGCCTCGCGCCCCTTGAGGTTGAAGTAGATCTGCCCGAGGCCCACCGCGTAGGCGCGGGTCTTCGACCAGTCGACGCCCTCGAAGAACTTGCCGCGGCCGAAGAGGTCCTGCAGGTTCTTCTCCTGGCTCTGGCCCACGACCGACATGTAGCCGTTCTGGACCAGCCAGGTGTTGAGGTTCACCTCGCGGCGGAAGGAGTGGAAGCCGTGGTCCGACATGACCATGAACACCGCGTCCTTCGGCACCTTCTGGCGCAGCCGGCCGACGAAGTCGTCTGCGCGCCGGTAGACCTTCTCGATCGAGTCGCCGTACTTGTCCGCGAGCGCCTGGTCGTACATCGGGTGCTTCGGGTCGATCAGGCGCCACATCATGTGCGAGATGCGGTCGGTGGTCTCGATCGCCGCCACGAACAGGTCCCAGTCGTCGGTCTCGAGCCGCTTCAGGATGATCTTCTCGCGGTCGTCCATCGCGCGGTCGGAGTCGTAGAGGAACTGCGCCTCGTCGAGCCTGCCCTCGTTGAGCGGCTTGTCGCCCGACTCGGCCCAGCCGAGCGTGCGGTAGAGCCCGATCGCGTCCACCAGCTGCTTCGAGTAGGCGGCGGGGTACGAGATCGGCAGCGGCGGGTTGCGCGGGTCCATGTTGACCGGCGACGCGTAGATCCGCAGCTCGCGCGAGGCGTCGAGCAGCGCGAACTGCGTCATCCCGCGCACGCGCACGAGCGCGTTGACGCGGAAGCTGAGCGGCACCCAGCCGCTCCACTCGCCCTGCTTCAGGCCGATCTTCTGGCCCTGGATCTCGATCTCGGCCCGGCCCGCAGCCTCGGTCCAGCGCACCGTCATCGGCAGGTTCAAGTCCTTGCCGGTCGCGAGCTCGTCGAGCCGCGCCTGCTCCCGCTCGGACAGGCTCCCCGCCTTGCGCTTCTCCCGCAGCTTCGCTTCTTCCTGCTTCAGGATCGGGCTCTCGGGCCCCTTGAGCACCGTCTCGGAGACGCCACCGTCGAGCAGCAGCCGCTTCAGGAAGCCGCCGAACTCGGTGTTGCCTTCCTCGTAGGACGACAGGTCCGTCGCCCAGTAGTAGAACGTGCCGAGCGTGCCGCGCAGGTCGGGCAGCGGCAGGCCTCCCAGCATCTGCCCGTGGTGCAGCTCTTCGACCGGGAAGGTGACGGGCACGGTCAGCACCACGGAGTTGATGCCGTCGGCGGACGCCGTCTTCCAGAACGAGGTCCCGCCGCGCATCGACGTGACCTTCGGTGGCTTGGTCGGGATCAGGCCCCACAGAAACTCGGGCGGCTCCTTCTTGATCATGTTGAAGTCGGGAAAGTAGGTTTCGAGGTCCCGGATCAGGAAGTCGTAGATGCTGTGCTTGCCCGGGTTGACGCCGGTCGCGAAGCTCGACCACGCGGTCGGCGACTCGGAGGGCTGCGTCGAGCCGAGCCGCGCGAAGACGCCTTCCTCGGAGAGCGCCTTCAGGTTCGGGAGCTTGCCCTCGTCCATGTACTTCCGAGCGAGCGTCGGGTCCATCCCGTCGAAGCCGATCACGAACACGCGCTGCTTGGCGCGGCGCAGCGGCTTGCCGCCCTCGGGGCCCTGGCGGCACGTGGCGAGCGGAAGGGCGATGGCGAGACCGGCGGCGAGCACGGCGGACCGCGCGGCCGCACGACGAAGACCGAGCGAGAGCATCGAGGGCACCTGCCTCCGAACAGACGACACTTCAGAAAGGCCGAATGGAAGAGTCTACCCGACGCTCTCCGTTCGCCGGTAGCTGGGCCGGTGCTCGCGATCGCCGACTACTTCTTCGAGCCCGCCGGGGGGGTGCGCGCGCCGCCCGGTCGCGGCGTCATCCCGCGCACCACGACCCGCTCGAGCGGGGAGACGGCTCGCGTCGTGACGCCGTCGTCGAACGGCTCCTGGCGCATCTCGTCGCGCAGCGGCACGAGCGTCGGCTCGTGCCCGCGCGGCTCGGCCTCGTCGTTCACGACGTTGTCGCCGAAGATCGAGCCCAGGTAGTGCTTGAGCGTCAGGTTCGTGGGGCCGTAGCCCTTGTCGTAGAGGAAGTGCTCGCAGGCCTCACCCATGGCGGCGGCGGAGGGGAAGCGTCGGGCCGACGGTCGCTCGAGGGCGCGCGAGAGGATCGCCTCCACCGCCTCCGGCACCAGCGGGTTGATCGAGCGCGCCTTCGGGATCTCGCCGGCCACGACGCGCTCCAGGATCTCCGCGGTCGTCTCGCCGGTGAACAGCCGCTCGCCGGTCAGCATCTCGTGGAGCACGCTGCCGAGCGAGAAGATGTCGCTGCGCTGGTCGGCGCGCATCTCGACCACCATTTCCGGCGCCATGTAGGAGGGCTTGCCGGCCAGGTAGCTCTCGCGCATGCCGCTTCTCGCCGCGATCCCGAAGTCGATCAGCTTGACCGTGCCCTCGGTCGTCATCATCACGTTGCTCGGGCTCACGTCGCGGTGGACGATGCCCACCTTCTCGAACACGTACTGCAGGCCGCGGCAGACGCGGCTCGCGATGAACACCGACAGGTCCACGTCGGGCAGGTAGCCGAGCTCGCGGTGGCGCTCCAGGTACTCGATCAGGCTCCAGCCGTCGATGTACTCGAGCACGATGCACAGCTCGCCCCCGATGCGCTCGAAATCGAAGATGCGGCCGATGTTCTCGTGGTCCAGCACGGCGTAGCGCCGAGCCTCCTCGACGAACAGGCGCAGGTGCTCGGGCTCGGGCGTCCGCAGCTGCTTGATCACGATCGGGCGCTGGAATCCGGCCTGGCCGAGCAAGAGGCCTTTGCGCACGGTGCCCATGCCGCCGGCGCCCAGCTCGTGGAGAATGCGGTACTTCGACTCGGCCAAGCTCACACCTCGGGGACGTCTCGCGGCGAGGATTGCAGAGCCCTCCGGGGGTGTCAAGGCAAGCGAGGCGAACGCTATACTGGCCTCAGCTTGCGCCTCCTGGCTCTGGACGTGGGGGACGTGCGGATCGGGGTAGCTCTGTCCGACGAGACCGAGACGCTGGCTTCCGGCCTCGTGACGCTGCGCTCGCTGGGGCCGCGCAAGGACGCGCAACAGGTGGCGTCGCTCGTGCGCGAGCACGCCGTGGGGGAGCTGGTGGTGGGGCTGCCGCTGCGTCTCGACGGCTCGCGGGGTCCCCAGGCGGAGAAGGTGATGGCCTTCGTGGAGCGCCTGCGCCGCGTGCTGCGCGTGCCCGTCCTCACGCGGGACGAGCGGCTCACCTCGGTCGCGGCCGGCGAGCGGCTGGCCGAGGCCGGCGTCCGCGGCCGCGCGCGAAAGGCGCGCCTCGACCAGGCCGCCGCGTGCCTGGTGCTCCAGGAGCTGCTCGACGAGCGCAAGGCCGTGGCCGCGGGGGGCCGCGCTTGAG
>DATEUE010000108.1:0-11810 GCA_035283305.1 Vicinamibacteria bacterium | reverse complement strand
GCGTTGAACGCCGCCAGATCGCGTTCGCGGGCTACCGGAAAGCGCCGGACCTCGACGCCCCCGAGCCGCTCGAGCCCCGCAGGCAGCTCGTTGCGCCAGGTGACGTAGTCTTGCGCACAGCTGGTGAAGACCGTGATCCGGTAGTCGGATGCCAGGCGCTCGGCGACCGCCCGAGCCAGCGACTCGCTGCCGCCGGTGATGCCCTCGCCGTAGCGCTGGACCACGAACGCCACCTCGGGCCGTGAGTCGCTCATCGCCTCACTCGAGTCCAATGCAGGGCGGTTCGCCGCCCACGACGGCCAGACAGCTCACAGCGCCTCCAGGTAGGCGCGCAGCGACCCGAGCACGCGCTCGGGGGCAAAGGCCTCGAGCCTCCGGTCCTGTCCGGCCAGCACGGCCGCCCGCAGCGCCTCGTCGGTCGCGAGGGCGTGCGCGGTCTCGGCCACCTCGGCGAGGCGCTTCTCGCGGAACTGCACGCCCGCCCCGCCGAGCGTGTGCGGCACTGCCGTCTGCCCGTAGGCGAGCACCGGCACGCGCATCAGCATCGACTCGACGAGCGGCACGCCGAAGCCCTCGTGCTCGGACATCGACACGAAGACGCGTGCCGCCGAGTAGCACGCGACGAGCTCGTCGTGCGGGACGTGCCCGAGGAACGTCACCTCGTCGGGCGTGAGGCCCTCCTCGTAGGCGAGCGCCTGGAGCGCGTCGAAGTACGCACGCCGGCGGGGCAGCTTGCCCACGAGCACCACGCGCACGTCCTGCGCCAGGAAGCGCTTCCAATAGCTCGCGAGGCGGATCAGGTCATCGGGGCGCTTGTTCGGAGCGAGGCGCCCGACGAACAGCAGGTTGCTGCGACCGTCTTGCAGCATGCGGTGCAGCACCGGGCTCGCCGGCTCGCGGTAGCGGTCGAAGTCGAGCAGGATCGGCAGCACCCCCGTGCGGGCGACGCCGAGCGCCACGAGCTCGAGGCGGTTGAACTCACTGTCCGCGAGCCCGAGGTCGCAGTGCGGCGCCAGCGCGCCGAGCTCCTCGCGTCCGATCCGGCAGATGCGCGCGAGCTCGTCGTCCCAGCCCACGAAGTACTCTGGCGGCGTGATGTTGTGGTGCAGCAGCACGCGCCGGCCGTGGTGCGCGAGAAACGCGGGCGTGAGCGGGGACGGCAGTGCGAAGTGCAGGATCACGACGTCCGCGGGACCGCCCGGCTGCCAGTCGGCGAAGGCCCGCCCGTCGCCCACGAGGTCGGCGTCCAGCTCCAGGGCGTAGACGTCCGCGGTGTGCCCCCAGGACCGGAACGCGTCCCGCATCAAGCGCGCCGAGTCGCCGATCGCGTCCCCGCGGTGCAGCGCCGGAACCCACTGGTCGACCCTCACGATGCCTGCGGCTCCGTTCGCCGCCCCGACCCCGGCGCACGCAACCCGCGGAAGCCAGGGGCGGCCTGGGACTGCGGCAGCCTCATTGCCAGGACCCTGGGGAAGCCTCCAGCACCGGTCGCAGCCGATCGAGCACGAGCGCCCCGAAGTCGATGGCGCGGATCTCGGCCGCCGCCCGCTTCTGGGAGGCGACCAGCCTGCGCCGCAGGTCGCCTCCGTGGGTCACGCGGTCGAGCACTTCGGCCACCAGCTCGGGGCGCTTGTCCTTCAGCAGCAGCCCGCCGCCGCGCAGCGTCTCGCGCACGGCGCCCGTGTCGTAGGCGACCACCGGCAGGCCGAACAGCATCGCCTCCTGCAGCGGCACGCCGAAGCCCTCGTGCTCCGAGAGGCACAGGAACACATCGGCGAGCCGGTAGTAGGCGTAGAGCTCGTCGTCGTCGACCTGGCCGGTGAAGACCACCTCGTCCACGCGCAGCTCGCGCACCAGCTCCTGCAGCCGGTCGAGGTAGCGCTCGAAGCCCCGGTGGTCCCCCACCAGCAACAGGCGGCCCTCGGGCCGCACGAACTTCTGGAAGAACGCGAAGCTGCGCACGAGGTCGTCGATCTTCTTGTTGGGGATGATGCGGCCGACGAACAGCACGTTGGTGCGGCCGTCGTCGTAGAGGTGCTTGACGAGCGGCGAGGGCGTCCGCTCGTAGAGCGACAGGTCCAGCACGATCGGCAGCACGGCCGTGCGCGCGAAACCGGCCTGCTGGAGCTCCTGGCGGTTGAACTCGCTGTCGCCGAGGGCCAGCTCCGTGCGCGGCGCGAAGGCGGCGAGCTCGCGGCGCCCGTGGTGGCACAGGCCCGCGAGGTGCGGGTGAAAGCCGAGGAAGAAGTACGCCGGGGTGATGTTGTGGTAGACGACCACCAGCCGATCGGGGGCGTGGTGGATCAGCCGGCCGGCGGCGCTCCCGATCGAGAAGTGGAAGATGCAGACGGTGTCGGGAGACGAGACCTGCTGGTACTCGAAGAGCGGGCGCGCCAGGTGCGCCACCCGCGGGTGGACGAGCTCGGCGAAGATGTCCGACTCGTGGCCCATGGCGCGGAGCTGGCGCTGGATCGCGAGAGCCTCGTTGCCGATTGCGTCGCCGTAGGAGAGCGCAGCGAGGAGCTGGTGGACCTTCACCGCCCCGGCTCGCGCGGGCCGCTCGGCGCGGCGCTTCCGCGGGCGGCGTCACGCTCCCCCAGCATGTCCTCGAGTGTCTTGGCTCGCCGCGCCAGGGTCTCGACGCGTCCCGAGAGCTGCAGGTTGCGGTTCTTGAGCTCCTGCACCTCGAGGTTGAGCCGGGTCAGCTCGAGCACCAGGTTGTGCAGCAGGTGTGCCGTGAAGCGGTTGAGGTCGGACTGGCGTGACAGCGCCGAGATCATCGGCGTCGGGTTCCAGAACAGCTTCTGCACCGGCCGCAGCAGCCGCCGCGACAGCGCAAGCACCTGCCCGATCGCCCCGCGGCTCGAACGGTAGATCGCCTCGGGGTCGAAGGAGTAGTTCCACTGGGCGTCGCGCGCACGGAACTCGTCGAGGAGCGCCGGCGATACGTCGCGCGCCTGCAGCACCGGCTCCAGCGGCCGCTCGGCGATGTAGCGCAACTCCTCCTCGGTGTAGAGCCCGCTCGCGCGGCGCTGCTCGATCCGGCGGTGCACGTCCGCCAGCAGCCGCTCGACGTCCAGCCCCTCGGCCTCGATCTCGAAGCTCATCTCGCGCGCTCAGTTCGCCCGGGGCACCGGGACCCCGGGAGCCGTGTACACGATCAGCACCATCGCGACCGCCCACAGCGCGACCGCGGCGAGCAGCGGGCGGTCCGTGAGCAGCACGTCTCCCGGGCTGCCGCCCTGGTCCCGGCGATGGACGAGGTAAAGATAGCGGAAGATGCCGTAGATCACGAAGGGGATGGTGAGCGCCAGCCGCTCGGTGCGGTACTTCTCCACCGTCTCGGGGGCGAGCGTGTAGAAGGCGTAGGCGGTGAGGCACGACGCGGTCACCACCGCGATCATCTGGTCGAGCAGGTACGGGCTGTACTCGGCGAGGATCTGGCGGTGCGCCACGGCGTCGTCGAGCGTCACGAGCTCGTGCCGGCGCTTGGCCAGCACCAGGAACAGCGCGAGCAGGATCGTGCACACGAGCAGCCAGGGGCTGAAGTGCACGCCGATCGCGAAAGCACCCGCCACCGCTCGCAGCACGAAGCCGAGCGCCACCGCCAGCACGTCCAGGATCACGACGTGCTTGAGCCCCAGCGAGTAGGCGAGGCCGAGCGCGGGGTACGCGAGGGCGCAAAGCAGGAAGCCGGGACCCAGGGTCCAGGCCGCCGCGACCGCCCCGACGAAGAGCAGCGTCGCGGCCGCTCGCGCCACGCCCAGGGAGAGCGCGCCGCTCGCGAGCGGGCGCGTCCGCTTCGCCGGGTGCAGGCGGTCGCGCTCGAGGTCGGCTAGGTCGTTGACGAGGTAGACGGTCCCGGCGAGAGCGCAGAACACGGCGAACGCCAGCGCAGCCTGCGCCACGGCCGGGGGGTCGAAGAGGTGTTTGGAGAAGACGAGCGCCGCGAGCACCACCAGGTTCTTCAGCCACTGGTGCGGCCGCAACGAGACGAAGAGAGCGCGCGGCAGGCTCATCGCGTCGCGGCCGCCGCCCCGGGCCCGGCCACTAGCCCCCGACTACTTGAAGCTGCGGACGGCTTCGTCCTCGGAGTCGTAGGTCTCGAAGACGGTCAGGAGCTTGGTGATCGAGAGAAGATCCTGGATCTTCTTGGTGAGATTGAGCAGCTTCAGCTTGCCGCCCTTGCGGCTGACCGTCGTGTAGGTCCTGACGATCTCGCCGAGACCGGCCGAATCCACGTACGGAACGTCGGCCAGGTTCAGGAGGATCTTGGTCTTCCCGGAGTCGGCCAGCTTCGTCACGGCCTCCCGGAGTGCGTCGTCTCCCTCACCGATCAGGATTTTCCCGTGGAGGTCCAGGATCACCACGTCACCGACCTGACGTTCGACGATCTTCATGGCGGCTTTCTCCCTGCAGTAGGGCCTGTCGAATGAGGTGCGTACGCTACCACGCGCCCGCGGCGGCCGTCAACGACGGTCGCGTTCTACATCTCGCCTCGAAAACGCTCGTAAGAGGCCGGCCGCACGCGGGCGTCGCGCACGGCCGACCCACGGCCGACGGCAGGGACCTACTCGCCTTCGCGACGCAGCTTCTTGCGGCTCCGCTTGCGGGCGAGCGCTTGCTTGGCCCGGCGCCTGTCCCCCGGTTTCAGGTAGAAGCTGTGCTTCTTGATGTCTTTGATGATGTCTTCCTGCTGTACCTTGCGCTTGAACCGGCGGAGGGCGTTCTCGATCGACTCGCCCTCCTGGAGCTTGATCTCGGCCAAACTCGAAACACCCCCTGACCGCCGTGGATTTTCCTCGAAAGGAACGGGCCTGCTCTTGCGAACGGGGGAAGGACGTGTTCTTCTCGCCCCGTGGCCAGAACAGCCCATGCTAGGACACAGGCTCTGCACTGTCAAGCGATCTAGCGACAACTCAAGGAGTTAGATGGCTGAGCCTGAGACTGAGGCCGGAGCCGGCACGCTCTACGTCGTCGCGACGCCGCTTGGAAACCTCGAAGACGTGACGCTTCGGGCGCTGCGCGTGCTGCGCGAGGTCTCGCTCGTGGCCTGCGAGGACACGCGGCACACGCGGAGGTTGCTCGTGGCGCACGGGATAGCCACTCCCACCACCTCCTACTTCGAGCACAACGAGCGCTTCAAGGGCGCGCAGATCCTCGAGACGCTGCGCTCGGGGCGCGACGTGGCGCTGGTGTCCGACGCCGGCACACCCGCCATCTCCGACCCGGGCGAGAGGCTCGTGCGCGACGCGCGCGCCGCCGGGATCGCCGTGGTCCCGGTCCCGGGGCCGAGCGCCGCCACGGCAGCGCTCTCGGTGTGCGGGCTCGCCACCGATCGCTTCCTGTTCGTCGGCTTCCTGCCCGCCAAGCCGGGCGCGCGCCGCAAGGCGCTCGAGGCGCTCGCGGGCGAGCGGCCGACGCTCGTGTTCTTCGAGTCTCCCGTGCGAGCCGTCGAGGCGCTCGCGGACATGATCGCAGCCTTCGGCGACCGCGACGCCTTCCTGTGCCGCGAGGCCACCAAGCTGCACGAGGAGTACGCGCGCGCCCCGCTCTCCAGCCTGCGCGAGCGGCTCGCGGCGCGCGACGCTGTCAAGGGCGAGATCGTGCTGGTCGTGGCCGGGGCTCCCGAGGTCCGGCCCGCGAGCGAGGACCCGGTTTCCCTCTACCGGCGGCTCGCGGCGGAAGGCCGCACGCGGCGCGAGGCCGTGAAAGAGGCCGCGCGCCGCCTGGGTCGACCCGCGCGCGAGGTGTACTCCATCGTCCAGGACCGGGAGCCGGAGTAGCTGTCGAGTTCATCGGTAGTGCGCAGGGTAATAGTAGTGCTCAAGGTAATAGAGGGCCGCAAACGCGAGGACCACAACGGCGGCTGGAAACGCCAAACGCCGCACGGCTCGCACGGGCCGCGTCCAATCCGCCGTGACAAGGAAGAGGAGCACAGTGGGCACCAGCGCCACGATTGACAGCTGGAAGATGTGCGCGCCGGTGCCTTCGTCCGGTAGCGGCGGCTGTGTGTAGCCGAAAAGCAGCACATCGAGCAGTGCCGTGAGAGAGAGGGCGACCAGCACCATCCCGCTGACCCGGTTGACCTGCTGCGCACGCATGGCGTCACTTCCTTTCCGGCTTGTGGTCTCCGATTCGAACCTCGCCATCAGCGCTCCCGCAGCCGGTCGATCAGCCGCTTGCAGTCCTTGCGGGCCAGCCAGTAGGTGAGCCTGGCCTCGGTCCCCCAGCGCAGGCGCAAGTCTGGCGCTTTCGCGAGCAGCGCCTCCGCGACCTCGGGGAAACAGCTCCCGAGCGGCGGCCCGTCGGTGATGTCGGCGATCGCCCCGAAGCCGGCCGCGGCCAGGAGCGCTCTGGCGGCCGAGGCCTGGCGCCTGTGGATCGCGTGCTGCAACGGTGTCCAGCCGTTCACGCCCGCGGGTGTGTCCACGGCTGCCCCCGCTTTGAGCTGCGCCGCGATCGTGGCGAGGTCCCCCTGCCGGGCAGCCCGATGCAGCGCCGGCAGCTCGCGCCCACGCCCACAACCCAGCGCCAGCGTTGCGAGCCGAACCGCGCCCAAGCCCGCCCAGCTCCGACCTCGCCCTTCCATGCCGCCTGCTCTTGGCCCGTCGTACTCAGGCACCCCCCCAAGCTGGGCGCTTGGGGTCCAGGAAACCTGAGCGAAACGTGAGCATCGCGTCACGGGCGGCTGATTCCCCGCGTCAGGGGCTGGACCAGCGTGACGGTGGCCCCGTCCCGGGAGAGAATCCCTGCGTCCGGAGGTCAGGATGCCCGGCTCGAAGCTGCTCTTCGTCTCGTACGACGGACTCATCGCCGACATTTGCGTGGCAGGTCACGCGGGAAGGGCACCAGGCCAAGCTCTTCATCCAGGACGAGGAGGAGCGCGGGATCGCCGACGGCCTCGCACCCAAGTGCGACGACTGGCGGCGCGAGGTGGACTGGGCCGATGTCGTGGTCTTCGACGACGCGCGCGGGCCAGGAGCGGCTTCCAGGTGGGCGTGCGGATCGTGGTGCCGCCCTTCCCGTGCAAGGACAAGCGGACCTTCGAGAGCAGCTCCAAGGACGCGGTGATCCTGTTCAAGACGGACAGCCGCGAGGGCTACCACATCGAGGACTGACCCGGGGGGTCCACGTCCAACCTCACGATCTCGCGAGGCCCCAACTCCAGCTCCAGCCCTGATTCCTCGCCGGGCGCCTGCCCCAGGCTCGCGCGCCGTACCCGTCCCGACAGCCCCTCCACGCGGACCGGGTGCGCCTCGCCCGTGACGTTGGCCAGGAACACCCGCGTGTGGCCCGCGTTCGACCGCAGCGCGAGCGCCTGGACCCGCTCCGGCCGACGCGTGCGCGCGGGCACGACGCTAGCGCCCGCGAGCGCCGCGACGTCGGCGAAGGCGTCGAGCACGGGAAACGCCCGGTCTGCTTCCAGGAGTCCACGCGGGCCCACGAGCTCGAAGAACGTCAGGCTGGCGAAGCCCGCCTCGGCCGCCGCCGTCAGGAAGCCGAGCGTCCACGCCGCGGCGAAGGCCGTGCGCTGCCGCGGGTCGTCCGTGAACGGGCGCTCTCCCCGCCGGCGCCACGCCGCCGGGCTCGGGTCGACGCGAGGACGCAGCGTCACGGGCGAGATGGCGAGCGGCGTGCGCTCCGCGAAGCTGCGCAGCGTCTCCGCCATGCGCCGCAGGCTGCCCAGGTTCTCGACGAGCGTCGCATCGTCCCCGGCGTGCACCTGGGGACTGAGCGCGAACACCAGCCGATCGAGCAACCGCGGCAGCGGGCGCCGCCGGTTGAGCTCGACGAAGTACGCGTCGGTGCCTCCTCCGAACACGGCTCCGCGGTCGACCCCCGCGAGCGCCTCGCGTGCCGTCGCGGCCAGGCCGTCCGCAGTGGTCCGGTCGAGGGCCCGGTAGACGAGCCAGCTCGAGACGCGCGCCCGCAGCGCGGCGGCCCTCTCGCCCAGCGCCCGCAGCACGTCGTCCGAGTCGTCCGGCAGGAAGAGCGCGATTTCGAGGGGCACGTCGAGCAGGCGGGCGTTGGCGGCGGCGCGCTCGAGGGCCGTGCCCCACGCCTTCTTCTCGAGGTGAAGGTCGGCGCGCAGGTGCGCGAGACGGAGCGGACGCAGGCGCGCGGCATCGGCGTCGGCGAGGACCTCGAGCTCCGCGCCCGCGAGGCCGATCGCCGGACACGGCAGCTCCGCCCCGCCGAGGGTCAGCACCACCGGCTCGGCGCTGTTGCGCTTGTGGGGAAGCGCGCCGGGGACGGTGGCGGCGGCCTGCTCGACGGGCTCCGCGGTGATGCCGAAGAGCGACAGCGCGACCGATTGCTCGACGCTCGCCCCGGCCTTCACGGGCACGGGATGAGGCAGGTGGAGCGGCGTGCCGTAGGTCTTGTAGGAGGCGTCGCCCCAGTTACCTTGATCCTCGGTCTCGAACGCCTCCCCCTCCATCCGGACCTCGACCTCCACGCCGGGTGAGACCTCGTGCAGGATCGCGCGGACGTTACGGAAGGGCTGATGCGGCGCGACGAGCGCCGGGAACACGCTCTCGGCGCGGTCGCCGTCCACGGTCTCGACGATGCACCGCCGCCCGGCGCACGCGTCGGCCGGGTGGAGCACGCACAGGCCGATCCGGTTGCGCAGGAAGCTCGCTTCGGCCGTGCCGCGCACCGCGAAGGCGATGCGCCCGTCGCGCGTGCCCTTGATCTCGGCCCGCCAGTCGAAGCGCACCGGGCCGCGCTCGTGATGCGCCAGGAAGCGAACCTGGAACGAGGCAGGCTCGGCTGTGATCTCGAGATCCCTGATCTCGTACGGGATCGTGGCCCAGCCCTCGGCGCGCAGCGCGAAGTAGATGCCGCGCAGGACCTCGCGCTCGCCGAGGCGGATCCAGCGCAGCTCGCCGCGGTCGAAGACGAGGCGCAGCGGCCCGGCGCGGAGCGGAACCGCGATTTCGGGCGCTTCGTGAACGGGGACCGGATCCTCCGCGGTGGGGCGGGACATCCCTCGCCTCCGGTGCTGTGCGGCGCAGAAACTATCAGGCCGGGGCCCCGCTGTCCACGCCGCTATTGGAACCGCAGACGCTAATTCGACGTATCCTCCCGTGGCGTGCTCTCAGTCCATGAACGAGCGCCACTCGTGCTTGGCGTCCCTATCCCGCTGAAGATGGAGGCTTTGACGCAATGAACCGATCTGTTCGTATGGCTTTTCTGGCCGCACTGGCCCTGGGCACGGCGGCGCTCGTCGGCGCGGCCGAGGGCCCGGCGCCGCTGCTCGACCGCGAGCTCTTCTTCGGAAACCCCGAGATCGCGGCCGCCCAGCTCTCGCCGGACGGCCAATTCGTCGCCTTCCTGAAGCCCTGGAAGGACACGCGCAACATCTACGTCAAGAAGGCGGGCGAGGCCTTCGACAAGGCACGCCTCGTCACGACCGAGACCAAGCGCCCGATCCCGGGCTTCTTCTTCAGCCGCGACAGCAAGCTGATCCTGTACGTGAAGGACAAGGACGGCGACGAGAACTACAACGTCTGGGCCGTCGATCCAAAGGCCCCGAACGCGGCCGGCAGCGAGGCGCCGCCCTCGCGCAACCTCACGGACGCCAAGGGCGCGCGCGCGTTCATCTACGCGGTCCCGAAGGCGACTCCCGACACGATCTACGTCGGCCTCAACGACCGCGACGCGGCCTGGCACGACGTCTACAAGGTGACGATCTCGACGGCGGAGCGCGAGCTCGTGCGCAAGAACACCGAGAGGATCGCGGGCTGGGACTTCGACCTCGAGGGCCGGCTGCGACTGGCGACCCGGGTCGCGGACAACGGCGACACGGAGATCCTGAAGGTCGAGCCCGAGGGCTTCAAGAAGGTCTACTCGTGCACGGTGTTCGAGAGCTGTGGCACGGACCGCTTCCACAAGGACGGCCGGCGCGTCTACATGCAGACGAACAAGGGCGACGTCGACCTGACGCGGCTCGTGCTGTTCGACCCCGAGACCGGCAAGGAAGAGCTGGTCGAGTCCGACCCGATGAACCGCGTCGACTTCGGCAACGCCATCTTCGCCGACGCGACGGACGAGCTCGTCGGGACGGCCTACGAGGACGAGCGCGTTCGCCTGTACTTCCGCGACAAGGCCTGGGAGGCCGACTACAAGTTGCTCCAGGGCAAGTTCCCGGGCAAGGACCTGACCCTCGACTCGAGCACGGCCGACGACCGGATCGTGCTGATCACGGCCAAGAGCGACGCGGATCCGGGCGAGCGCTACATCTTCGACCGCAACACGAAGACGCTGTCGCTTCAGTACAAGGTGCGCGAGCGCATCCCGCGCGAGCACATGGCCAGCGTGAAGGCCGTGCGCTACCCGTCCTCGGACGGGCTCGAGATCCCCGCCTTCCTCACGCTGCCCAAGGGCGTGCCGGCGAAGAACCTGCCGGCGATCGTGCTGCCGCACGGCGGTCCGTGGGCGCGCGACAGCTGGGGTTTCAGCAACCTCGCGCAGTTCATGGCAAACCGCGGCTACGCCGTGCTCCAGCCCAACTTCCGCGGCTCCACCGGCTACGGCAAGAAGTTCCTGAACGCGGGCAACAAGCAGTGGGGCGACAAGATGCAGGACGACGTCACCTGGGGCGTCAAGTACCTGGTCGCACAGGGCATCGCCGACCCCAGGCGGACGGGGATCATGGGCGGCTCCTACGGCGGCTACGCGACGCTCGCCGGCGTCGCCTTCACCCCCGATCTCTACGGCGCCGCCGTCGCGATCGTGGCGCCCTCGAACCTGATCACGCTGCTCGACTCGATCCCGCCCTACTGGGAGGCCGGCCGCATCATCTTCCACGAGCGCATGGGCAACCCGAAGACGGCGGACGGCAAGGCCCAGCTCGTGCGCCAGTCGCCGCTCAACTCGGCCGAGAAGATCAAGACCCCGCTCCTGGTCGTGCAGGGCGCCAACGACCCGCGCGTCAAGAAGGCGGAGTCGGAGCAGATCGTGATCGCGCTGCGCGACCGCGGCTTCCCGGTCGAGTACATCCTCGCGCCGGACGAGGGGCACGGCTTCCAGCGGCCCGTCAACAACATGGCCCTCTGGGCCGCCTCCGAGAAGTTCTTCGCCAAGCACCTGGGCGGCCGCTTCCAGGAAGAGGTGACGCCCGAGGTCGGCAAGCGGCTCAGCGAGCTGGTGGTCGACCCGAAGACGGTCGTGCTCACCAAGCCGGTCGCGACTGCGAGCGTGAGCGTGCCGAAGGTCGCGTTTCCGTGGAGCGCGGGCAAGACCAGCTACTCGGGCAAGATCGAGGCCGGCGGCCAGACGATCCCGATGTCGACGACGCAGACGATCGAGGAGCAGGGCGGGAACTGGGTCGTCACCGGCACCGCGAAGATGCCGATGGGCGACGCGGTGGACATAACCACCCTCGACAAGGCGACGCTCGTCCCGCGCAAGCGCTCGATCAAGCAGGGGCCCGCGGCGATCGAGCTCACCTTCGCGGACGGCAAGGCCACCGGCACCGTGGCCATGGGCGGCGAGCCCAAGTCGCTGTCGGTCGAACTCGGCGGCGATCTGTTCGCCGACGGTGTCGGCGCGAACGAGGCGATCGCATCGCTCCCGCTCGCCGAGGGCTACAGCACGACCTACCGCAACTTCGACGTGCGCCAGCAGAAGGTCCAGATGAAGCAGGCGAAGGTCACGGGCGCCGAAAGCGTGACCGTGCCGGCCGGGACGTTCGAGGCGTGGAAGGTCGAGATCGCCTCGGCCGAGGGCGAGCCGGGGCAGACCACGATCTGGGTCGCGAAGGACTCGCGCAAGGTCGTGAAGCTGAGCGCGACCCTGCCCCA
>DATEUE010000107.1:0-10893 GCA_035283305.1 Vicinamibacteria bacterium | reverse complement strand
GCTCGGCCACGAACGTCCCCTCGCCCCGGCGGGACTCGAGTACGCCCGCCTCCGCGAGCCTCTGGTAGGCCTTCGCCACGGTGTTCGGGTTGATCCGCTGCTCGCGGGCCAGGTCCCGCACCGACGGCAGCGGGTCCCCGGGCCGCAGCGCCCCGGAAGCCACGAGGTGCCGCACGCTCTCCTCGATCTGGCTCCAGATCGGCGTCGGCAGCGCGGGGTTCACGCGGATCCGGGGTGCGGGCGCCATGACTGTACTACTGTCCTACTACACTAGGACACTTGTCAAGAGGGAGTCCACGCAAGGCGCGTGCTAGTCTGACCCGCGATGCGGATCGCACAGCCCCCGGGCCTCGCGCGCCTGCTCGCTGCGCTGCGCGAGGCGGGTGGACGTCCTTATCTCGTCGGAGGAGCGGTGCGCGACGCGCTCATCGGGCTGCCGTTCGAGGACTGGGACGTCGAGGTCTTCGGCCTGCCGGCCGCAAGCCTCGAACCCGCCATGGCCGCGCACGGCCGCGTCGACGCGGTCGGCCAGGCGTTCCGGGTCTACAAGCTCACGGGCGTCGAGGGGGTAAGGGGCGCTCTCGACGTCTCGCTCCCGCGCCGCGATTCCAAAGTGGGGCCCGGTCACCGCGGGATCTCGGTGAGCGGCGACCCCTTCCTCCCGGTCGAGGAAGCCGCGCGGCGCCGCGACTTCACGATCAACGCGCTGATGCTCGATCCGGCCACAGGGGAGATCCTCGACGCCTTTGGCGGCCGGCGGGACCTGGACTCGCGCGTGCTGCGCGCGGTCGACCCGCAGACGTTCGGGGACGACCCGCTGCGCGCGCTGCGGGGTGTGCAGTTCGCCGCGCGCTTCGATCTGCAGGTGGACGAGGCGACCGCCCGGCTCTGCGCGTCGATGCCGCTCGCGGAGCTGCCGGCCGAGCGCGTCTTCGGCGAGATCGAGAAGCTGCTGCTGAAGGCCCGCCGGCCCTCGCTCGGGCTAGCGCTCCTGCTGGAGTGGGGGATGCTCCCCGTCATCGCACCCGAGCTCGAGCCGCTTCAGAAGACCCCACAAGACCCGCAGTGGCATCCAGAAGGGGAGGTGTGGACCCACACGCTGCAGGTGGTCGACGAGGCGGCGGCTCTGCTCGAGGGACTGGAAGCCGATCGGCCGCGGCAGCTTGCCGTGATGTTGGGCGCGCTCTGCCACGATCTCGGCAAGCCGGAGACCACGCGCTTCGAGGACGGCCGCGTCCGCTCGCGCGGCCACGAGGAAGCGGGGCTCCGCCCGACTGAGGCGCTGCTCGACCGCTGGAACGTCCACAGCCTGCTCGGCTACGACGTGCGTGCCCAGGTGCTGGCGCTCGTGGCGCAGCACCTCAAGCCGGGCCAGCTCTACGACGACCGCGAGCGCGTCACGGACGGCGCCATCCGCCGGCTCGCCCGCAAGTGTGAGGCCGACCTGCTCTATCGCGTGGCCCGAGCGGACTGCCTCGGCCGCCGACCGGGCCGCTTCGAGCCGGTGGCGATGGAGTGGTTCCGGGAGCGGGTTCAGGCTCTCGACGTCGCGCACCGGCCGCCCGAGCCCCTGCTCAAGGGCCGCGACCTGCTGGCGCTCGGACTCCCGCCGGGACCGCTCGTGGGCCGCGTGCTGCGGGCGGTGTACGAGAAGCAGCTCGACGGGGCCGTGACGACGCCCGAGAGCGCGCAGGCGGAGGCGGCTCGGCTGATCGCGGCTGCGCCTCGCGAGGGCTGAGCTGCCCGAATTGCTCGAGATGTAAGGTCGCTTCCGCGATACGTCACACTCGCTCACCGCGTTTGGCTTGTCTCCTTCCGATCCCGCGGGGTGTACTGACGGATCACCTCAAGACGCGCAAGGGAGAGCGGAACGATGGACAAGGAAGAGCGCACACGCCGGCAGTTCTGCCGGCAGACGTGCACCGCCGCCGGCTTGGCGGCCCTCGGAAGCGCAGTCCTGCAGGCGTGCGGGGGCGGCGGCAGTCCCACTTCGTCCGGCGGTGGCACGAGCGCGCCCGCGCTGCCGAGGATCGCCGGAACGGTTACCGGCGGGGCGATCCAGGTCACGATCGACTCGACCTCGCCGCTCGCGGCCGCGGGCTCCGCGGCGCTCGTGACGAGCGCGGCCGGGAACGTCCTCGTCGCCCGGACCGCGGCAGACGCGTTCATGGCGCTCACGGCGACGTGCACTCATGAGGGCTGCGCGATCACGGGCTTCTCGGGACAGTCGTACGTGTGCCCCTGCCACGGCTCGCAGTTCGACACCACCGGCCGGGTCCTGAACGGGCCGGCGACGCGGTCGCTGCGGCAGTACCAGACCCAGTTCGCGAGCGGAGTTCTGACGATTACCGCCTGAGGCGGCGGGTCGCCCAGTGCCGGGACGCCTTGGGCTAGACTCCGGTTCATGCCCAATAGGAAAGACGAGAACCGAGCCGACCGCCGGGGCTTCCTGACGGCCTCGGCAGCATCGCTGGCCGCGGCGTTCGCGGCGTCGCGGGCGGCGGCTTCGCCCGCCGGTCAGGCCACGGCCGAGCCTGTGCCCAAAGCGCCGCGCATCCGCTTCGCGGCGATCGGGATGAATCACGGTCACATCAACGGCCAGACCGATGCCGTGATCCGCGGCGGCGGCGAGCTCGTGTCGTTCTACGCCAGGGAGCCCGAGCTCTGCGCGGCCTACGCCAAGCGCTACCCGCAGGCGAAGCTCGCGCGCAGCGAGCAGGAGATCCTCGAGGACCCGAAGATCCAGCTGGTGGTGAGCGCCTCGATCGCGAACGAGCGGGCGCCGCTGGGCGTGCGCGTGATGCGCCACGGCAAGGACTTCATGGCCGACAAGCCGGGCATCACCACGCTGGAGCAGCTCGCCGAGGTTCGCAAGGTGCAGGCGGAGACGAAGCGCATCTACTCGATCTGCTATAGCGAGCGCCTCGAGAACCGGGCGACCGTGAAGGCGGGGGAGCTCGTGAAGGCCGGAGCCATCGGCCGCGTGATCCAGACGGTGGGCCTCGGCCCGCACCGCACCAGCCTCAAGACGCGTCCCGCGTGGTTCTTCGTGAAGGAGCAGTACGGCGGAATCCTGTGCGACATCGCGTCGCACCAGTTCGACCAGTTCTTGTACTTCACCGGCTCCACGAAGGCCGAAGTCGTCGCCTCGCAAGTGGCGAACGTGAACCACCCGCAGTACCCCGGGCTCGAGGACTTCGGCGACGTCACGCTTCGTGGCGACGGCGGCGCCGGCTACATCCGGGTGGACTGGTTCACCCCCGACGGCCTCAAGACCTGGGGCGACGGGCGGCTGACCATCCTCGGCACCGACGGCTTCATCGAGATCCGGAAGAACATCGACCTCGGAGGGGCGCGCGAGGGCGGCAGCCATCTCTTTCTGGTGGACCAGAAGCAGACGCGCTACGTCGACTGCCAGGACGTGGTGCCGCCTTACGGCACCGAGCTCGTGGACGACGTGCTGAACCGAACCGAGACGGCGATGCCCCAGGCGCACTGCCTGCTGGCGATGGAGCTCGCGATCCGCGCGGAGGCGAACGCGACGCGGGTGAGCTTCAAGGCCTGACCGGCGCAGCGCCCGCTTCGGCGCGCGCCTTGATGGCGCGAAGCCACGTCCGTCGGATCAGCGCGCTGCCGGGATAGATCACGCGCCAGTAGCGGGCGAAGACTCGCTCCGACCGCGCGTCGCTCGTCGCGACCCGCGTCTGCGTCACGAGGCGGGAGATGCCGCCGCCCACGTCTTCCACGTGGAAGTTCATCACGGCGCGCGCCAGCGATCCTTCGAGCGCCGCGAACTCCTCGGCCGAGCGCGGCGGCACGCGCTCGCTGCAGCAGACCACGGCTCCGAAGACGATCTCGCGGTCCTTCTCCTCGCGCAGCAGCACGAAGCCGGAGCGAAGTGCCACGTCGAGGATCGGCCGGTCCGCGCTCGGGTTCAGGATGCTCTCGCGTCCGCTGCCCGGCCAGCGGGGCGACCGCAGCCAGGTGAGCAGTCGGAACAGCCGGATCTCTCGGGCGGTCACGGCCCGCGTCGCGGTCAGGATTCGATCCGGCGAGGCTGCGACGAGGATCTCGTGGTGTTCGCCGAACTGGTAGGACGGCGCGATCTCGTCGATCGCCATGCGTGGACCCGGAAGCTGGGGCGGGAACACAGGCAGGGACAGGCCGACGACCAGGAGGGCGACCCCGACGACGAGGACGAAGAGGGTGACGAGGCGGGTGCGGATCTTCAGGAAGCGCAGGGGGCGGATGAGCGAGACGAGGGCCACCAGGACCAGGGCCAGCGCGAAGTCGACGAGGAGGACGTCCATGTCGGACGAAATCAGGGGCGGAACGGAAACAGCAGACGAGAACCAGAAAGCGGCCCATCTCCAACGACAACGGACCGGGGAGATGGACCGCTAGTGACCATACGCCGTCTCCCTGTCGAGCACCTCGAGGGTGTGGGCGTAGAGCTCGTCCACCTGCGCGGGGCTGTTGGCGATTGCCGTGAGCCCCAGCTTGCCGAACTCCGAGAGCGCGCCGATCAGGTGGAACAGCACGCCCGACTCGCTGCCGTGGCTGTAGTGGAGCTTGTTCACGGTCAAGAGGTCCACCAGGTCCTCGGGCAGCAGCCCGCGGTAGCGCGGGGAGTAGAGGTTGTCGGTGGCCTTGTAGTACTTGGCCTGGCCGCTCGGCGAGAGAAAAAGACCGCTCGAAGGGTCGAGGCTGCCGCCCGTCAGGAACTGCAGGGCCAGGTAGGGGTGGGTCGTGCCGCCCATGCGCAGGTTGATCTCGAGGGCGGTCGTCTGCCACGGCGCGTCCGCGGAGTCGCGGTGGACGAGAAAGTCAACGCCGAAGCGGCTGACGACGCCTTGCGCGGCGAGCACCTGCCCGATGCGCAGCCCCGCCTCCTGGATCGCCACGCGGTAGTCGTCCTTGGCCGGGAAGCGGCAGCCCAGGAACACCTGGCCGCTCGGGCCTCCCAGGATCTGGTCGTGGGTCGAGATCAGCATCACGTCGCCGTGCGGTCCGACCCGCAGCTGGGCGCTCGGCGACTGCTTCTCCTCGGCCTCGATGAACTCCTCGACGATCCCGCCCATCTTCGCCATCTTGTCGAAGTAGGACTCGTGCGTCTCCTGCGCCACCGCGAACTCCACCTGCCGCAGGGACTCGGCGAGCGCCGCACGCGCGTCCGACGCGGGGTAGCGGAAGATCGCGTTGCCCTCGCCCGAGAAGCTTTCGTCGAGCTTGACCACCGCGCGCTTGATCCCCGGCCGCCGGGCGCGGAGCTCCGCGAGCGCCTCGGTGAAGTCGTGGAGCGTGTGCAGGTCCTCGAAGCCCTCGGGCAGCGGAACCTCCGCCTCGCGGAACGCCTTGCGACTGCCGGACTTCGTCCCCAGGCTGGCGAGCTGCGGGTCGCAGCCGTTCAGCGGGATCCCGAGCAGCACGGCCAGCTTGCGCTCGTGGGGCGTCGAGTTGAAGACCGTGAGATAGGCCCGCTGTGGGTCCATGATGCCGGCTCGGATCCGCTCGATGAGGCGCGGCCGCTCGAGGATCTTCTCGGTGAGCGAGCGCGGCGAGGCGTCGTCGGCGCACAAGAGCGTGAGCCGCGAGCGCGCGTGGCTCGCGGGGATCCCGGCCAGGAACTGCAGGTAGTACTCGAGGATGATCGGGTGGATCGGCTGCGAGGTGACGTACACCATGCGCGCGCGCGGGTTGCGCAGGCGGATCAGCAGGAACAGCAGCCGCTCCTCGTAGAAGCTGGCGCCTGCGATCTTGCGAAGCTCGCTCTGGTCGAGCGTCAGCGAGGGCACCACGACGGCGGTGTGGGGCTCCTCCTCGCGCATCGTGAGCGCGTCCCACACCTCGGCGAGGCGCGGCTTGAGGCGCTGGAACTCGGAGATCTCCCGCTCGGGGGTCAGGTCCCTGGGGAAAGGAGGTTTCGGGATCATCGCCCCGTCCCTTAGAACACCTCGCCCGCGCGACCCGCGCCCACCGGCTCGCCCAGGCTGGCATGGATCACGCGGTCCTCGTGCAGCGGGAGCGGCAGCGAGAGCGCCTGCGCCCGGCGCCGCAGCGCGCGGAACAGGTGGAAGCGCAGCGGCCCGAGCAGGGTGAAGTCCGAGGTCAGGTGCAGCCGCTGGTCGACGTCCTCCTCGGGGAACTGGCGCGTCAGGATCTCGAGGCGCTCGCGATACCAGGCCTCGCTCACCTCGCCGCGGTCGCGCTTCTGATCGAGGATCATCATCTGGCGGAAGCGGTCGACGATCTCGGGGTGGTGGTTGACCGCGAACATGCGCGGCATCACCCCGATTCGGTCGCGCGCGAACTCGATCATCGTGACCGCGTCGCCCGGCTCGCCGCCCACGCCCCGGGTCTCGAAGGCGATCGGCACGGCACCCGGCGGGAAGCCGTCGCGCGACGGAACGAGGTCGAACAGGCGGTTCTCGACCACGCGCAGCCGGGCGCTCGGTCCCAGGAGATCGGCGAAGCGGCGGAACCAGGGATGCTCGGCCGCCGGACGCGCCAGGATGTTCTCGAGGACGCCGCTGCACTTGCCCTTCTCCGGCCCGCGCAGCACGGGCTCGGCGGCGCCCGACCAGCGGCAGAGCACGCCGAACGTGTGGCAGACGGCGATGAGCGCCGCTTCGTCGTGGCGCCTGATCGCGTCGAACAACTCGAAGGCCGGCCGCTCCCACGACGCGTCCTCGCGGATGCCCTGGGATTCCGGGCGCATGCCGTCGTTCGCGCGCGGGTCGATGTGGCCCGGACCGCCGGTGCCCAGGTAGAGCGAGAAGCGCGGACCAGGGCGCTCCGGCAGCATGCCCGAGCGGCGCACGTCGAACGAGAGCACCCGCACGCGCAGGCCGGCCGACTCCAGCTCGGCGGTCACCTCGCAGGCCGCGTCCATGACGGCGTGCACCAGCGAGTCGTGCCCCAGGTTCGGCCAGCCGTGGTTCATGTCCAGCACCGCCACGTCGACCGTGCGCGCCTCCGCCGCGGGCAGGTCCTGCGGGCTCTCGATCCTCTTGTACTCGAAGATCCCGCAGGGGGCGTTCGCGGGGCAGTCGCTCACGCAGAACTGCCGGCCGTGCCGTTGCTTAAAGCCGCACTCGAGGGGCATGAGACGGACAGTCTAACGGCCCCCCCCGCGCGCGTCGAGCGCGAGGCCCACGGCGGTCGCGGGGCTCGACGTGGGGGTCACAACGGCTCTTGCGCCCGCAAGACGGAAAGGGGAAGACTCGCGTGTCGGGAGGTGAGCATGAGCCTGGTCCTGATGTCCGCGGCCTTTGCCCCGGGCGGGAAGATCCCCGCCGCCTATACCTGCGAAGGGCGCGACGTTTCGCCCGCCCTGGCCTGGACGGGTGTCCCCGAGGCCGCGCAGAGCCTGGCCCTGATCGTGGACGATCCCGACGCGCCGGACCCCGCGGCGCCGAAGATGACGTGGGTGCACTGGGTGCTCTACAACCTGCCGCCGAGCGCGCGCGGGCTGCCCGAGGCCGTGTCTCGCGCGGACCTGCCGATGGGCACGCGCGAGGGCACGAACGACTGGAAGCGCACCGGCTACGGCGGTCCTTGCCCGCCGATCGGCCGCCACCGCTACTTCCACAAGCTGTTCGCGCTCGACGTCGTGCTGCCAGACCTCGGCCCCGCCACGAAAGCCCAGCTGGAGGCGGCGATTGCGGGGCACGTCGTCGCCCAGGCGGAGCTCCTAGGCACGTACCAGAAGCAGAAGTAATAGGCTCACCCGACGAATCGGTCCGAAGCCGCGACGCATACGGCTATCGAACGGCGAATTCGTCGCGGGGGAACAGGTCGCGATTCAGGTCGGCTCCGATCGCGCCGTCGGCGGGGGCCAGGTTGCGCAGCTTCTCGCGAACCGCCTGCACGCGCAGCTCGCCCAGGTAGTCCTCCGACGCCGCAAGGCGCGCATCCCAGGCCGGCCGGTCGATCTGGATCGGATAGCGGCTTCCGATCAGGATCACGCCGCTGTCCACGTCGAGCACGTGCGGGAAGACGCTGCGGAACGTCGTCCGCACGCGCGGCGTGGGCGCCCACGTGCACATCAGGCCGCCCGCCCGCAGCCGCCGCGCGCAGGCCTCGAAGAACTCGAGCGAATAGAGGTTGCCGCTGCCCGCGCTCTCCGGCCAGATCGCGTCGGTCTCGATCGCGTCGAAGACCTCGCCGCGCATCGCTTCGAAAGCCCGCCGCCCGTCCTCGAGCCGGATCGCCACGCGCGGGTCGGCCAGGAAGGTCGCGAGCTCGGGCAGGCTCTGCTGCTCTGAGATGCGTCGCAGGATGCGCGGCTGCGGCAGGGAGATCTCGAACACGCTGACCGACTGGGTCTCGCGCCGCAGGCCCGCGGCCCAGGCCGTGTCGCCGGAGCCGAGGCCCACGACGGCCACCTGGCGCGGCGCCGGGTGGATCACCGCCGGCAGCGCTCCGAGCACCGTGTGCACGCCGCCGAACGGCAGCCAGCTGTTGCCCTTGCCGTTCACCGAGAGCCGCAGGCGCACCGGGCCGCGCGCGGCGAGCGCGACGACGCCGGTCGCGTCCTCGTCGAAGAGCGCCCGCTCGTTCGGCTGCGTCTGGCCGTGGAGTCTTCGCCACAGCTCCTCGCTGCCCGGCAGCGCCATCGCCAGCGTGACGAGCACGATCGCCGCCAGCGCAAAGCGGCGGCCGTGGTAGCGAACGCCCACGGCCGCGAACACGAGCCCCACGAGCGTCAGCAGGCGCAGCGCCTCGGCGGTCCCGAGCTGCTGGAGCGCCACGAGCCCCACCAGCAGGCTGCCCAGGACGCAGCCCGCGATGTTCGCCGCTTGCAGCGCGCCCACCTTGCGTCCGCTCGTGCGCACCGCGTCGTGCACCGCACGCTGCAGCACCGGGAAGGCGAAGCCCATGAGCACGGTGGGCAGCGCGAAAAGGAAGAGCGGCAGCACCACGTAGAGATGGACGACGGGCGCGAGCTCGTTCGCGTGCCCGAAGCGGAAGAAGCGGTAGGTGCCCCAGTACTCGACGAGCCAGGCGTAGACGGGCGTGGCCGGCGGCAGGCGCGTGAGGGCGATCACCGAGAGTCCCGCGAAGGACAGGATCGCGCACTGGCACAGCAGGAAGACGGCGAGCGGATGGCGCAGGCGCGACACGCGCGGGACCGCGAGCAGGCAGCCGGCCGCGGAGCCGAGCAGGTAGGTCCCGAGCACCGTGCCGAAGGTGAACGCGGTCGACTTGACCGCCACGTCCACCAGCCGGAACCACAGGATCTCGAGCGAGAGGGCCACGAAGCCCGACAGCGCGTAGAGCGAGAGCCACAGCCCGAACGGGTGGGTCGCGCGGTCCTGCGGCGGACTCTCGCTCGCCGCGTCCGTCTCGGTCTGCCCGGCGCTTGCGCCGCGCGCGAGCAGGAGCGCGCCGAGGCCCGCGAGCACGTTGCCGGCCGCGGCGACCGTGACCGCGCCCGGGATGCCGCCCCACGGCAGCAGCAGCCACGGTGCGAGGAACGCGCCGGCGGCCGCGCCGAGCATGTTGATCCCGTAGAGGTAGCCGATCGTGCGCCCGGCCGTGCTCACGTCGCTCAGCATCGCGCGCACCAGCAGCGGCAGCGACATGCCCATGAGCAGCGTCGGGGGCAAGAGCGCGGCGAAGTGCGCGAGCCCTCCCACGAGCGAGGGGCTCGCGAGCCGCGACGCGAGCGGGTAGAGCCAGTCGTAGTAGAGGAACGGGCTCGCCACGCCGAAGAGGCCGATCGCGAGCTCCACCAGCGCGAACAGACGCAGTGCCGCGAGCGCTCCGGTGCGCTCGCTCAGGCGCCCGCCGAGGTGGCTGCCGATGCCGAGCCCGGCCATGAAGGCGGCCACGATCATCGCCACCGAGTAGAGGCCGACGCCGCTGTGGAGCGCGAGGATTCGTTGCCAGGCGACCTGGTAGACGAGTGCGGAAGCGCCGCTCAGGAGGAACAGCAGGCCGGCGAGGGCGACGCGGCGCGCCTCAAGCCCCGGCAAGAAACCGAGTCCGCATGAGCCGCTAAAGTGCCACTTCTTCGGTGTGCGCGCAAACCCGCGGCGCTCCTTGACATCGGTGCCTCGCGGTTCTCAAGATCCTCGAGGCGGCGATGCAGCAGAAGGGCTCCCTGATCCGTCGTGCCGCGGCGCTCGCCGCGGTGTTTGGGCTCGCGTTCCTGGTGCGCTCGCTCTACGCCGTGGACCAGGCGCCGGTCATGTACTCGCCCGAGCAGACCGGAACGCGGATGGCCCAGCGCTACGACGACACGGCCGTAGCGATCTTGTCCGGCGAGGGCATCCTGTGGCCGCGCGTGAGGGACAAGCAGCGCACGGGCTTGCTGTCGCGCCCGCCGGGCTACGCGCTCTACCTCGTCGCGGTGTACGAGACGCTCGGTCGCAGCTTCGTGGCCGCTCAGCTCGTCCAGAACGTCCTGACATCGATCTGCTGCGTGCTGCTGGTGCTCGTGGCGGCACGGCTCGCCACCTGGCCGATCGGCGTCACGGCCGGCGTCCTGGCCGCGCTCAGCCCTCAGCTCGGTTACGTGTCGGCCCTCGTGCTGCCCGACGCGCTGTCGGCGCTGCCGCTGCTGCTGGCCCTGCTGCTGCTGGCGCGCGCGCATCCCGACGGCGCCTGGCCGTGGTGGACTTGCGCCCTCGCCGGCGTCCTCGTCGGGGCGGGCGTCTGGCTGCGCCCCAACGTCGTGCTGCTACCGCCGTTTCTGTCGCTCGTAATCCTGGCCGTCTCGCGAAACAGGAGGCGCGGCCTCGTCCACGCGGTCGCGCTGTCGCTCGCTGCCGTCCTGGTCGTGATCCCGATCACGATCCGCAACTACGTCGTGTTCGGCGAGTTCGTGCCGGTCTCGATCAACGGCGGCCTCACGCTGTGGCAGGGGGTCGCGGACGCCGGCGGCCG
>DATEUE010000106.1:0-7783 GCA_035283305.1 Vicinamibacteria bacterium | reverse complement strand
CCTCGTCTCCGGCACGGTGCGCCTTCGCCAGGCCCCGCACCTCCTCGACGAGGTCGAAGAGCGCCTTGCCCTCCTGCTCGACGATCGTCTCGCCGAGCAGGTCCCCGAGCCGGTGGACGTCCTCGCTCAGCAGGTCGCGCTCGCTCGCCATGGCGCCTAGAGTGCCTCCCGCTCCCGGGCCACGAGTGCTTCGAACGCCTGCAGGATGGCGCGGGTCCTCGGGCCGACGCGGCCCTCGCCCACGGGCCGGCCGTCGACGCTCGTGACCGGCAGCAGCTCACGCGACACGCTGGTGATGAAGGCCTCGTCGACGAGCGGCAGCTCGTCGCGCTGGACCGCGACGCGCCTGAGCGGCAGCAGGGCCTCGGCCACCTCGATCGCGAGCGAGCGTGTCACCCCGGCGAGCGCGCGGGCATCCTCCGTCCGCAGCGCGCCTTCACGGATCGCGAAGAAGTTGCTCGAGAGCCCCTCGAGGATGGAGCCGTCCGGAGCCACCAGCAGCCCCTCTTCGACGCCCGCGGGCAGCCGGCTGTAGGCGTCGTGGGCGGTCGCGATGAAACGAGTGTCCTTGGCGTGCGGGTTCTCCCGCTCGAGCTCGAGCGTCACGCAGGCGACGCCCTGCTCGTAGAGCCTTGGCGCGAGCGGCGTGAATGCCTCCACGGCGACGAAGAGCCGCGGCGGCGCGAACGTGAGCCGGACGCGCGATTCCGGATGCGCCGAGCGGCGCAGCGCCTCGGTGATCGCTCCGCGCACCGCCGCGGGATCGATGCGGCCGGGAGTTCCCTTGAGGGCCACCGACTCCTCGAGGCGCGCGAGGTGCTGGCCCAGGCGCACGACGCCGTTGCCGCCGTAGGTGCGAAGCGTGGTGTAGGCCCCCTCGGGCAGTGCCAGTGAGGCCGCGGCGAGGCTCGCGTGCCGGCCGAGCAGCGACAGGCCCAGGGCCCCCGACTCGAAGCTCAGGACGCCGCTCTCGCTCATGCGGCCCCCATCTTCGCATCGGACGAGCCGCGACGTGCGACGCGAGGCTTCTGCTAGACTCCGCGCGGGAGGTTCCCTCGCATGACCGGTTCAGGACGCATCCTCCGCCTCGCCCTCTTCGGCCTCACGCCGATCCTCTGCCTCGGAGCCGAGATGACCGCACACGCCGGCACGCGAATCGAGACGAAGTCCTTCGGAAAGACGCGTGCCGGCGAGAGTGTGGAGCTCTTCACGCTCTCGCGCGCGGGCGCCCCCAGGGTGGCGATCACCAACCTGGGGGGGTACGTCGTGTCGATCGAGGCTCTGGACCGGGCCGGCCGCACGGCCGACGTGACGCTCGGTTACGCGGGCCTGCCCGGCTATCTCGGCGACAGCTCGTACTTCGGCTGCCTGGTGGGCCGCTACGCGAACCGCATTGGAAAGGCCGCGTTCACGCTCGACGGGAAGCGCTACGCGCTGTCGGCCAACGACGGCCCGAACACGCTCCACGGCGGGCCGACCGGCTTCTGCCGCCGGGTGTGGACGGCGAAGGTCAAGGCGGAGAAGGACGGCGACGCGCTCGAGCTGACGTACGTCAGCCGGGACGGCGAGGAAGGCTACCCGGGCACGCTCACCGCCACCGTGGTCTACTCGCTGCGCGAGGACGGCGGGCTGGTCATCGACTACTCGGCCACCACCGACGCGCCCACGGTCCTCAACCTCACGAACCACGCCTACTTCAACCTCGCGGGCGAAGGCGAGGGGACGATCCTCGACCACGAGCTGCAGCTCGAGGCCGAGGCCTTCACCCCCGTCGACGCGACGCTCATCCCCAGGGGCGAGCTGCGGCCCGTCGCCGGAACGCCCTTCGACTTCCGCCAGCCCTTGGCGATCGGCGCGCGGATCGACGCGGCGGACGAGCAGATCAAGTTCGGCCGCGGCTACGATCACAACTTCGTCGTGCGCGGCACGCCGGGCACGCTGCGGCTGGCCGCTCGCGTCGCCGACCGGAAGAGCGGACGCCAGCTCGAGGTCCTCACCACCCAGCCCGGCGTCCAGTTCTACACGGGGAACTTCCTCGACGGGAAGACGCTCGGCAAGACGGGTAGGCCTTACCTCAAGCGCGGCGCCTTCTGCCTGGAGACCCAGCACTACCCGGACTCGCCGAACCAGCCGGCGTTTCCGTCCGCGGTGCTGCGTCCCGGCCAGGTCTATCGCCAGACGACCGTCTACCGGCTGAGCGTGGCGAAGTAGCGGCTAAGCACCGCTCGATCGGCTCTTCGAGCGCGCGTCCTCGTCTCGCGGCGGCGGCCCGTCCGTCTCCTTCAAGGTGTCGTCCGGATACTCGGGACGGCGCGCCTCGGCCTTTCCCTCCACGATCAGGTCGAGCGCCCGCTGCTTGTCCTGGTTCTGCCACTCGTAGAGGGCTCCCACGACGCCGCCCCTGAGGGCCCCGCCGTGGCGACGCGCCCGTCGTGAGAGCAGGATGATGACGACGAGCACCAGCGCTCCGCCGGCCCAGACGAGATCGGCGAGCTGCGCGGCATCCATCCCTCGAATCCTACGCCTGATCGGCACGCGGCTCGGCCATGGCGGCCGCCTGCGATAGCATCGGCGGGTGGATCTCGCCGCGGCTCTGCGCGCACGCCTGGGGCCCGCGCGCGCAAGAGAAAACGTGCCGCTCGCGCCGCTCACCACCTTGCGCGTGGGTGGGCCCGCCGACGTCCTGGCCGAGGTCCAGAGCGCCGACGAAGCGCTTTCGGCACTCCGGCTTGCGCGAGAGGCCGGCGTCGCGGTGTACTGGCTCGGGGGCGGCTCGAATCTACTCGTTGGCGACCTCGGGGTGCGCGGCCTGGTGGTGCGCTGGCACGGCGGCGCCATCTCGTCTCCCGCGCCCGACCGGGTCCGGGCCGAGGCGGGCGTCACCGTGAACGGCCTGGTGCGCTACACGATCGGCCACGGTCTCGCGGGCCTCGCGGCCTGGGCGGGCACCCCCGGCACGGTCGGTGGCGCCGTCCACGGCAACGCGCACTTCCAGGGGCGGATGATCTCCGAGTACGTGGTGTCGGTGCGCGTGGCGACACCGGACGGCGCGGTGTGCGAGGTCCCGGCTTCCGAGATGGAATTCGGCTACGACCGGAGCCGGCTGCAGCAGAGCCGCGAGGTCGCGCTCACGGCCGACTTCCGTGTCGGGCCGGGCGAGCCCGGGACGCTCCGGGAGGAGGCGCGGCGCTCGCTCGCTTTTCGCAAGCGCACGCAGCCGCTCGCGCTGCCGAGCGCGGGTTGCGTGTTCCAGAACCCCGATCCGAGCCGGGTAGCGCTGCCCTCGGGCAGGCCGGCCTCCGCGGGCGCGCTCGTCGACGCGGCGGGGCTCAAGGGGAGAGCGTGCGGCGGGGCGCGCGTGTCGAGCGTGCACGCCAACTTCGTCGTCAACGAGGGCGGCGCGAGCGCCCGCGACGTGGCGAGCCTGATCGAGAGCATGCGCGAGGCCGTGGCCGCACGCTTCGGCGTCGTGCTCGAGGAGGAGATCGTGCGCGTGGGGGAGTTCGCCTGATGGCGGCCCTCGTCGTTGAAGGCGGCCGGCCTGTCTCGGGCGTCGTGACCGTCGAAGGCAACAAGAACGCCGCGCTGCCGATCCTGGCCGCCTGTCTGCTGACGCGCGAGCCGTGCCGCCTCGAGAACGTCCCGCGCATCCGCGACGTCGTCGCGATGTGCCAGCTGCTCGAGGGGCTGGGCGCGCGCGTCGAGGGCGTCGGCACGAGCACGCTCTCGGTCAGCTGCCCCGAGATCCGCAGCACGGATCCTGATCCCGCCCTCGTCGCCCGCATCCGCGGCTCCGTGCTGCTGACGGCGCCGCTCCTGGCGCGGGCCGGCCGTGCCGGGCTGGGCGAGAGCGGCGGCGACTTCCCGGGCCGGCGCTCGGTCACGACCCACCGTCGCGCGCTCGCGGCGCTCGGCGCCGTGCCCGACGACCCCGAGGGCCGCGCGCTCGTGGCGCCCACGGGGCTTTCGGGCGCCTCGCTCTACCTCGACGAGGCCTCCGTCACGGCGACGGAAACGGCGCTGCTCGCCGCCGTCACCGCGGCGGGCTCGACCGAGATCCGCAACGCCGCGTGCGAGCCCCACGTGACGGAGCTCGTGCGCTTCCTGCGCCGCATGGGCGCTCGGATCGAAGGCGAGGGGACCAGCACGCTGCGCGTGACCGGGGTGGGGTCGCTGACCGGCGCGCAGCATCGGATCGACGGCGACTCGATCGAGGCTGGAAGCTGGGCGGTGGCCGCCGCGGTGACCGGCGGTGAGATCGAGGTGCGCGGGGCGAGCGCGCTAGACATGGAGCCGATCGTGGCGGTGCTGTCGCGCTTCGGGGTGAGCTGCCGGCTCGAGGAAGCCGTTCTGCGGGTGCGCGCGTCGAGCCTCGAAGCAGCGGGCCGCGTCACGACCGGAGTCTGGCCGGGCTTCCCGACCGACATGGTAAGCCTGGTGACCGTCCTCGCGACCCAGGCCCGCGGCAGCACGCTCGTTCATGACTGGCTCTACGAGCTGCGGCTCTTCGGGCTCGAGCAGTTGAGCGGCATGGGGGCCGACCTCTTCCTTTGCGACCCGCATCGGATCGTCGTCACCGGCCCGCGCCGATTGCGCGGCCGCTCGCTCGACAGCCGCGACCTGCGCTCCGGCATGGCCCTCGTGGTCGCCGCGCTGTGCGCCGACGGCGAGAGCCGCGTCGAGCCTCTCGAAACGGTCGAGCGAGGCTACGCACAGCTCGTCGAGAGACTGCGGAGCCTCGGAGCCAGGGTCCACCGCGAAGGCTAGCGCGCGGACTCGCCGTGTCCTTAACTCGTTGTCCCACAGGTGCAAATCAGGTTCGCACGCAGGCACCTTGACAACTCTTCGCTCAAGTCCGCAAGATGAGGTCGTGCCGCTCCTTGGCGGCCAGGAGAGCCCCGCGTGAGCAAGATCATCGGTATCGACCTCGGCACGACCAACTCCGTGGTCGCCATCATGGAGGGCGACAGCCCCACGGTCATCACCAACCCCGAGGGCAGCCGCACGACCCCGTCCGTCGTGGCGTTCGCGAAGGGCACGGGCGAGCGGCTGGTCGGCCAGGTGGCGAAACGCCAGGCGGTGACGAATCCCGAGAATACCGTCTTCTCGATCAAGCGCTTCATGGGACGCAAGTACGGCGAGGTGTCCGAAGAGCAGAAGATGGTCCCGTACAAGGTCGTCCAGGCCGCCAACGGCGACGCGCGGGTCGAGACCGAGGGCAAGATGCACTCGCCGCCCGAGGTGTCCGCGATGATCCTGCAGAAGATGCGGGACGCGGCCGAGCAGCACCTCGGTGAGAAGGTGACGAAGGCCGTGATCACGGTGCCTGCGTACTTCAACGACTCGCAGCGCCAGGCCACGAAGGACGCCGGCCAGATCGCGGGCCTCGAGGTGCTGCGCATCGTCAACGAGCCGACGGCGGCTGCGCTCGCCTACGGGCTCGACAAGAAGAAGGACGAGACGATCGCCGTCTACGACTTCGGCGGCGGCACCTTCGACATCTCGGTGCTCGAGGTGGGCGAGGGCGTCGTGGAGGTGAAGGCCACGAACGGCGACACCCACCTGGGCGGCGACAACCTCGACCAGCGCGTGATCGAGTGGATCGTGGCGGAGTTCAAGAAGGACCAGGGGATCGACCTCTCGAAGGACAAGATGGCGCTGCAGCGGCTGAAGGAAGCCGCCGAGAAGGCGAAGTGCGAGCTGTCGACGACGCTCGAGACCGAGATCAACCTGCCCTTCGTCACGGCGGACGCCTCGGGCCCCAAGCACCTGGCGCTCAAGCTGACGCGCGCTAAGCTCGAGCAGCTCGTGGGCGACCTGCTCGAGAAGACGATGGGTCCCGTCCGCCAGTGCCTCAAGGACGCCGGCGTCGAGCCCGCCGCGATCGACGAGGTCGTTCTCGTCGGCGGCTCGACCCGGATCCCGAAGATCCAGCAGCTGGTAAAGGACTTCTTCGGCAAGGAGCCGCACAAGGGCGTCAACCCCGACGAGGTCGTCGCCGTGGGCGCCGCGATCCAGGCGGGTGTCCTGTCGGGCGACGTCAAGGACCTGCTGCTGCTCGACGTGACGCCACTCTCGCTCGGGATCGAGACGCTCGGCTCCGTGATGACGAGGCTGATCGAGCGCAACACCACGATCCCGACGCGCAAGAGCGAGGTGTTCTCGACCGCGGCCGACGGCCAGACCCAGGTCGAGATCCACGTGCTGCAGGGCGAGCGGCCGATGGCGAACGACAACCGCACGCTCGGCAAGTTCCACCTCGTCGGTCTGCCGCCCGCGCCGCGCGGCGTGCCGCAGATCGAGGTGACCTTCGACATCGACGCGAACGGCATCGTCAACGTCTCGGCCAAGGACCGCGCCACCGGCAAGTCGCAGGCGATCACGATCAGCGCCTCGTCGGGCCTCGCCAAGGAAGAAGTCGAGCGGATGGTGGGCGACGCCCAGTCGCACGCCGAGGACGACAAGGCCCGCCGTGAGGCGACCGAAGGCCGGAACCGCGCCGACACGCTCGTCTACAGCACCGAGAAGACGCTCTCGGAGAACCGCGAGAAGCTGAGCGCCGCGGAGATCGAGCCGGTCGAACAGGCTCTCGCGGCGGCGAAGAAGGCGCTCGAGGGCGCCGAGCTCGCCGCGATCGAAGCCGCAACCGCGGAGCTGACGCAGGCCTCGCACAAGCTGGCCGAGGCCCTGTATCGGCAGGCCTCGGCGGGCACGCCGCCGGGAGGGGCGCCGCCTCCGGGCGAAGCCGCCGGCCCCAAGAAGGGCGACGGCGACGTGATCGACGCCGAGGTGGTGGACAAGAAATAGCCGATGGACCTCTACGAGCGGCTGGGCGTGAGGCGCTCCGCGGGCAGTGCCGAGATCCGGCGCGCCTGGCAGAGGCTCTCTCGCGCGCTGCATCCGGCGGTCAACCCGGGCGACCCGGTCGCCGCCGAGCGCTACCGCGAGGCGGTGCGGGCCTTCGAGGTCCTGGCCGACCCGCAGCGGCGGTCGGCGTACGACCGCGGCGAGCTCGCGGTCGATCCGGTGGCGCCCCGGGCCGAGGGCGGCTTCGAGGGCTTCGACTTCGAGGCGCGCGTGCGCGTCGAGTCGGTGGCCTTCCGCGACATCTTCGAGCACTCGCAGCCCCTGGCCGACGCGCCGGCCGGGGAGGACCTCGAGCAGGCCACACGCGTGAGCTTCGAGGAGTCGATGCAGGGTGCCACGCGCCGCGTGCACCTCGTCCGCTTCGAGGCCTGCGCGGGCTGCCGGGGCGCGGGCGAGGTGGCGTTCGGTCCCGTGCCGTGCCCGCACTGCGGCGGCTCGGGCAGCGTGCGCGGCAGCCGCGGCCACATGATCTTCTCGCGTCCGTGCCGGGAGTGCGACGGCCGCGGCGAGATCAGCTGCAAGCCGTGTCCCCGCTGCAACGGCGAAGGCCGCGCGCTCACGAGCGAGTGGCTCGAGGTGCACATCCCCCCGGGCGTCGGCAACGGTACAAATGTGCGCCTGCCTGGCGCCGGCAATGCCGGACGGCGCGGGGGGCCGCCTGGCGATTTCGTGCTCACGGTCGAGGTGGAGCCGCATCCCTTGTTCCGCCGCGAAGGCTCGGACCTCTTCTGCAGCGTGCCCGTCGGCATGGTGCAGGCGGCGATGGGCGGGCACGTCGACGTCTCGACCCCCGACGGCAGCGTGACGATCGAGGTGCCGGCGGGGACCCAGAACGGCCAGCGCTTCAGGCTCAGGAAGCGCGGCGTGCCGCGACCGGAGGGCGGCGGGCGGGGCGACCTCTGGGTCGAGGCCCAGA
>DATEUE010000105.1:0-11110 GCA_035283305.1 Vicinamibacteria bacterium | reverse complement strand
CCCGCCACGCCCGTCGCGGCCGAGAGCCACAGCACGCTGCGCAGGGCGGCCAGCCGGATCGTGTCGGGCAATCGAGGGGCGACCTGCACCAGGAGACCCTCGACGTCCGGCACCGCGACCGTGCGCCACAACGCGGGCGCCGATCCGTCCGCGCCCAAGGGCGCGACCGCCACGCGCTCGAGGAGCCCCGCGCCTTCGAGGACGTGCGCGACGGTGAGCTCATACCGCAGGAGTCGCCACTCGGGCGCGCTCGTCCAGCCTTCGATGCGATCGGACCCGATCCGCTGTCGCCTGAAGCTCGGCGCGCTCGGCAGCTCCGCCGCATCCGGCGCGCCGCGCAGGCGGGCGACGAGCACCGGCACGCGCGGGTCGGAGGCGAGCCCCAGCCGGCTCGCGAGGTACGGCAGGTCTTCCGGCCTCACGGGCAGCTCGCCCGTCAGCAGGCGCTCCTCGACCGCGGGCAGGCCCCCGGCCCCGGAAACCGGCACCGCCGGTCCGAGCGCGAGCCGCGCCACCACCGCCTCGGGCAGGCCGTTCGGGGTGGACCGATTCGAGGCGAGAAGCTCGGCGAGCTCCGCGCGCGGCCGGTCTGCGTACGGTGTGAACCCGATCGGCGGCACGGAGCGGGGCGGCGGCGCCGTCAGCCGCTCGACCGCGACGCCGGGGGCCGGCCGCCCCGCCGTTACGGCCTGCTCGTACCGGGCCAGGCTCGCGCGAACGGACTGCGCGGCGAGACGCGCATCCTCGTCTATGCCCGCGATCGCGGCGGCGCGCACCGCCTCGGCCTGGCCGACCAGCGCGCGATCGGCGAGCCACGCCACCACGGCGAGGGCTAGGGCGAGTCCGGGTACCAGGGCCGGCCGAAGGCGCATCGGACGGCCCTGATGCTACTCCCGTCCCGGCGTGAGGATTGCCAGCCGCGTGTCAGCGGCGGCGCCTACCGCTCGACCACCGTCACGTCCAACAGTTGCTCGGCTCCGCTGCGGTTCAGCACCACGTTCACCGTCTGGCCGGGGCTGAGCCCGCGCAGGATCGCCGAGAAGCCCGCGAGGTTCGCGACGTCCTGGCCGTCCACCTTCAGGATCACGTCCCCTTCCTTGACGCCTGCCTTCTCGGCGGGCGAGCCGGCCGTGACGCCGGCCACCTTGACCCCGGGCCCGCTGAAGGCGAAGTCCGGCATCGTGCCGAAGCTGACGCGACGGCCCTGGGCTGGCGCGCCCGCGGCCCCGCCTGCGGCGGGGGAAGGCGCGACGGCCGCAGCGGCCGTGGACGCGCTCTTCATCGACGCGATCGTGTTCGTGAGCGGCTGCTCGCGCTCACCCAGGTAAACGATGCCCTCCCTCACATACGTCGCCACCTTCACGAGCCCGGGGCCGTCGATCTTGTCGGCTGTGTCGCCAGGCCGGTGGTAGTCGGGGTGCGGGTCGGTGAAGACCTGCACCGCGGGAACCCCGCGATCGATGAAGCTCTTCTGGTCGGAGGACTCGAGGCCGTCCGGGATCATGCGGCCCTCGACGCCTGTGACGAAGCCGGCGCCGCGGAAGATGTGCTGCCACTCGGAGGCGCTGCCCGTCGCGAGCACCGAGAGCTTCCTGTCGAAGAGTCGGCCGACGGTGTCGAGGTTGATCACGCCCATTGCCTTCTCGAGCGGGAACGGCGGATGCTCCACGTAGTAGCGCGAGCCCAGCAGCCCCGCCTCTTCCCCGGCAAACGCGACGAAGACGAGCGTCCGCTGCGGCTTCTCCCCGGAAGCGATCGCCTTGGCGAGCTCGAGCAACACGGCCACGCCGCTGGCGTTGTCGTCGGCGCCGGGGTGGAGTTTCCCCTCGTCGCCCTTGTGGACGTCCGGCCAGCCAAGGCCGAGGTGGTCGTAGTGGGCCGTGAGCAACGCCGACTGTCCCGCCCACTCGGGCTTCGATCCCGGCAGCACGCCGATCACATTCCGCAGGGGAGCCGGAGTTCCCGAGGGCGAGCGTGTCGTTGTGAACCTCTGGAAGTAGCCGCCAGCGTCCCCTCCGGGCTGGAGCCCGATCGCCTTGAACTGCGCCGCGACGTACTCGGCCGCGGCGTCCAGGCCCTTCGTCCCGATACCCCGTCCCTCGCGCTCGGGCGCCGAGAGCCAGGCGACGTGCGCGAGCAGCGCCTTCTGCGAGAAGACGGGCGGCAGCTCCGCGAGCGCCGCGCGCGGCGGGAGCGCAAGAGCAGCCACCGCCGTCTTGCGCTCGGCCGAGGGCCGCAGGTCCACACGGAGCGGCGAGTCGCTCGGCGTCCATTGCCCCTTGAGGACGTTCACGGGCTCGTCGCCCTCGAAGCCGAGGTACGAATACTTGCCGTAGTGCGGCAGCTTGCGTCCCAGCCCCGGCAACGCCCCGAGGCCGTCCGCGAAGATGAAACCCACGGCCTTCTCGAGGTTGGCGGGGTGCCGGCGCACGATCACTCCCACGTGGCGGGCGAGCGGCATCGTCTCGCGGTCCACCGTCAGTGTCTGGCCGTCGAGCGTGTAGTCGGCGCCCGACGCAAACAGCCGAGACGCCAGTGCGTTACCGCGACCGAGAATCCAGACCGCGCTGTCTTTCGGCAGCTCGCGGATCTCGGCGTCCGTGCGGATCTCCGGCTGGTGGCTGTCGCTGCGCCAGCTCTCGATGAGCGTCCGGTAGGCCGCCTGCTCCGCGGCCGGGGCCTGGGCCGGCAGCACCGCCAGAATCTTCGGCTCGCCGAAGATCTGGCCGATCGACGCCGCCGTCTCCCGCGGGTCGAGCAGGCGGAAGACGTCGAAGGACGGGTCCACGTGAAGCGCGACGGGCACGGCGTCGGCCGCGACGGTGAGGGCCGCCCGGGCCGCATCCATCCGCACGGTCCCGCGCCCCGGCGCGCCGGCCGTCTGCACGACCAGCGGCACGTCGAGCGCCAGTGGTGCGCCCGCCTGCGTCTGCTCGAGCGTTCCCGTCACCTCGTACTTGCCGCCGCTCGTCGCGCGCACCGCAGCACCGGACACGCGCAGGACGGCGGCCCCCGGCCGCTCGACGTGATCGGCGAAGAGCCGGCCCAGGTCCTGCTTCGCGACACCCTCCATCCCCTTGCGGATGTCGGAGAAGGAGGCCTGACGACCGCGGTTTTCGCGATAGAAACGCGCCGCCCACTGGCGGAAGCCGTCGTCACCCAGGCGCTGGCGCAGCATGTGGAACAGCATCAGCGTCTTGCCGTAGCCGACGGCCTCGGTCGCCGCGCTGTGGCGCGAGCGGAACTCCGTGAGCGGGAAGTCGCGGCCGTCCTTCACGTAGCTCCGGTACTTCTGCAGCGTGTCGCGCCGGTACTCCTCGCCCCGCCCGCGCTGCTCGTGGATCAGGTGATCGGCCATGTACGCGGTGAGGCCCTCGCACCAGTTGCCGGTCGCGTAGTCGACGAAGACCGAGTTGCCCCACCAGTTGTGGAGGATCTCGTGCGGATAGGACGAGGTCAGGATGAAGGGGAAGCGGATCACCTGCGGGCCGAGCAGCGTGTAGGACGGCATGCCGTAGCCGGTCTCCCAGAAGTTCTCGACGAGCGCGAACTTGCCGTAGGGATAGGGCCCGATGAGGCCGCGGTACATCTCGAGGTACTGGGCCGTCGCCTCCAGGTACTTCCCCGCGAGCGCGTCGTCCTTCTGGCGCAGGTACGCGAGTGCCTCCACGGCTCCAGCCGCTTCGCGGTACACGACGAGCGGGCCGCCCACGAGCGTGATCTCGTCGACGGCGCCGTGCGACTCCCAGCGGGCCCGGCCGCTCGCGTCACGCGAGACGCCGTTGCCGGCGGCGACCAGGTGCCAGCCCTCGGGCGCCGCAGCCTCCAGCTCGAACTCGACCAGGTTGCGATCGACGTGTGGGTACCAGAACCCGCTCCCGGCCAGGTAGACGCCCTGCTTCGACACGATGCCGACGGTCTCCCGGAAGCCGCGGGTGTACTCCTCTTTCTGGTCGGAGAGGCCGAAGTCGAAACGGCCCTGGTAGGCGAGAGTGACGCTGCCGCCCGCCGCCGGCACCGCGACGCGATACCGCTTCAGCTTGCCCTCGGCGTAGAGGTCGACCGACCCGCTGTTGATGCCGAAGAAGCGCGTGGCCGCCGCGGCGTCGGCCGGGACCTCGGTCGCGGGCGGTTCCGAGGCCACGAGCTTCAGCGACTCGTGGAGCAGAAACTGCAGCTCGCCCGATGCCGCCGCAGCGGCGGGCGCGCTGAGCACGTCCTTGACTGAGATGGAGCCGCGCTCCGGATCGAGGCTCACCTGCAGCGCGTGTCGCACCCGCGACGAGCCGGCGGAGGCCGTCGCCGCAGTCTGGGGCGACTGCCCGCCGGCGGCACCGGCCGGCAGCGCGGCGACGAGGGTGAGGGCCGCGAGCCGCCTCAACGCGACGCCTCCGTCGGCTTTTCGAGCGAGGGCTTGGGCGGCTGCCGACGCAGGTAGACCGTGAGGGCCTGCTCCTGCCCTTTGCGCATCACCTTGTAGTCCACGGCGTCGCCCCAGCGCTTCCCCGCCATCAGGCGGTTGACGGTCTCCTTGTCGGTGTAGGCGACGCCGTCGATCGAGACGAGCTCGTCCCCGACCAGGAACCCGGCTGCGGCGGCCGGCGAGTCCTTGCCCACCATGATCACCTTGTAGCGCTCACCGCTCTTCTGTTCCGGCGTCGAGATCCCGACGCTCGGGTAGAGCGGATCGGTCGAGGGGGGCAGGCCCCAGACGAAGTTCGCGTAGGAGGCCTGCACCTTGGCCACGAGGGGCTCGCCCTCCTCCTCCCGGATCGGGATGGGGATGACCGAGGCCGTCTTTCCGTCGAACCACAGCCGCGCCTGGCGCTCGGCACCGAGGCCGTAGGCCACGTGCCCCGAGCCCACCAGCACCACCATGATCGCACCATCGCCGCCGTGCTTCTTCAACGCCTGGAGCGCCTGCCAGCCCATCGCCGCGTCCCACGTGCACTGCGCGCGGAACATCCCCTGGAACATCGCGTCAGGCATGCTGCCGTGGAGCGAGTCCGCCTCGCCGAAGAACGCGCGGAACAGGCGCTGGTGCTCGGCGCTCTCGGTGTCGACGCGTTCCGGCAGGAGCGCCCGCTGCTCGGGCGCGAGCGCCTCGAAGCCTTTCGTGCGCGCCGTCTGCACGACGTCGCGCGGTACGTTGACGCCGAACATGCGGATCCCGTTCTCGCGGGCGTACAGGAAGACGTCCCGGTAGTAGTTCCAGTGGTAGCCCCAGCTCCTGTACCAGTGGGATTCCTGGAGGAACGCGTCCTCGCTGAGCGTCTTGTCCGCGTGCCAGCGGTCGAGCCACTGCTGCTCGGCCGCGGTCGCCGGGTACATCTCGAGGCCCACCAGGACCTGCCGGCCGCGCTTGTGCAGCTCCTGGACGACGCGCAGCTGCACGCGGTGGAACTCCATGTCGGTGTGGCTCTCGCCCACGAAGAGGAGCTTCACGCCGTCGAGCCGGGCGGCGAGCTCAGGCGGAGTGATCACGTCGCCGCGCGATGCGTCGGTGATGCCGTCGAGCGTCAGTGCGACCTCGCGGCCGCTGCGGGCCGGGTCGCCGATCGGCAGGTTGAGCGCGCGCTCGTCGGCGCGCGCGACAGCGAGAGTCGAGGCCAGCAGAACGGGAACGAGGAGTCGCTTCATCGGGTGCACCATCGGGTGAAGGAGAGAACCAGTCGTGGCGCCGAGGCCGGAGGCGGATGCGTGCCCGCCCGCGCGCCAGAGGCGCTAGCGTAGCACTTCGGATAACATCGCGCCCTCTTCCCGCTCAGGAGGTCTGCTTGACCCGCCACTCCCCCGCGTCCTCTTTCCATCCGCTGCGCGGCGCTTCCGCTGCGCTCGCCGCCGTGCTCGCGACCGGGCTGTCGCTGACGGCCGCCGAAACGAAGAGGGCCGTCGCGCCCCCGCCGCCGCCTCCTCCCGAAGCGAAGCTGCTCGAGGGCCTGAGCTGGCGCTCGATCGGTCCCTATCGCGGCGGCCGCGTCACGGCCGTGGCGGGGGTCGCCGACCAGCCCCAGGTCTACTACATGGGCGCTACGGGCGGCGGAATCTGGAAGACGACGAACGCCGGCTCCAGCTGGTCTGCGGTCGCAGACGGCCAGGTCAAGACGGGCTCCGTCGGTGCCTTGGCCGTGGCGCCGTCGGACCCGAACGTCGTGTATGCGGGCATGGGCGAGAGCTGCATCCGCGGCAACGTGTCGCACGGCGACGGCGTCTACCGCACGACCGACGCCGGCAAGACCTGGACCCACGTGGGTCTGCGCGAGACGATGCAGATCGGCCGCATTCGCGTCCACCCGCAGGACCCGGATGTCGTCTACGTCGCGGCGCTCGGCCACACCTTTGGCGCGAACGCCGAGCGCGGCGTCTTCCGCTCCAAGGACGGCGGCAAGAGCTGGTCGAAGGTCCTGTTCGTGGACGACAAGACGGGAGCCGTCGACCTGGCGATGGACGAGGCGAACCCGCGCGTGCTCTACGCGGCTTTCTGGCAGGCGCAGCGCACACCCTGGAGCCTCGAGAGCGGCGGGCCGGGCAGCGCCCTCTACAAGACCACCGACGGCGGCGACACCTGGAAGAAGCTCGACGGCAAGGGCCTGCCGAAGGGTCCCTGGGGCCGCATCGGCGTGAGCGTCTCGCCCGCGCGGCCCGAGCGCGTCTATGCCGTGATCGAGGCCGAGGAAGGCGGTGTATTCCGCTCGGACGACGCGGGCGCCACCTGGCAGAGGACGAACGAGGACCGCAGGCTCCGTCAGCGCGCCTGGTACTACACGCACGTCTACGCCGACCCGAAGGAGCCCGACACGGTCTACGTGCTCAACGTCCAGTTCTTCCGCTCGAAGGACGGCGGCCGGACGTTCCAGACGATCCGCGTCCCCCACGGCGACAACCACGACCTGTGGATCGCACCCGAGGACCCGCGGCGGATGGTCGAGGGCAACGACGGCGGCGCCAACGTGAGCTTCGACGGCGGCGAGAGCTGGTCCACGCTCGACAACCAGCCGACGGCGCAGTTCTACCACGTGATCACGGACGACCAGTTTCCCTACCACGTGTACGGCGCGCAGCAGGACAACTCCACGGTGGCGATCGCGAGCCGCACGGACGGCTTCGGCATCGGCGTCCGCGACTGGCACGAGGTGGCGGGCTGCGAGAGCGGCTACATCGCGCCGAAGCCGGGCGACCCCGACGTCAGCTACGCCGGCTGCTACGGCGGCTACGTCGGCCGACTCGACCGCCGCACCGGCCAGGAGCGGGCGATCACGGTCTGGCCCGACAACCCGATGGGCTGGGGCGCCGAGGGCATGAAGTACCGCTTCCAGTGGACGTTCCCGATCCTGGCCTCGCGCCACGACAAGGACGTCCTCTACGCCGCCGGCAACGTGCTGTTCCGGACGACGAACGAGGGCTCGAGCTGGGAGCCGGTCTCCCCCGACCTGACGCGAAACGACAAGACCAAGCTCGGCCCTTCGGGCGGCCCGATCACGAAGGACAACACGAGCGTCGAGTACTACGGGACGATCTTCGCTCTGGCCGAGTCGCGCCGCGACGCTGGCGTGCTGTGGACCGGCTCCGACGACGGCCTCGTCTACGTGACCCGCGACGGCGGCAAGACCTGGACGAACGTGACACCGAAAGGCATGCCCGAGTGGTCTCGGATCAGCCAGATCGACGCTTCGGCGCACGACGCCGGCACCGCCTGGCTCGCGGTCAATCGCTACCAGCTCGACGACTACCGGCCGTACGCGTACGTCACCACCGACTTCGGCGCCACCTGGCGCTCCATCGCCGCCGGCCTCCCGGCCGACGCGTTCGTGCGGGTCGTGCGCGAGGACCCCGTGCGCCGCGGCCTCGTCTTCGCCGGCACGGAGACGGGCGTCCACGTGTCGTTCGAATCGGGCGCGTCGTGGCAGGGCCTGCAGCGCAACCTGCCCGCCGTTCCCGTGACCGACCTCGTGATCAAGGACGCCGACGTAGTGCTCTCCACGCAGGGCCGCTCTTTCTGGATCCTCGACGACATCGCGGCGTTGCGGCAATCAAAGCCGGAGCATGCAACCGCGGCGGCGCATCTCTTCGCTCCCTCCCCCGCCTACCGCTTCGGCGGGCCCGAGGGACGCGGCGCGTCGGGCAAGAACCCGCTCTACGGCGCGCGCCTCCAGTACCTGCTGAAGGACGCACCCAAGGAGGGCGAGGAGCTGAAGCTCGAGATCCTCGACGCGAAGGGCGCGGTCATCCGCTCGTTCTCCTCCAAGGAGGAGAAGCCCGACGAAGACCGCGACCCCGAGCGCGAGGCGTTCTTCGGGCCCCCGGCCCCCAAGGCGATCCCGGGCAAGGCCGGCCTCAACACCTTCACCTGGGACCTCCGGCATCCCGAGGCCTCGAAGTTCAAGGGCCTGATCCTGTGGAGCGGCCAGACCGCGGGCCCGCGCGTCGCGCCGGGCCGCTACGAGGCGCGACTCACGGCTGCCGGCCAGACGCAGAGCCAGCCGTTCGAGGTGCGCAAGGACCCGCGCCTCGCCACGAGCGACGCCGACTTCGCCAAGCAGCAGGAGCTGCTGCTGAAGATCCGCGACAAGCTCACGGCCAGCCACGACGCGATCACGCGCCTGCGCGGCGTCCGCGACCAGGTCAAGACGGCGAGCGAGCGGGCCAAGGGCGGCGACGCCGAGAAGGCGGTGCAGGACGCCGCCGACGCGCTCTCGAAGAAGCTCACCGCGGTCGAGGAGGCGCTCTACCAGACGAAGAACCGCGCCAGCCAGGACCCGCTCAACTACCCGATCCGCTTGAACAACAAGCTGGCGGCGCTCGGCGGCACCGTGGCGAGCGCGGACGCGGCCCCGACGGCACAGTCGTACACCGTCTACGACGAGCTCGTGGCGAAGATCGACGCCGAGCTCAAGGCGCTCGACCGTGTGCTGGCGGACGACGTGCCGGCCTTCAACCGCCTGGTGCGCGACAAGGAGATCCCCGCGGTCCGGCTGGCGAAGCCCTGAATGCAGAGGCGCGACTTCCTCGCCCGAGCCGGCGCTGCGGCCACCCTGCTCGCCGGCTGCCGCGCCCGCCGCAGCGGTGGGCGGATCGTGCTGCGGCTCTCGCACTCGATGGCCGCCGGCCCGACGGCGCTCGACACCTTCGCGGACGCGTTTCGCGAGCTGGCCGAGGCCGCGACCGGCGGTGGCGTCGAGGTCCGGCTGTTTCCGAGCGGCACCCTCGGCCAGGAGCGGGAGGTGGTCCAGCAGCTCCAGGAGGGCCTGGTCGACTTCATGGTGTCGGGCACCGCCATCTGGGGCAGCGTGGCTCCGAAGCTGCAGGTCTTCGACTTTCCGTTCCTGTGGCGCGACTGGGACCACGCGCATGGCGTCGTGGACGGACGCGTGGGCCGCGAGGCGGCCGACTACATGGAGGCCGCGGTCGGCGTGCGGCCCCTCGCCTGGGGCGACTCGTTCGGCTTCCGCCACGTGATCACGCGCTCGCGCGACGTGAGAGAGCCCGCGGGGCTCCGCGGCCTCAAGCTGCGCACGATCCAGTCGCCGATCTACGTGAAGGCCGTAGAGCTCATGGGGGCGAGCCCGACCCCGATGGCCTTCGGCGAGGTGTACACGTCGCTCCAGACCGGTGTCATCGACGGCTACGAGCACGACGCGAGCACCACCTTGCAGCAGCGCTTCTTCGAGGTCGCGCGCTTCATGGCGCGCACGGGCCACATCGCGGGTGTCCTGGGCCTGTGGGCCTCGGCGGTGGGCCTCGGCCGCATTCCTCCCGAGCTCCGTCCCAGGCTCGAAGCGGCGGCTCTCGAAGCCGCCCGGCGCCAGCGCGCGATGGGAGCCGCGGAGGACCGGACTGCCACGGCTAGTCTCGCCGAGCAGGGGATGACGATCCGCGAGATCGATCGCGGCGCGTTCCTGGGCCCGGCCGAGGCGCTGTGGCACGCACAGGCGCGAGAGCTGGACGCCGTCTCGTGGCTTCGGGCGGCGCTCGGCTGATGTCTCAAGCGTTCCGAGCCCTCGAGTGGACGACCGCGCTACTGGTCGCCGCGCTCGCGGCCGTGGTAGGCGTGCAGGTCGTGGGCCGCCACCTGCTCCACACGCCCTGGCCCTGGACCGAGGAGATCGCGCGGCTGCTGCTGGTGTGGCTGATGTGCCTCGGCGGCATCCGGGCGCTCTCCGACTCCGAGCATCCGCGCGTGACCGCACTCGTGCGCCTGCTGACGCCGCCGCGGCGTGCGGCCGTGGAGCGCGGCCTGCGGCTGGTGCTGCTCGCGTTCTTCCTCCACCTGGTCGTCCCCTCGTGGCGGCTCACCGTCTCGAGCGCGGGCGAGCGGTTGCCCGCGAGCGGCCTCTCGGGAGCGGCCATCTCGCTGATGCTGCCGCTCGCACTGGTGCTGATGTGCGTCGTGCTCTTGGGCCAGCTCCGCCGCGGGAGTGAGCACCAGGCGCCCCTCTCCTGGTCGGTCGGCGCCGCCGGGCTGGCGCTCGCCTCCGTGCTCGTGCCGCTCGTGGCGGGCGCCGCGCCGCTCGTCGTGCTGGTGAGCGGGTTCCTGATCACCGCGGCCCTCGGCCTGCCGCTCGCCTTCACGCTGGCCCTCACGTCGGCCACCTACCTCGTCGGCATCGGGGGCGTCAGCCTCACCATCCTGCCGATCAAGCTGCTGGGCGGCGTCGACTCGTTCGTGCTGCTCGCCATCCCACTCTTCATCCTGGCCGGCGCGCTCATGGAGTCCGGATCGATCTCGGAGCGCATCGTGGACCTCGCGATGGCGATCGTCGGAAGGGTGCGCGGCGGCCTGGCGATGGTGGTCGTGGTGGCCGAGGTGCTCTTCTCCGGCATCTCGGGCTCCACCGCCGCCGACGTCTCGGCGATCAGCTCGCTGCTCGTGCCCTCGATGCGAAAGGCCGGCTACTCGGGGGGCGAGGCGGTGAGCGTCGTGGCCGCGGCGTCGGCGATGGGCATCCTGGTCCCGCCCTGCCTCACCATGGTCGTGCTGGGGTCGCTCGTGAATCTCTCGATCGTGACGCTGTTCCTCGCCGGCTTCCTGCCGGCCTTCCTGCTCGCGGGCCTGCTGCTGCTGCTGATCGCGGTGCGCGCGCGCCGGCAGGGCTGGCCCGTGGCCGAGCGG
>DATEUE010000104.1:0-14302 GCA_035283305.1 Vicinamibacteria bacterium | reverse complement strand
GACAGGCGCTCACCCTTCGCGCCGGGAGCGGGTCATCGGCGGGCTCCGCGGGAAGCAGCGCGAGGGCTTTCGCCGTCACGCCGCCGCCGCAGGGCTTCTCGCGCGGGTGCGAAGCGTCGAAGACCGTGACCGCGGCGCCGTCGCGTGCCAGCTGGTGGGAGAGCAGCGACCCCGCGGGGCCCGCCCCCACCACCGCGACCCTCATGCGCCCGCCCCGGCGACCGCCAGGATCGCCTCTAGTGCGGCTGTCGCGAGGCAGCGGACTCGCGCTCGGCGAACTCGCGCAACGAGCGCGCCACCACCGGGCTCAGGATCAGCAGCGCCACCAGGTTGGGCAGGGCCATCAGGCCGTTGAGCGTGTCGGCGACGTCCCACACGACGTGGAGTGAGCCCGTCGCGCCGAGGTACGCGGCGACCAGCCACAGCAAGCGGTAGGGCAGGATCGACTTCGTCCCGAAGAGGTACGCGGTCGCGGTCTCGCCGTAGAAGGACCAGCCGAGGAGAGTGGAGAACGCAAAGGTCAGGATGCCGGTCGTGACCACCACGTCGCCCCACACCCCGGGCAGGCCCGTCTCGAACGCCCTCGCTGCGAGCGCCGCGCCCGTCGCGCCCTTCGTCCACTCGCCGGTGACCAGCACGACGAGGCCTGTCGAAGCACACACCAGCATCGTGTCCACGAACACCTCGAAGATGCCGTAGAGCCCCTGCCGCACCGGGTGATCGGTCCGCGCGGTGGCGTGGACCATCGGCGCCGAGCCGAGGCCCGCCTCGTTGCTGAAGAGGCCGCGGGCGATCCCGAAGCGCATGGCCTGCATCACGCCCGCCCCGGCGAAGCCGCCGGCGGCGGCGTGGCCGGTCAACGCCGACGCCAGCACGGTCTCGATCACGGCCGGTAGCTCGCCCGCGTGCGTCGCTAGGATCACGCCGGCCCCGAGCAGGTAGGAGAGGCACATGAAGGGCACGAGGAACTGCGTGACGTCGGCGATGCGCGTGATCCCGCCCAGGATCACGACGGCGGTGAGCGCGACGATCACGAGGCCGCTCACGACCGGCGAGACGCCGAAGCTCGCACCAACCGACTCGGCGACACTGTTGGCCTGGACCATGTTGCCGATGCCGAAGGCGGCCGTCGCCGTGAGCAGTGCGAACAGCGTGCCGAGCCAGGGCCGTCCGAGCCCGTTCTTCAGGATGTACATGGCGCCACCGCGGTACGTGCCGTCCGCGTCCCGCTCGCGATAGGTGAGCGCGAGCACCACCTCCGCGAACTTGGTGGCCATCCCGAGCAGGCCCGACAGCATCAGCCAGAAGAGCGCGCCCGGCCCGCCGATGGTGATCGCCGTCGAGACGCCCGCGATGTTGCCGACGCCGACGGTCGAGGCGAGTGCCGTCGCCACCGCCTGGAACGGCGTCACCGTGCCCTCAGCGTGCGTCTTCTTGAAGACCTGCCCGAGCACCTCCCGCAGCGCCCGCGCGAGCCAGCGGAACTGCACCCCCCGCGTGAGCAGGGTGAGGTAGACGCCGGTGCCCATCAGCAGCGCCATCGTGACGGGGCCCCAGACCCAGCCGTTGACGGTGGCGTGCCACGCACCGAGGCTTTCGAGCATCCGTGACCTCGCTTAGGATTTTCTTCGACCGGCGCCCGAGTCTACCCTAAGGCCACCATGCGCTATCGCAGACTCGGCAAGACCGGAGTGACGGTATCGGAGATCGGGTTCGGGGCGTGGGCGATCGGCGGCGGCTGGGGCGAGCAGAGGGAAGACGACTCGCGAGCCGCGCTGCAGCGCGCCCTCGACCTCGGCTGCAGCTTCATCGACACCGCTGCCGGCTACGGCGACGGCCGCAGCGAGCGGATCATCGCAGCGGTGCTCCGGGAGCGAAAGCAGGCTGTCTTCGTCGCGACCAAGACGCCTCCCGCCCCCGGGCCGTGGCCGCCCACGCCCTACTGCCGGGACGACGAGCGCTATTCCGAGCCATACCTGCGCGCGAGCGTCGAGGAGCGCCTGCGCAACCTGGGCGTGGAGCGGGTCGACCTGCTGCAGCTCCACACCTGGACCCGCGCCTGGAACCGCAACCCCCGGCCGTTCGAGCTGCTGCGGAAGCTGCGCGACGAGGGCAAGATCCGCTTCGTCGGCGTCTCGACCCCGGAGCACGACCAGAACAGTGTGATCGACCTCATGCGCGGCGGCCTCGTGGACGTGGTGCAGGTGATCTACAACGTGTTCGAGCAGGAGCCGGCCGCGGAGCTGCTGCCGGTCGCGCAGGAGACGGGCACGGGCGTCATCGTGCGCGTCGCGTTCGACGAGGGCGTGCTCACCGGCAAATACACGAAGGACTCGGCGTTCGCCGAGGGCGACTTCCGGCGCCGCTATTTCGCCGGCGATCGGCTCGAGCGGGCGGTCGCGCGCGCGGAGAAGGTCCGCGCGGAGCTGGCGGGCTCGGACCTCACGCTCCCGCAGGCGGCGCTGCAGTTCGCGCTCGCCCACCCGGCCGTGAGCACGGTGATCCCGGGTATCCGCAGCGTCACCCAGGCCGAGGCCAACTGCGCCGTCTCCGATCTGCCCCCGATGTCCGACGAGCTGGCGTCGCGCCTGCGCCGGCACGCGTGGCTGCGCGCGTTCTGGTACGGGGGGAAGTGAAGCTTCAGGCCAGCTCGCGGACCAACCTCGCCTCCGCCTCCGCGAGGCTCAGCCCGTGGCGCAGGCGCATGGTGGCGACGCCCACGGGCGCCGGGTACGCCTTGCCCGCGCGACGCCGGGGCTCCACGTACTCGATGACCTCGAAGAGCGCCCGGCACGCGTCCTCGTAGGACACAGAGGCGAGGTCCCGAACGTAGCGGGTCGAACGGTCGACGAGCTTCAGGTTGCTCGGCACGACCCAGATCATCCGGTTGCCGAGGACGCGGCCGAGCCGGACCATCGTGCAGGTCGAGAGCGCGTTCAGCAGCAGCTTCACGCCGACGCGGGTGAGAGGGTCGACGAGGAAGGGCGTGTCGGGGACCGGTAGGCACGCCGTCAGGCCCTCGCTCGCCACGGCCGTGGCCAAGGCGCCGAGCCGCCTGGTGGTGGGCGAACGACCCACGCCGATCACGGCCGCGCTCGCCCCCGTTTCGCGTGCGAGTGCGAGCTGTCGAGCGAAGGCGCCGCCCGCTTCGAGCAGGGGGAGATCCGGCTCCGCCGCCACAGCCGTGACACCGTCGCCTTTGCGCGCCGGGCGGTCGACCAGGCCGTCGAGGCCGATCCGGAAGCGCAGCAGCTCGCTGCTCCGGATCTCGTGCAGGATCGCCCCTTGCCGCTCGGCGGCCTCCTCGTCGAGCAGCGCGCGCAGGTCGGCCTCGGTCCACTCGATCGTCTGTGGCGCGCGCCGCAGCAGCCGCGTCCAGGCTTCCTCGCTCGTCGGCGCGGGGGTGAAGAGGAACGCCCACGACTCGGAGGCCTCCGCGTCGTCCCACTTGCGGAAGGCGGGTGTGCAGAAGGTCGGGCTCCGCTCGGTGGTGTCCGTGAGCACGTCGACTGCGAGCGCGTCGGCGAAGTAGCAGGTCCGACCTCCGCGCCGGTAGACCTCCTCCTCGGCCACGACGAGGCGCGCCAGAGCGCCGCGCAGGCGCTCGCCGACGAGCTCCGCGTGGAGCGCGCCGAGGCCCTCCCGAATCGCCTCGGGCACGCGAGCCGACGGGCCGACGCCGGGCTCGCTCGCCCCGCGGCGGTCGAGGATGTCGCGCAGCGCCATCTCGACGACGGTGAGCATCGCCAGCAGCTCGATGCTGGTGGCCTGCATGCGCGTCGAGCCGGTGATGGCCATCGGCCCCGTGGTCAGGTTGACCTTGAGGATCCGGGACTCGTCGATGACCTCGCGGCTGCGCGTCACGTGGGCCCGCAGCACCTCGTCGGGGTTGTTGTAGACGAACACCACGCGCGCGCCGGCCTCGAGCCCCTGCCACGCGGTGCCGATCACGAAAGAGGTCTCGCCCCCCTCGGTGATCGCGAACACCACGTCGCCCTTCGAGACGCCGAGGTCCTTGATCTGCTTGCGGCCGAAGGGAGCGAAATCCTCGAATCCCTCCACCGACTTGATGAGCGCGTAGTCGCCGCCCGCCATGACGCTCAGGGCCCGCTCCTCCCACGCATCGGGGTCCGGGGTCCTTAGGCCGCGCTGGCGCCGATCCTGCCAGAACGCCCGCCAGATGGAGGCGAGCTGGATGCTCAGCCGTCCGGTGGCACCACAGCCCGTGAAGAAGACCCGGCCGCCGCCCTCGAGTGCGTCGACGAGGTCGTCGCGCAGCTTTTCGGGCTGGCCGCTGCGGGACCAGCGGTCGTAGGTCAGGACGACGTCGCGGTCCACGTCGAAGAGGACGGCGAGGCCGGCCGCTGCGTCGTTTCGGGCGATCTCGCTCAGCTCGCCCGAGCGAGGGTGCGGCGCCTCGGTGACGAGCGCCCCGAGGCGGAACTGGACGGCGTCACGCAGGAAGCTCTCGGCCCGCTCGTGTGGACTCTTCACGATGGCAAGCATGGTCGATCCCCGCGCAGGCTGCCACCTCCATGCACTGCCTGCGGCTCGACGGGCCCAAGCGCCGGCGGCGTCATCAGGCCTTGCCGGCGGCCTCGAGCACGCGCTTGCGGGTGTAGGCGATGAGGCCGCCCGCGTCGATGATGGCCTGGCGGGCCTTCGGCAGGGGGACGACGCCAAACGACTGGCCGGTCGTCTTGTTGACGACCGAGGTGGTCGTGATCTCGAGCTCGTCGCCCACGGAGGCATCGAGATCCGGCGCCGTCACCACGTTGAGCCCGAGGTTGACGGCGTTTTGGAGGAAGATGCGCGCGAAGCCCATGGCGATTATCGTGAGCTCGTAGCCCTTCAGGCACGAGCAGGCCTGCTCGCGCGAGGAGCCGCAGCCGAAGTTCTCGCCGGCCACGATCACGCTGCCCGGCTTGATCTCCTGCGCCTTGAGCCGGCGGCTGAGCTCGGCGTCGTCCGCGAAGGCGTACTGCGGGGTCTCGCTGGGGAGCACGGTCGCCATGTAGCGGCCGGGGTAGATGACGTCGGTCGAGACGTCGTCGCCGAGAGTCGCTATCACCTGAACCAAGATTACGCCACCTTTCTGGGGTCGCTGATGACCCCGGTGAGCGCCGAGGCCGCCGCGACCTCGGGCGAGCAGAGGTAGACCTCCGCGTTCGGGTTGCCCATGCGGCCCTTGAAGTTGCGGTTGGTCGTCGAGAGCGCCACCTCGCCGTCGCCGAGGGCGCCCTCGTGGATGCCGAGGCACGGCCCGCAGCCCGAGTTCATGACCACGGCGCCCGCCCTCATCAGGTCGAGCACGTATCCCTTCTCGAGCGCCTCCTGGAAGATGCGAGACGAGGCGGGGAAGACCAGCATGCGCGTGCCCTTCGCCAGCTTGCGGCCGCGCAGGATCCGGGCGGCGGCCTCGATGTCGTCGAGCCGGCCGTTGGTGCACGAGCCGATCACGATCTGGTGCACGCGCGTGCCGAGCACGCACTCGACCGCCTTCACGTTGTCGACGGTGTGCGGGCAGGCGACCTGGGGAGCGAGCGAGGAGGCGTCGATCCGGATCTCGCGCTCGTAGACGGCGTCCTTGTCGGGCTTCACCAGCAGGAACAGCTCCCGCACGCCCGCGACGCGCCGCAGGTAGCGCACGGTCTCCTCGTCGCCCGGGACGACGCCCGACGTCGCGCCCGCCTCGACGCTCATGTTGCAGAGCACCAGCCGGCCGGAGGTGGACATCGCGCGGATCGTCCCGCCGTGGAACTCGATCACGCGGAAGTTCGCGCCCTGCGCGGTGAGCAGGCCCACCAGGTGGAGGATCAGGTCCTTCGGGCCCACGCCCTTCGGGAAGCGGCCGTCGACCACCACCTTGATCGTCCGCGGCACCTCGACGTTCAGGGCCCGGCCGAGCGCCCACACCGAGGCCATCTCCGTCGCGCCGATGCCGAAGGCGAAGGCGTTGAGCGCCCCGTGGCTGGTGGTGTGGGAGTCGGTGCCCACGACGACGGTGCCGGGCCGGACGTAGCCGTTCTCGGGCAGGATCTGGTGGCAGATGCCGCCCTCGTCGCCGCGGATGTCGTGGAAGCGGGTGATCCCGTGCTTCGCCACGAACTCGCGCACCTTCTTCTGGTTGCTCGCGGTCTTGGACGACTCGGCCGGCACCCGGTGGTCGAAGACGATCGCGATCTTCGACGGGTCCCAGAGCCTGGCTTCGAGGCCGGTGCCCTTGTAGACCTCGCTCCACTGGTTGATGACGAGCGCCGCGTTCTCGTGCGACATGGCGAGGTCCACGGCAGGCTCGACCACCTCACCGGCGCGCAGCGTGTCGCGCCCTGTGGCCCGGGCCAGGATCTTCTCGACGACCGTCATTCCCATGGGCTGCTCCTAGACGATTCCCTTCTCCCTGAAGGCCGCCACGTCCGCCTTCGCGTAGCCGAGCCCGGTCAGGATCTCCTCGGTGTGGGCCCCGAGGCGCGGCGGCGGAGAGTCGATCGCGCCGGGCGTCTTCGAGAGTTTCGCGGTGAGACCGAACAGCTTCAGCGCGCCGACGCCCTCGACCTCGACGGTCTGCAGCGCGCCGCGGTGCGCCACCTGCGGCTGCGTCAGCGCGCAGCCGAGCGACAGGATGTCGCCCGACGGCACGTCGCGCGCGTTGAGCGCCTCGACCCAGTGCGCGGTCGGCTGCTGCTTCAGCCTGGCCGCGAGAAGCGGCGTGAGCGCGCGCCGGTTCTTCTTGCGCTGGTCGCGCTCTGCGAAGCGCGGGTCCGTCTTGAGCTCCGGCACGCCCACCACCTCGGCGAGCGCCTCCCACTGCTCCTGCTTGTTCGCGGCGATGTTGACGTGGCCGTCGAGCGTCCGGAAGGTGCCCGACGGGGCCGCCGTGAAGTTGTCGTTGCCCATCGGGATCGGCGCCTGGCCGCCGATCAGCAGGTTGGCCGCCACCCAGCCCATGAGCGGCATGATCGAGTCGATGAGCGCCACGTCGATCATCTGGCCCTCGCCGGTCCGCTCGCGGTGGTAGAGGGCTGCCAGGATCGCGAACGCGGCGTTCAGCCCGCCGACCGTGTCGCAGAGGGGGAAGCCGGCGCGCAGCGGGTGCAGCCGCTCGTCGCCGTTCACGTCCATCACGCCGGAGAGGCCCTGGATGATCTGGTCGTAGGCGGGCTTGTCCGCGTCGGGGCCGGTCTGCCCGAAGCCCGAGATGCCGCAGTAGACGAGACGCGGGTTGATCCCGGCGAGCACCGGGTAGCCGAGGCCGAGCCGGGGCATCACGTCGGGCCGGAAGTTCTCGACGACGACGTCGGCCTTCGCCACCAGCTTCTTGAAGACGTCCTTGCCTTCCTCGGCCTTGAGGTTCAGCGTAAGCGACCGCTTGTTCGCGTTCTGGGCCAGGAAGCTGGTCCCCATCAGCATCTTGTTGAGCTTCGGCACGTTGCCGAGCACGCGCGCGAGGTCGCCCGCCTTCGGGTTCTCGACCTTCACCACCTCGGCGCCGAGCAGCGCCAGGTGGAGCGTGCAGAAGGGGCCCGAGAGGACGTTCGTCAGGTCGAGGACGCGGACTCCCGTGAGGGCTCCCAATGGCGTCACTTCTCCGAAGTCGCGCTGGTGAGCTCGAGAACGGGACCGGTCTCGATGGGCCCGGCCTTGTAGACTGCGCCAGCCATCTCGCGGCCGAAGAAGCGGCTCATGTCGCGGGCGACGTCGATGAGCCCGCTCAGCTGGATGTCGGTGCGCAGGCCGCTTCGCTGCAGGGCGTGCACCAGGTCCTCGGTGCAGGTGTTGCCCCCCGCCACCTTCGTGAACGGGCAGCCGCCGAGGCCGGCCACCGACGACTCGAAGTACCGGACGCCGGCGCGGTAGGCGGCGTAGCAGTTGGTGAGCGCGAGCCCGTAGGTGTTGTGGAAGTGACAGGTCCACGAGGCGCCCTCGTCGAGGGCGCGGAGCCGGGTATAGAGCTCCTCGACCTGGTCCGGCGTCGCGTGGCTGGCGGTGTCGGCGAGGCTCAGGTTCCGCAGGCCCGCGTCGAGGAACGTCTTCACGATCGTGACGACGCGGTCCTTCGGCACCGGGCCCTCATAGCCGCAGCCGAAAGCCGACTGGACCGACAGCTGCACCCGTTTGCCGGCCGCCAGGGCGCTGTTTGCGATGCCGATGATCCTTCGGTTCGCCTCTTCGATGCCCATGCCGGTGTTCTTCCGGCTGTGGGTTTCGCTGGCCGAGACGCCCATGCAGAACATGTCGACGCCGCAGGCGAGTCCGCGCTCGAGGCCCTTCTCGTTGAGCACGAGGCCGGACAGGACGACGTTCTCCGGCTTGCGCCCGGGGGCGGAGAAGTGGGCGAACAGGCGGTCGGTGTCGGCCATCTGAGGGACCTTGTCCGGGTGCACGAAGGAGCCCAGCTGGAGGATGTCGACCCAGGAGTCGAGGAGCGCTTCGGCCCACGCGATCTTCTGCTCCGTGGGGACGACGCGCTTCTCCATCTGCAGCCCGTCGCGGAGGCCGACCTCGTGGACGAAGATGTCCGTCGCGCTCATCTGTGGCCGACCCCCACTGGTTTCGTTTCGCCCACCGCGGCGGCGATCGCCTTGCCCATCTCGCGCGTGGAGCCGGTCCCGCCCATGTCGTAGGTGCGGACGCGTCCGTCCTTGATCACTTCCGAGACGGCGAGCTCGATCCGCTCGGCTTTCTCGCGCTCGCCGAGCCAGTCGAGCATCATCTTCGCGGCCAGGATCGTGGCGATCGGGTTCACCTTGTACTGGCCCGCGTACTTCGGCGCCGAGCCGTGCGTGGGCTCGAAAACGGCCAGCTTCTCGCCGATGTTGCCGGAGCAGCCGAAGCCGAGGCCGCCCACCATCTGCGCGCACAGGTCCGAGATGATGTCGCCGTAGAGGTTGGGCGCCACCAGCACGTCGTAGCCGAGCGGGTTCTTGAGGAGCCACATGCAGACGGCGTCGATGTTGGCGTCGTCCACCTGGATCTCGGGGAAGTCCTGCGCCACCCGCTTGGCTTCTTCGAGGAACAAGCCGTCGGTTGCGCGGACCACGTTCGCCTTGTGGACGATCGTGACCTTGCGCCGGCGGTGCGTCCTCGCGAACTCGAAGGCCGCGCGGACGATCCGCTCCGAGCCTTTGCGGGTGTTGATCTTGCAGGACACCGCGTACTGGTCGGTCGGCAGCTCGGCAAAATGGGCGAAGGGCGGCGACAGCTTGCCAAGCGTCGTCGCGAGCTCCTGCGGGACCGGGCCGAATTCGACCCCCGCGTACAGGTCCTCGGTGTTCTCGCGGAAGATCACGAGGTCGATCCCCTCCCTGTGGTTCAGGGGGTTGCCCGGGTAGGCCTTCGTGGGCCGCAGGCACACGTAGAGGTCGAAGAGCTGCCGCATCCTCACGATGGGGGAGCGATAGGTCAGGCCCTTGCCCTTGAGCTCGGGCGCGAGCTCGGCCTCGGCGGCCTTGACGGGTTTCGACGTGACCGCGCCGAAGAGAGCGGCGTCCACCGTCTTCAGCAGGTGAATCGTACGGGTCGGGAAGGCGTCGCCCTCCCGCCGCCAGAAGTCCCAGCCGATGTCGCCGCGGACGTACTCGGCGTCCAGCTCGACCGAGTCGAGGACGAAGCGGGCCGCCTCCATGACGTCGTTCCCGATGCCGTCACCAGGAAGCCACGCAATGCGGTATTGGCTCATGTCGTAGCCCTCCGCGCGCACGAATTGCCGTTCGCGCGCTCCGAAAGATGGAATGAGCAGAAAGCCTGCCAGCCGCGGGAAACGGCTCGAAACGCCCAAACGGCCCACTGGCACCCTCGCCTCGCCCGGGTGGGAGGCTCGATCCACCCGCCCGGCGTGGGTTATCCTCGGCCCATGCGCAGAACTCGACGGTCGCTCGCCACGCCGGCGTTGCTGGCGCTCGGTTTCCTGCTTCCAGTCGCCGCGGCGGCCCAGGGGCAGAAGCCCGACTTCTCCGGTAGCTACCGCTTCGTCCAGAAGAGGAGCGACGACCTGCGGGAGGCGGTCGCACGGTCGGTCGGGCCCACGTACACGCAGAGCAACAAGAAGTCCGAGCAGGTCCGCGTGTGGATCCGCAGCTGGCTCGAGGGCATCCGCGAGGACCCCGAGCGGCGGCTCCTGACGATCGAGCACACCGCGACCGAGTTCAAGTCCGGCACCGGCGACGAGGTGAACATCTACTACTTCGGGCGCGAGGCGACCAGCATGGGGCCGGGCGGCGGCAACCTGAAGGTCAGCGTGACCTGGAAGGACGAGCAGATCGTCACCGAGGAGCGCGAGGCCAAGGGCAAGGGCCACATCACCGCCGTGTACACGCTCGTGCCCGACGGCAAGACGCTGCTCGTGGCCTGGCGTCTCGAGCACGACTCGCTGCTGCAGCCGCTCGACGTGCGGCTCGCTTTCGAGAGGGTGCTCAGTACGCGATGAGCTCCCGCAGCGCTTGCAGCAGCCGGCCCTTCGGCGAGTAGAGCGCCTCGAGCGCCTTCGCGAACGGCACCGGGGTGTCGAGCGCGCCGAGCCGCGCGACCGGCGCGTCGAGATACTCGAACGCCTCGCGGCCCAGCGTGGCCGCGATCTCGCCGCCGAAGCCTCCGGTGAGGGGCGCCTCGTGCAGCACCAGGCAGCGGCCGGTCTTCGCCACCGAGCGCACCACGCGCTGCACGTCCCAGGGCACGAGCGAGCGCAGGTCGATCACCTCGAGCTCGCGGCCTTCACGCGCGAGCTCGGCCGCGGCCTCGAGCGCCCACGCCACGCCCACGCCGTAGGTGACGACAGTCGCGTCCCGGCCCGGGCGCGCGACGTGCGCCTCGCCGATCGGGATCGAGTAGTGGCCGGCGGGCACCCGGCCCTTCGCGGAGCGGTAGAGGAACTTGTGCTCGAGATACAGCACCGGGTTACCGTCCTCGAGCGCCGCGATCAGCAGGCCCTTGGCGTCGTACGGGGTGGCCGGAGCGAGCACCTTGAGCCCAGCCACCGACGTGAACCAGGACTCGATGTTCTGCGAGTGGAACGGGCCCGCGCCCGTGCCGCCCCCGATCGGCGCGCGGATCACGAGCGGCACGCGGGCGCCCCAGCGCCAGTGCGTCTTCGCCAGGTTGTTCACGATCTGGTTGAAGGCGCAGGTGATGAAGTCGCCGAACTGCATCTCGACCATCGGCACGTAGCCGCCGAGCGCCAGGCCGATCGCGGCGCCCACGGCGCCCGACTCGATGATCGGCGTGTTGCGCACGCGCGCCTTGCCGAACTCGGCGGCGAAGCCCTCGGTCACCTTGAAGACGCCGCCGTACTCGGCGATGTCCTGGCCGACGAGCACGATCCGCTCGTCGCGACGCATCGCGACGCGCAGGGCGTCGCTGATCGCGTCCACGTAGCGCAGCTCGGGCGCCTCGGCGAGCGCATCGGTCGCGGGCGGCCGCGGCTCGAGCAGGCTGGGCGCGAACACGTCCTGGAGCTTCTCGCGGACGCTCGAGCGCGGCTGCTCGGCCGCGAGCGCCTCGTCCACGAGCGTGTCGATGCGCTGCTTGTAGGCGGCGCGCACGCTCGCGAGCTCGGCCTGCGTGTAAAGCGCGCGCTCGACGAGCAAGCCCTCGTAGCGCCGCACGGGGTCCTTCTTCGCCCACTCCTCGAGCTCGTGCTTCGGGACGTAGTCGGTGCCCGACGCCTCCTCGTGGCCGCGCATCCTGTAGGTCTTGAACTCGAGCAGCGTCGGTCCGTCGCCCCGCCGTGCGCGCTCGGCCGCACGGCGCACCGCCCGGACCACCCACAGCAGGTCGTTGCCGTCGACCACCAGGCCGGGCATGCCATAGCCCATCCCGCGGTCGGCCAGGTGGCGGCAGGCGTACTGCTCGTGGGCCGGGGTCGACAGGCCCCACTGGTTGTTCTCGACTACGAAGATCACGGGCAGCTTCCAGACCGCCGCGAGGTTGAGCGCCTCGTGGAAGTCGCCCTCGCTCGTGGCGCCGTCGCCGGTGAAGGCCGCCGCGACGCGCTGCTCGCCGCGCAGCTGCGCCGCGAGCGCGAGCCCGCAGGCGACCGGCAGCATCGCGCCCAGGTGGCTGATCATCCCGACGATGCCCTTCTCGAGCGTGCCGAAGTGGAAGGTGCGGTCGCGGCCTTTCGTGAAGCCGCCCTCACGCCCCAGCAGCTGGCGAAAGAGTCGCGGCAGGTCGAGATCCCGGCCCGTGAAGACGCCGAGGTTGCGGTGCATCGGCAGGATGTAGTCCCCGGGCTCGAGCGCCGTCACGACACCGGTAGCGATCGCTTCCTGGCCGATGCCCGAGAACCACTTGGACAGCCGGCCCTGGCGCAGAAGCACGAGCATCTTCTCTTCGATCATCCGCGGCAGCAGCAGCGAGCGGTAGAAGTGCCGGAGCTCCTCGGCCGCGAAGCCTTCGTAACAGCCGTCGCTCGGCGCGGCCGGGCTCGCCGGAACGGGTTCGTCCATGCAGGGACATTCTCGGCAGCCGGGCGCGGCGAGGCAAATCGACCTGCTAGACTCCATTTCGTGAGGGATGCGGGCCCGGACACGGGCGTCCGGCGCGAGCTGCTGCGGCACGCGCTCGCGACGCTCGCCTACCGCGGGGGCAAGGCGGTGCGCGGGGCGCCCGACTCGTTCGGCTCCTTCCACCTGGCGGCGACGAGCCGCACCCCGGTGCAGATCCTGGCCCACATCGGGGACCTCCTCGACTGGGCGTTGTCGCTCGCCCGCGGCCAGGAGGCCTGGCGGGAGTCGGCCCCACTCGCCTGGCCCGACGAGGTCTCGCGCTTCTACGACGGCCTCGCCCGGCTCGACGCGCAACTCGCCGCGGAGGACCCGAAGGGCGCGAGCGTCGAGCAGCTGTTCCAGGGCCCGATCGCCGACGCGCTCACCCACGTCGGCCAGCTCACGCTGCTGCGAAGGCTCGCCGGCTCGCCGGTGCGCGGCGAGAACTACCTGCGCGCCGACATCGCCCCGGGCCGCGTGGGCCCTCGACAGGAGCCGGCCCGCCGCGAGTTCGAGTGAGGCGCGGGCGGCTTCGGCTGGCGGCTACTGCTTGAGGTGGGTGTTGAGGGCTGGGAGGCTGACACGCGGGCCATGGCCCACCTTTCTCAACCACATCGCCGTGGTTTCTGGCAGAATAGCCGAGGTCGTTTCGGGCCGGGTCGCCGGTGTGCCTGAGGCCCAGGCGGGGCGCCAACGGATGGGGAAGGCGAAACAGAGGCCCGAGTCGTGCTGGCTGATGGCGCTGGTGTTGGTGTGCGCCGGCGCGGCGGCGCCGGCCGCCGACGATGCTTCGACCCCGTCGCCCGTCGACCTTCCGGTGCCCGAGGACCTCGTTCTCGAAGGGCCCGAGGCTGACGTCGCGACCCTGCGGGACACGGCGGAGCGGGATCCCCGCGCGCTCGGGCCGCTGTCGATCGGCACGCCCGACGCCGGGCTGCTGCTGAACCCGGTGCTGTTTCCGGAAGGCTCGTACTGGACGCTGCGCGAGCCGGACGATGCCTGGGCCACCGACGAGACGATCGACTTCATCATGAATGCCATCGAAGCCGTCGAAGCGCGCTACCCGGGCTCGCCGCGTCTCGTGATCGGCGACCTGAGCCATCCGCGGGGCGGCCGCATCGACCGGCACCGGTCGCACCAGGCCGGTCGCGATGCCGACCTGGGCTTCTACTACAGGAGCGGCGAATCCACGAGCTTCCGCGCCGCCCGCCCGAAGGACCTCGACCTGGCCCGCACCTGGGCCTTCGTGCGAGCGCTCATCACCGAAAGCGACGTCGAGCGCATCTTCATCGACCGCTCGCTGATCCGCGTGCTCTACGACCAGGCACTGGCGGAAGGCGAGGACCGCGACTGGCTCGCCGACATCTTCGGCCGCAGCAGCGACAAGGGGATCATCCAGCACGAGCGGCGGCACAAGGATCACCTGCACGTGCGCTTCTACAACCAGCGCGCGCAGGAGCACGGCCGGATCGTCTACCCGGTGCTGGTCGAGGCCGGCGTGGCGCCGCCGCCCAGCGTGCGTCACCGCGTGAGAAGCGGGGAGACGCTCGGCTCGATCGCGCGCCGATACGGGACCAGCGTCACCGCGATCCGGCACGCGAATGGCCTCAAGAGCACTCGGGTGAGGGCCGGACGCTCGTACACAATTCCGATCCGCAAGGCGCCCGTCGACAGCGGGCCCGTGGTCGTTCCGCCCCGCCGGCTCCCGCCGCAGCTCTCCGCCCGAGTGCTGTCTACTGATTGACAGCGGGGGCTCGGGGGGCGCTCCCTAACGTCCTTTAGGGAAGAGCGTCATCAGCAGGCCGAAGCCGGCGGCAGCG
>DATEUE010000103.1:0-12352 GCA_035283305.1 Vicinamibacteria bacterium | reverse complement strand
GCGCCTCCGCGCGCGGCACCTCGGCTTGGAGAGCGCGATTGCGTCCGGCCCGCTTCGCGGCCTTGAGCGCGGCGTCCGCCCGCGCGACCAGCTCGCCGCCGTCCGATGCATCCGGTGCGCGCAGGCCGTCGACGCCGGCGCTGCACGTCACTGCGACGTTTTGCCCGCTCGCGGCGAGCGGCCGCTCCGCGATGCCGCGGACGAGCCGGCGGGCGGCCTCGAGGCCGGTGTTCGACGTCTCTTCGGGCAGCAGCACCGCGAACTCCTCGCCGCCGTAGCGGAAGAGGCGATCGCTCGCGCGCAGCAGCGAGCCGGCCCGGTCCGCGAAGGCGGCGAGCACGTCGTCGCCCGCGCGATGTCCGAGCGTGTCGTTGATGCGCTTGAAATGGTCCAGGTCCACGAGCACCAGGGCCAGATCGCGCTGGTGGCGCCGGGCGCGGGCGACCTCGACGCGCAGCGCGTCGTCGAACGCGCGGCGGTTGCCGATCTTCGTGAGCGAGTCGGTGAGCGAGAGTTGGCGCAGATCGTCGAGCAGGCGTGCATTCTCCCCGCGCAGGCGCCACTTCTCCGTCGCGCGTTGGACGGCCAGCACGACCTCGTCGCCCGCGGAAGCGTCCTTGGCGATGTAGTCGTGGGCGCCGAGGCGCAGCGCTTGCACCGCCGCCTGCGCGTCGCTCGCGCGGCTGCCGGTCAGCAGGATCACCTCGGGAGCGAGCGGGTGCTGCCTCAGGGCTGCGAGCAGGCCGAGTCCGTCCAGCCGCGGCATGTTGAGATCGGTGATCACGACGGCACTCGTCTGCTTGCGAAACAACTCCAGGGCCTCCTGGCCATCCGTGGCCTCCGCGACCCGGAATCCAGCGCTCCGCAGGCGGGCGACGATGAGCGTCCGAACGAGCGTCGAGTCGTCGACCACCAGCACCTGCGCCGCTTGTGTCTTACGCTCTTCCATGACTCACTCCCGAGGCACGCTAGTGCAAGCGTCGGGCCGTCGCGCCAGAGCAGTGCCATATCCTATAAGTCATTCATATCAGGACTGTTATGATGTTCTGGGGCCACGATGCGAAGGAGCGGGCGGGAACTTCACCCGCCCGACGGGCGGGTGGGATTCCCGGACGCCCGTTTCAGGCTTCGTCGGCGATGCCCCAGCCGCGGAGCCTGTTGTAGAGGGTCTTGGGGTCGATTCCGAGGGCGTCCGCCGTGCGCCCGCGGTGGCGCCGGTTCCGCTCGAGCACGGCCAGGATGTACTCCTTCTCCATGTCCGCGAGCGTCAGGTCGGTGCGTAGGACGCGCGGCGCGACGCGCGGTCGGATCTCCAGCGGCAGGTCTCGCGCTCCGATCGCTGGGCTGGGGCAAAGCAGCGCCGCGCGCCCGATCACCATCTCGAGCTCGCGCACGTTGCCGGGCCAGTCATAGCTCTTGAGCACTTCGACCGCGTCGGGGTCGAGCGAGCGACTTGTGCCGGCACGATCGAGGAAATGGCGTGCCAGCAGCGGGATGTCCCCGCGGCGCTCGCGCAGCGGAGGCACGCGCAACGTGACGCCGTTCAGGCGGTAATACAGATCCCCGCGGAAGCGTCCTTCCTCGACCTCGACCGGAAGGTCGCGGTTGGTGGCCGACACCACGCGCACGTCCACCTTGACCGGCCGGGTTCCTCCGACCCGGAAGAACTCCTGGGACTCCAGCACCCGCAGCAGACGCGACTGCAGCGGGAGGCTCAGCTCGCCGATCTCGTCCAGGAAAACGGTGCCGCGGTGCGCGACCTCGAACAGGCCGGTCTTGCGGTCGATCGCGCCCGTGAAAGAGCCGCGCTCGTGACCGAACAGCTCGCTCTCGATCAGGTTCTCGGGCAGTGCCGCGCAGTTGATAGGCACGAACGGGAACGTGCTGCGCGGGCTGTGCTCGTGCAGGGCTCGCGCGAGCAGCTCCTTGCCCGTGCCGGTTTCGCCGTGGACCAGGACCGGCAGCACGGCGCTCGCCGCGCGCTCGAGCGTGGCGAGCACCTGCTTGGTCGCCGCGTCGTCGGTCACGAAACCTAGCACCGACTCGTGTCGTCGCAGCCGCGTGCGCAGCACGACGTTCTCCCGCCGCAGCCGCGCCTTCTCCGCGGCCTTGGTGACGAGCACGTACAGCTCCTCGAGCCGCGGCGGCTTGGATAGGTAGTCGTAAGCGCCGAGCTTCATCGCCTCGAGCGCGGTCTGCACCTCGGCTTTCCCGGTGAGCACCAGAGCCTCGACCGGGTAGGACTCGGTCCCGATCACACGCAGCACGTCGAGCCCGCTACCGTCGGGCAGCTGAAGGTCGAGCAGCGCGACGTCGAAGGTAGCGTCGCCGAGCTGGTCGATCGCTTCGGCCACCGAGCGCGTGATCTCGACCGAATGCCCGCGGCCGCGCAGCTCCTCCTGCAGCACGCCTGCGAACGCGGCGTCGTCCTCGAGCACCAGGACCGAGATTCGCTCAGGCGCGCTCGGCAAGACCGCTCCCCCGCAATTGGGTGTGGCGCGACGGGAGCCGCAGCTCGACCCGACATCCGCGGGCGCCGCCCGGCGCGAACGTGACGCTTCCGCCGTGCGCCTCGGCGATCGCGCGGCAGGCCATCAGGCCCAGGCCCGGGGCGCGATCCGGAGGGTGCGTGGAGGCGAGAGGCTCGAACAGACGCGCGCGCGCCGCCTCGGCGAGACCGGCGCCCTCGTCGGCCACCGAGACGACGACGCCGCCGGCGTCGGCCGCGGCGCTCAGCACGACGGCCGCGCCCGAGGGGCTGGCATCGATCGCGTTCAGCAGCAGCGACAGCAGCGCGTGACCGACGCGCACCGAATGGCCGTCGATCGCGGGCAGTGGCTCCTGCAGCTGGAGCCGCAGCTGCACCTGCCCTCGCATCGCCTCGTGGTGCACGAGCCGGAGGGCGGCACGACAAAGTGCCGCGAGGTCGATCGGGCCAGGCGTCGCATCGGGCCGGCGGGCGAACTCCTGCAGCGTGGACAGCAGCAGCTTGCAGCGCTGCGTCTCCTCGCCGATCGCCTGCAGGTAGCGCGTCAGCTTCTCGGCGGGCGCCGGGCGCTGCGGGTCGCCGAGCGCCCCCTCGAGGCTCTCCGCCCGCAGGGCGATCGCGGCGAGCGGAGTGCTCATTTCGTGAGCCACCGACGGCACGATCCGGCCCACGTTTGCGAGCCTCGCGGCCTCGAGCAGGCGCTCACGCGTCTCCTCGCCGGACAGGGAAAGCTCCGGCATGCCCGGGAGTGTAACACTCATGGGACCGGACAATGCCCGCTCAGGCGCGCGGGGGTAGGCTGTCCCGGTTGGCGCGGTATTCCTCGATGAACACCCGTGCCACGCTCGGGTCGAACTGGGTCCCCGCGCAAGCCTCGATTTCCGCGAGCGCCTCGTCGACGCTCAGCGGACGGCCATTGGGCCACCGGCGCCTCATCGCCTCGAACGCCTCGGCCACGGCGACGATGCGCCCGCCCAGCGGGATCTCGCCCTGCTTCAAGCCGCGAGGGTAACCCTGGCCGTCCCAGCGCTCGTGGTGGGTGTGGATGATCGGCGCGAGCGGCCCCCACACCGAAATCGGCCGCAGAATCTCCACCCCGAGCGCCGGATGCTGCCGCACCTGGGCCATCTCCTCGGCGCTCAGGGCGCGGTCGGCGCCGAGCAGGCCAGGGCTCAAGCGCAGCTTGCCCACGTCGTGCAGCAGTGCGGCGTAATGGAGCGTGCGCCGTTCATGGTCGGGCAGACCCAGTCGCCGCGTCACCATGTCGGTGAGCGCCGCGACCGCGCGCGAGTGACCGTCGTAGTGTGGGTCCTGGGCGTCGAGCAGCCACACCAGCATGTCGGATGCGTGGGTGAAGAAGTTCTTGTAGCTCTCGTGGATCGTGGCGTTCTCGATCGCGATCGCCCCCTGGCGCGCGAGCGAAACCACCAGCGAGAGCTCCTCATCCGTGAACGCCTTTCGCCTCCCGGCGACCACGAGCGCGCCCACCAGGTTGGGACGCTGGATCGGCACGCACAGGAAGCCGGGCAGCGACGCGCCCATGTCGTCGCAGCGCGGCGAGTAGTTCGGGTGGTCCTGGGCCGCGCCGAAGCGCACCGAGGCGCCGGTCTGGGCCACCTGGGTCGCGATGCCGTCTCCGGGACCGAAAGGCCCACCGAGCGAGACCTCGCCATCCCCGTAGGCGGCGCGGATCGTCATGTCCCCGAGGTCGTTCGACTCCATCAGCAGCAGGCGCACCTTCTCCGAGCCCACGATCTCGCGTGTGGCCTCGAGCAGCTCGCCGATCAGCTCGTCCAGGTGGTGCTGGGACGCGAGCCGGGCGGACACGTCGCTCAGGATCCGGAGGCGGGCGGTCGTCTCCTGCAGGCCCGTCACGAGGCGGCGGTTCTCGGCTTGCAGCTCGCTGCGGGCGATCGCGGCGCGCACGGCGCGGCGCAGGCGGATCGTCTGCAGCGAGTCCTTCTGCAGGTAGTCGAACAGCTCGTTGCGGATGCCTTCGATCGCGGAGCTCATGTCGGCGTGGCCGGTCAGCATCACGACCTCGGTCGCCGGGTTCCCGCGGCGCAGCTCGCGGGCCAGCTCGAGGCCGTCCATCCCGGGCATGATCAGGTCCACCACCGCTGCGGCGAAGGGCGTCTGGCGCGCGAGCTCGATCGCCTCGCGCGGGTCGGTCACCGCGATCGCCTCGATGTCACGATCGAGGATGGCGTCGCAGATGCTCTGCGCGAAGGCCTTGTCGTCGTCCACCACGAGTACCTGGTGGCACGACCATTGGGCTTGGGGCGGCGTGCGGGCGGGCACTGGGGCGAATGAAATCTGGGCCATGGCTCCACTCCTTATCGGGCGACCGAGAACAAGCGTGATATCAGGCCCCGTCGCGGGGCAGCCTTCGTCCGAGACGGCGTCTGTCTGGCGACGAGCCTGGCGCGCACCGAGCGCAAGCCGTCCTGTGCCGCGCCCATGCCCGGGTCCGCGGCCAGGGCCCGGACGAACATCGACTCGGCCCGGGACAACAAGCCCTCGCGCCGGTACATGTCGCCGATCGCGGCGAGCGCCTCGGCGTCGTTCGGGTTCTGCTCGACGAGCTCGCGCAGGAGCGCGACCGCGTTGCGCTTCCAGCGAGCATCGATGGCGTAGGCGCGGGCCAGCAGCAGCCGGATGCGACGGCGCCGTGGCTCGTCGGCCTGGGTGAGCACCTCGTGCAACACCGACACGGCCTCCTCGGCATCCTGCCGCATCACGAAACTCTCGGCCGTTCGCAGCGCTTCCTCGACTCTCTCCCCCCTCGCGGCCGTGTCGGGGAGCGCCGGCGAGACGAAGGCGGCTTTGACCTGCGCCCGCGTGCCGCCAGTCGGGACCCTGAGAGTCTCCGTATCCGTTCGGGTCGCGAGAGACGACATTGCCGTGGCCATGGCTCAAGCCCCCAGCCGTTGCGCGGGAGCCTGACGCTCCTCGGCTACGACGATCACCGAACAGATGACTCCCTTGTGCAGGGCGAGGAACTCCTCGACGCCAGGTGCCCCTTCCTGCTCGGCGTTCCACAGGCCGAGGTAGGTGCGTTCGTCGTCGACGAGCTCACGCAGGCCGACGCCGCCCAGCTCCAGGCTCCCGAGATAGGCGCCCGTATCGGTCTCGACCCTCACCCGACACCAACGCCGGCGCGTGCGCCTTGAACGGCCATCCGCTGCCTCGGCCTTCGTCCGCGTCCTTCTTGCCGCCGATCGCCCCTGCATCTTCAGTCTCCGCTCGCTCCTCCCGCCGTAGCCCCCTTGCTGCGGCGGTGTTCGTCACCCGTCCCATGTGCAGCCGCCGTGCCCACCGGCGCCCATGGCTGCAAGTGATTGAGCCCGTGCCGCCAGAGGAGACTTGGGCGCCAGCCCCTGGCGGAGTGAATGCGGGAGCCGCACCCGATTGGGCGGCGTTTCTCCCGGTTCAGGCTCGGTTGGGGCGATTCTCCCGAGGGCAGGGCGGTTTGCCCGCCTTGGCGAGCCCCATGCTGGCGGCATCGAAGGCACCAGGTGATTGCTGTTCAATGGCTTGCGCAAACCGAGCGGGTCTGGCCGTGTACTTGCTACTGCCGATTGCCGAGGATGGAGGCAGATATGGGATCCGCAACCGAACGCATCCTGGTGATCGACGACGACCGCGCCGTGCTCACGTACCTGAAGGCGGTCCTGGGGCGAGAGGGTTATCGCGTCTTCACGGCGCTCGACGCCCTTCACGGTCCGATGGTGGCGCGGCAGGAGCGGCCGGACCTGGTGGTGCTCGACCTGGCCATGCCGGGCGGCGGAGGACCGGCCGTGCTCGATCGGCTCCGCATGATGCAGGGAGTCGGGGATATTCCGGTGCTCGTCTACTCGGGCCTGTCGAAGGACCGGGTCGACGACCTGGTGCCGCCCGGCCCGGGCTTGTCGTTCATCGCCAAGCCCGGGACACCGGACGAAGTGCTCCAGGCCGTGCGCAGCCTGCTGAACGCGAACTGAGGGACGCAAGGCGATGCTGACCGGGTTGCTCGGCCGCGCGCGTGCACGCTGGGCGCGCGTGCTCGGCCGAGCCTTCGCTTACTGGGCCGTCGCCGCCGCCCTCGTTTGCGTCACGCTCGCCACGCACCAGTGGGCGGAGGAGCGGGAGCTGCGCGACGCGACCGAGGCCGCCTCGATCCCGCGCATCGAGCTCGCGCAGCGCGCGGTGCTCACCGCGCTGAGCGCCGCTCGCGCCGACCTGCACCTGCTGGCGTCGATGGGTGTCGTCGGGGATTTCCTGCGCGGCGCCGACCCGGTCAGGCGTGCGGCCCTCGCCCGCGACCTGTTCGGCTTCATGGCGACCCGCGATTGGTGCCAGCGCGTTGTCGTGAGCGCCGGCTCGGCGCGTGTCGCGGCTGAGCGGCAGCCTGGCGCGCCGGCGTGCGACACGCTCGGCGGCGTGGCGGCGGCTTTTCCGTCCAGCGAAGCCCTCCTCGCCGTCGTGAGGGTCTCCGGCTCTGTCCGGCTGTGCCTGGGGCTTCCGCTCGGGACTGGGCTGGACGGCACGCAGGCGGTGCTCATGGCCGAAGCTGACCCGCTGGCTCTGTTTCCGGATCTGCACCTGCTCGGCCCGGGAGGCGGAGGCGTCTATCTCCGTGACGCCCAGGGGCAATGGCTCGCGACTCCTGCCCCGCAGACCCGCCGTCTCGAGCTGCGTCCGTTCGCCTTGCGCTCGTGGAACGGTCCGGCTGCGGGTACCTGGCATATCGCCTATGCCCCGGACGAACGAGGCCAGAGGCAGGCCGCTTCCTCCCGTCGCCGCAGTACCAGCGTCTCGGCGCTGCTGCTGCTCGCGAGCGCGGCGGGAGCGATCGCCCTCGCGCGCGCCGCCGAAGCCCGCCGGCGCGCGGAAGACGCCGTGCGCCAGCAGCTCGAGCTCTTCCAGCGCGTGAGCGACAACGTGCCCACGCCGATCTACCTCAAGGACGTCGGGGGCCGCTACCTGGGCTGCAACGTGGCGTTCGAGACCCTGGTGGGTCGGTCGCGTGAGGCCATCCTCGGCCGTGACGTGCGCGCCCTGCTGCCGCAGGGCACGACGCGCTTGCACGAGCAGGCCGATCGCGACGTCCTGTGCGACGGCGGGTCACTGCAGTACGAGGCGCAGGTGGCGACGCACGACGGTCGCGTGCGCGACCTGCTGATCTCGAAAGCGCTCGTGCGCGACGAGGAGGGCCGTGTCGCGGGTCTCACCGCCGCGCTGCAAGACATCACCGATCGCAAGGCCGCCGAGCGCGAGCTGCGGCGCAGCCTGGAGGCGCTGCGCGCCGCCAAGGAGGCGGCCGAGGCGGGAACCCGGGCCAAGTCCGAGTTTCTGGCGATGATGAGCCACGAGATACGCACACCGCTCCACGCGGTGCTCGGCGGGACCGCCTTGCTCGCCGAGGGTCCGCTCGATGCTGACCAGCGCGAGCAGGTCACGATGATCGGCACGGCCGGCCGGGCGCTACTGGACCTGATCGACGACCTTCTCGACTTCTCGCGGATCGAGGCGGGCCGCCTCGACCTCGACCGGATCGCCTTCGACGTGCGCCGGCTCTGCGAAGACACGCTCACGCTCGTGGCCGGAAGGGCGAAGGACAAGGGGCTTGAGCTGGGCTGCGTGATCGACGACGGCGTGCCGCGCTGCGTGACCGGCGACCCTGGAAGGCTGCGGCAGGTGCTGCTGAACCTGCTCGCCAACGCCGTCGAGTTCACCGATCGCGGATGGATCCGTGCCCGCGTCGAGCTCGCTCGACGCGAGCGCACGGGCGTCGTGCTCCGCCTGCGTGTCCAGGATTCCGGAGCGGGAATACCCGCCGAGCTCATGCCGCACCTGTTCGAGCCCTTCGCCCACGCCGAGGCTTCCTCGGCGCGGCAAGGCGCCGGGGCTGGCCTCGGGCTGGCGCTCACGCGCAGGCTGGTCGAGCTGATGGGAGGCGTGATCGAGGCCTCGAGCACGCCGGGACGAGGCAGCGAGATCACATGCACGCTGCGGCTCGGCGAGGCCGCGATCGGCGACGAAGTCGAGGCGCCCGGCTCTGCGCTGCAGAAGCTCGGAGACCGTCCGTGCCACGTCTTGCTGGTCGAAGACAACCGGGTCAACCAGCACGTGACGAGCGCGCTACTGGCGCGCCTGGACTGCCGGGTGGACATTGCGAGCGACGGGCAGGAAGCGCTCGAGGCTCTCGGGCGACGCCGCTACGACGTCGTGTTCATGGACTGCCGGATGCCCGGGATGAGCGGCTACGACGCGTCGCGCGAGATCCGCCGCCGCGAGGGATCCGGGCCGCAGCTCCCGATCGTCGCCCTCACCGCCAACGCGCTGCGCGGCGACCGCGAGCGCTGCCTGGCGGCGGGCATGACCGACTACCTGGCCAAGCCGGTCGATCTCGTGTCGCTCGGTCGAGTCCTGGGGCGCTACGTCGCTCAAGACGCAACGAAACCGACCGTGGTGACGGCGCCGGCAACGACGCTCGTCGACCCGCAGGCGCTCGCCAACCTGAAGATGCTGGAGCGAGACGGACCCGGATTCCTGTCGACCATCGTCCGCGAGTTCGACGAAGGCGCTCGCCAGCGCCTCGGCGACATGCAGCTGGCGGCACGCGTCGGCGACGGTGAAGGCCTGCACGGTGCGGCCCACAGCCTCAAGGGCAGCGCCGGGATCTTCGGAGCGCGCGGGATCGCAGACCTGTGCCGGCGCATCGAGCAAATCGCGAGCGAGCGCTGCGTCGCCGAGGCGTCGCCGCTGATCGGACAGCTCCTGCACGAGCACGAGGCGCTGATGGCGGTCCTGCACGAGGCGGCCGCCTCGGCCGTGCCCGCATGACCTCGCTTGCCTGGGGCGTGACCGTCGCGCTGCTGGGCGTGGGGTTCGGGCTCTGGCAGCGCAGGCGTGGGTTGGCGGCGCTGCGCGAGACGGAGTCGCGCGGCGAGCGGCTGGAGCTCGAGGGCCAGTCGACGCTCAGGCGCGCCCAGGAGCGGCTCGTGCAGTCGCAGCGGCTCGAAGCGGTCGGCCGCCTCGCCGGCGGCGTGGCCCATGACTTCAACAACCTGCTGGGGGTGATCATCGGGCACGCCGAGCTCGCGCGCGCGGCGGCGGCCGACGACCAGGCGGTGCGAGCGCGGCTCGAGCAGGTGCTAGGAGCCGCCCAGCGCGCGGCGCAGCTCACGCGCCAGCTGCTCGCGTTCTCGAGGCGGCAAGTGCTGGAGCCGCGTGTGCTGGACCTCAACTCCGAGGTCGCCGAGCTGGAGCCGATGTTGCACCGCCTGATCGGAGACGATGTCACGCTCGTGATGCGGCTCTCGCCTGGGCTCGGGCGCGTCCGGGCCGACCCTGGCCAGATCGGCCAAGTGCTGTTGAGCCTGGCCTCGAACGCGCGAGACGCGATGCCGAATGGCGGAACGCTCACGATCGAGACCCGCGACGTCGAGCTCGACGAGGCCTACGCCATGGAGCACGTCCCGCTCGCGCCGGGCTCTTACGTCGAGGTGCGGGTCTCGGACGAGGGCTGCGGCCTGGACGCGTCCGTGCGGGAACACCTGTTCGAGCCGTTTTTCACGACCAAACCCGAAGGCGGAGGTCCGGGCCTCGGGCTGTCGACCGTCTACGGGATCGTGAAGCAGAGCGGCGGCTACGTGTGGGTCGAGAGCGCGCCAGGGCGCGGGGCGACCTTCACGATCCAACTGCCGCGGGCAGGCGGTGCCGTCGAGCCGCCGGTGGCTCCCTTGGCCGAACCCCCCGACGCCGGCACGGCGACGCTGCTGGTGGTGGAGGACCAGGACGGCCTGCGCAGCCTGATCTGCGAGATCCTCGAGGATGCGGGCTACCGAGTGCTGCCCGCAGCCTCGGGCCCGGCCGCGCTCGCTGTGAGCGATGCCTTTCGGGAGCCGATCGATCTCCTGGTGACCGACGTGATCATGCCGAGCATGAGCGGCCCGCAGCTGATCGAGCGGCTGGCCGAGAAGCGCCCACATACGCGGGCGCTGCTGATCTCGGGCTATACGCAGGACGTCATCGACCGGCGCGGCGACTCCGTGGAGCGATTTGCACTGCTGCGGAAGCCCTTCACGCGAGCCGACCTGCTGCAGCAGGTTCGCAAGACTCTCGCTCGAGCGAAGGAGTGAAGCGCCCGTTCAGACCGAACGTCGTCGCGACCTTCGAGCTGCGCCGGCGCTGACGTCCTCGGCTTCGGGGCGAGCCCGCTGCCTCGGGCTTCTCGCAGCCTACTTGCCCGCCGCCTGCATCTGGTCGGCCAGCTTGCGCAGATTGCGCGCGAGCTTCTCGGCCTCGACACGGACGTTGCTGAAGCTGTACCGGAACGAGCGCTTGACCTCGCCGAGGGCGAGAGCGCCGTTCAGGCTCGAGGTGCCGTCTGGCTGGCTGCTCACCGAGTCGATCCTCACCACGAGCTCGGCCCGTTCCCCCGGCTTCGCGAGGCGGAACTCGTCCTTGCGCGCCCCGAGGGCCGTGCGCAGCTCGCTCGTCCACTCGGCCACGCCCGGCGCCTCCTTGGCCGAGGCCTCGACCTGCACGGTCATGGGGGCGGCCTTGGCCGCGCCGGGCGCTTGCGCGACGACGAGGGTGGCGAGGGCGAGGAGGGCGAGGCTCATGACCCAGAAGCTAACACGAACTGGCGGGTCGGCGGCTCGGTCTCAGGCGATCGTCACGTCCTTGCACAGATAGACGTCCTGGATCGCGTTCAGCAGCTTCACGCCCTCGGCCATCGGGCGCTGGAAGGCCTTGCGGCCGGAGATGAGGCCCATGCCGCCGGCGCGCTTGTTGATCACCGCCGTCTTCACGGCATCGGCGAAGTCGTTCTCGCCGGACGCGCCGCCGCTGTTGATCAGGCCGGCGCGGCCCATGTAGCAGTTCGCCACCTGGTAGCGGCACAGGTCGATCGGGTGGTCGCTGGTGAGCTCGGTGTAGACGCGCTTGTCGATCTTGCCGTACGGGTTCTCCTTGGAGCTGATCGCGTTGTAGCCGCCGTTGTTCTCGGGCAGCTTCTGCTTGATGATGTCGGCCTCGATCGTGACCCCGAGGTGGTTCGCCTGGCCGGTGAGGTCGGCGGACACGTGGTAGTCCTTGTCCTTCTTGAAGCCGGGGTTGCGCAGGTAGCACCAGAGCACTGTCGCCATCCCCATCTCGTGCGCGACCTTGAAAGCCTGCGCGACCTCGACGATCTGGCGCGCCGACTCGGGCGAGCCGAAGTAGATCGTGGCGCCCACGGCGACGGCGCCCATGTCCCTCGCCTGCGGGATCTGGGCGAAGAAGATCTGGTCGAACTTGTTCGGGTAGGTCAGGAACTCGTTGTGGTTGAACTTGAGCAGGAACGGGATCCGGTGCGCGTACTGGCGCGCGACCGCACCCAGCACCCCCAGCGTCGAGGCGACCGCGTTGCAGCCGCCTTCCATCGCGAGCTTGACGATGTTCTCGGGGTCGAAGTACTGCGGGTTCTTCGCGAACGAGGCGCCGGCCGAGTGCTCGATGCCCTGGTCGACGGGCAGGATCGAGACGTAGCCGGTGCCGGCCAGGCGGCCGTGGTCGACGAGCGCCTGCAGCGAGCGCAGGACCGGCGTCGGCCGGTCGGAACCCGCGTGGATCTCGTCGACCCAGCGGGGACCGGGGATGTGCAGGCTCGCCTTCGGGATGCCCTTCGAGGTGTAGTCGAGCAGGTGGCGAGCTTCGCCGCCCAGGTACTCCTCGATCTTCGAGATGCCGCTCGTCGCAGTGGCCGTAGTCATGATTGCGGTTCCTCCGTCAATTGAGTCGTGAGGCCTTGAACTTGAGCTCGGCCACGCGCGCCGCGAGCTCCTCGGCGTCTTTCGCGCGCGGCGTGAGCGCCAGGTAGCACTCGAGGTCGTG
>DATEUE010000102.1:0-6540 GCA_035283305.1 Vicinamibacteria bacterium | reverse complement strand
CGGTGAACGGCAAGCAGACGCTGGCCTACGTCAACGTCAACGAGCTGCTCGGCTTCGAGATCGGGGACATCAAGAGCGGCAGGAAGCTCCACCGTGTGCAGGTGGAAGGCTTCCAGAAGGGCCTGATCAAGCGCCACGGCTGCCCGAGCCACGGCATCGGGCTGACACCCGACGAGAGCGAGGTCTGGGTGGTGGACGCCGCCAACCAGCGCGTGCACGTGTTCGACAACACGGTGATGCCGCCCCGCCAGGGCGCGAGCATCGCGCTGCGCGAGCAGCCCGGCTGGCTCACCTTCACGCTCGACGGCCGGCACGCACTCATGTCGACGGGCGAGATCATCGACGTGAAGACCAAGGCCATCGTCGCGGCGCTGACGGACGAGACCGGCGCGGCCGTCCACAGCGAGAAGCTCGTGGAGATGATCTGGAAAGACGGACGGCCGCTGCGCAACGGCGATCAGTTCGGCGTCGGACGGAAGCGATAGCGCGCTTGGCGGCCCGACGCGCGAGGGTATAGTCGCGAGATGTCGGACACCCTCGCGAACGGCGATCTCGAGGCACGTGTCGAGCGCGGACTGAAGACGGTCGGCCTGCTGGCCGGGCCGGCGCTCGCGGTCCTCGTCTACCTGTGGAACCCCGGAGCACACCCGCCCGAAGCCCGCCGCCTGCTCGCCGTGCTCACGCTCGCGATCACGTGGTGGATCACGGAGGCAATCCCGCTCCCGGCAACGGCGCTCGTGGCGGCGGCCCTCTCGATCGTGACAGGCGTCGCTCCGGCCCGACAGGTGCTCGCGCCATTCGCGGACCCGGTGATCTTCTTGTTCCTCGGCTCGTTCCTGCTCGCGGAGGCGCTTAGCCGCTATGGTCTCGACGTGAGGCTGGCATCACGGCTGTTGAGCCTGCCGCTGTTTGCCCGGACCGGGGCGGGCCGGATGGCCGCCTTCGGAACGGCCTCGGCCGCGATCTCCACGGTCTTGTCCAACACGGCGACCGCAGCGCTCATGACGCCGATCGCCCTGGGCGCGCTCGGCGAGCGCAAACCTGGCCCGCCGACCCGCACCGAGTCCGGGGTGCTGCTGCTGATCGCCTACGGTGCGTCGATCGGCGGTATGGCGACGATCATCGGCACGCCGCCCAACCTGCTGGTCGCGGGCTTTCTCGAGCGCCTGGCCGGAGTGCGGGTGGGCTTCGCCGACTGGCTGTCGTTCGGGTTCCCGGTCGCCGCGGCGCTGCTCGTCGTCTCGCTCGGCCTCACGCGACTGACGCTCGGGCGGGGCCTCGCGAGCGGCATCGTTGCCGTGGTCGCGGCGGAGCCGCCCGTCACGGGAGACACCGAGGCCCTCCGGGAGAGGCGCGCCGGGGCGCGCTTCACCGTGCTCGCCTTCTCGTTGGCGTTCGCGCTCTGGCTCTTGCCCTCGCTCGCTCAAGGAGCACTCGGCCGGGATCACCCGCTCGCGGTGGCGCTCGGCCGGCACTTACCCGAGGCCGGCGTGGCGCTGCTCGCGGCGGGCCTGCTGTTCGTCGCCCCGCTGTCCTGGCGCAAGCGCCGCTTCGCCCTGACATGGGCGGATGGCCAGCGGGTGAACTGGGGCGTGCTGCTGCTGTTCGGAGGCGGGCTGTCGCTCGGCACGCTCGGCGAGACGACGGGGATCGCGAAGTGGGCAGGCGAGGGAGTCGTGAGCGCCGGCCTCGCCACGAGCCCCGAGGGCTTCATGCTGCTCTCGGTGGTGGCCGCGATCGTCGTCAGCGAGTTCGCCTCGAACACCGCCGCGGCGACGCTGCTGGTGCCGATCGTGATCGCCGCGGCGAAGCAGGCCGGCTTCGACCCGGTCCCGCCCGCGATCGCCGCCGGGCTCGCGGCCACCTGTGGCTTCATCTTCCCGGTCTCGACACCGCCCAACGCGATCGTGTTCGGCACCGGCCGCGTGCCGCTCACCCGCATGATCCGGGCCGGGGTGCTGCTCGACGTGGCGTGCATCGTGGTCGTTTGGACGGGGGTGCTGCTGCTCAGGCCCTGGCTGCCGCGCGCATGACGAGCCTGTGTTCCTCGTCGACCTGCTGCAGAACGAGCGCTCGTTGCGGGTCGAGTGGTACGGCACGCTTTTTCCCGGCCCGCGATCGGCGGTAGGCTCGGCGGCGCCAGAGTGGCCCAGCCATGAAGGGTCCGCCCGCTTTCGAGACCTTTGAGCACGACGCCGACGTCGGCGTGCGGGGCCGCGGTGCCACGCTACGTGAGGCCTTCGCCAACGCAGGCCGTGCGCTCACCTCCGTCGTGACCGACCCGGCACAGGTCCGCGAGACGATGTCGGTGGCGGTCGGGTGCGAGGCCAGCGACCCCGAGAGCCTGCTCTACGACTGGCTGAACGCTCTCGTCTTCGAGATGGCGACGCGCTCGGTGCTCTTCGCGCGCTACGAGGTGACACTCGAAGGGGGCCGCCTGCGCGCCGTGGCCTTCGGCGAGCCCGTTGAAGTGGAGCGGCACCAGCCCGCGGTAGAGGTGAAGGGCGCCACCTGGACCGGTCTCAAGGTGATGCACCAGCGGGGGTCGTGGGTGGCCGAGTGCGTGGTGGACGTGTGACAGGAGAAGGATCGTGGACCTCTCGCTGCTGACGCGTAGTTCCGAGTTCGAGTGGCGGATCGAGCCGCGTGGGAAGATGCGCGTTCCCGGCGTGCTGTTCGCGAGCGAGCCGCTCGTGCGCGCGATGGACCACAAGGTGTACGAGCAGGTCACGAACGTGGCGACGCTGCCGGGGATCCGCATCGCGTCGCTCGCCATGCCCGACGCCCACTGGGGTTACGGCTTCACGGTGGGCGGCGTCGCGGCCTTCGATCCCGACGAGGGCATCGTGTCGGCCGGCGGGGTCGGGTTCGACATCTCGTGCGGCGTACGCTGCCTCCGGACCCGCCTCGCGCGCGACGAAGTGATCGCACGGCAGAAGGAGCTCGCCGACACGCTCTTCCGCGCGATCCCGGCGGGCGTCGGCAGCAGGGGTCGCATCCGGCTCGGCCACGACGAGATGGACCGCATGCTGCGCGGCGGGGCGCGCTGGGCGGTCGAGAAGGGCTACGGCCAGCCGGGCGACCTCGAGCGCGTCGAGGAGGGCGGTCGGATGCCGGATGCGCGGCCGGAGTCCGTGTCCGATCGCGCCAAGGCGCGCATGCGGGACGAGGTGGGAACGCTCGGCTCGGGCAACCACTACCTCGAGGTGCAAGAGGTCGCGGAGATCCACGATGCCGCGGCGGCCGAAGCCTTCGGGCTCGGCCGGGGCGACGTCCTGATCTCGATCCACTGCGGCTCGCGCGGGCTCGGCCACCAGATCGGAACCGAGGCGCTGCGCGAGATGCTCGACGCCGGCCGGCGCCACGGCATCGAGCTGCCCGACCGCGAGCTCGCCTGCGCGCCGGTGCGCTCATTGGAGGGCGAGCGCTACCTGGGCGCGATGCGGGCGGCGATCAACGTGGCGCTCGCCAACCGCCAGGTGCTCACGCACCTCGCGCGCGAGGCCGTGGGCTCGGTGCTGCCGCAGTCCGACCTCACGCTGCTCTACGACGTCTCCCACAACACCTGCAAGCTGGAGCGGCACGTGGTGGAGGGGAAGGAACAGGACGTCTACGTGCACCGCAAGGGGGCGACGCGCGCGTGGGGACCGGGCCATCCCGGGCTCCCCGGCCGGCTGCGGGCCGTGGGCCAGCCGGTGCTGATCGGCGGCTCGATGGGAACCTCGAGCTACGTGCTCGCGGGGACCGAGAGCGGCATGCGCGCGAGCTTCGGCTCCGCCTGCCACGGCGCGGGCCGTGCGATGAGCCGCACGCAGGCATCGAAGCGCTGGAACGGCCGGCAGGTGGTCGAGGAGCTCGAGAAGCGCGGGATCCTGATCCGCAGCCCCTCGCTGCGCGGCGTGGCCGAGGAGGCGCCCGACGCCTACAAGGACGTGGGCGAGGTGGTGCTCGCCACCGAGCAGGCCGGGCTCGCCCGCCGCGTCGCACGGCTGCTGCCAATGATCACGGTCAAGGGGTAGTAAGATCCCGCGGCCGCGCCAGCGAGACGACTGCCCATGCGACTTGCCATCCGACTCACGACCGTCCTGCTCGCGGGGCTCTCCGCGGCGCCACTCGCCTTTGCCCAGGACGCGCACTACTGGACCTACGGCTACGGCCCGATCGGGCAGCTCACCGAGGGGACGCTGGTCGGGGGCGTGAGCGATATGTCGGCGGTCTTCTACAACCCGGGCGCGCTCGCGCTCCTCGACAAGCCGCGCTTCGTGGTGGGCCTCACCTCCGTGGAGCTCGCCAACATCGACGCGCCAGGCGTCGCCGGCGATGGGCTGAACGTCGACCAGCTCGTCTTCGACATCGTGCCCTCCATGCTCGCGGGGCACGTGGGCAGCCACGAGGGCGCCAACCACTTCGCCTTCGCGTTCCTGTCCCGCCATGACTCGGACTGGGACCTAGGTTACAGCGACGTGAGCGTCTCGGGAGCGCAGCCCGACGCCCGCGCCGGCTTCGGCCGCGTGCGCCAGCGGCTCGTCGAGTACTGGGTCGGAGGAACCTGGTCGCACCGGTTCTCCGATCGGTTCTCCGTCGGGGTCTCACCCTTCGTTGCGTACCGCGCGCAGCGGAGCCGGCGTTCGCTGTCGCTCGAGGAGATCTCGGGCGGCGCGTCGGGGGCCGCCTTCGTCGGAAGCGAGTACGAGTACAACCACGCGCGCCTGCTCGCCAAGGCCGGCCTCGCCTGGCGGCCGGGATCCTGGCAGTTCGGGATGACCGTGACCGCGCCGGGTTTCGCTCTCCTGAGCCAGGGCAAGGCCGTCTTCAACGCCTCCTTGACGGGAGACGTGGCGAGCCCGATCGTGTCGGCGAGCACCCAGACGGGTCTCGACGCTACCTATCACGCGCCCTGGTCCGTGGCGGCGGGCGCGACCTGGCGCCGCAACGGCACGGCCATCCACACGACGGCCGAGTGGTTCACCGCGGTGGACGCCTACGACATCCTGCAGCCCGAGCCGGCGCCAGTCGCCGGCCGCCCGGAGACGATTCCGCTCGTGTATCAGGGCGAAGCGGACGGCGTGGCGTGCTACGGCATCGGGCTCGAGCAGCGTCTCAGCAGCCGGCTCGTGCTCTACGGCGGAGCGGCGCACAACGAGTCGGCCTACGTCCCCGAGCGCGACAGCTTCGCCGCGTGGGACCTGACCGACGTCACCGGCGGCTTCACCGTCGAGACGGACCGCGCCACGCTCGCTTTCGGCCTGGGCTACGCCTGGGGCACGAACCGCATCCCCCAGGCGGTCGTCCCGCCGGACGAGACCGAGCCGGCCGTCCTGCGCGAGGCGCACTTCAGCCGCTGGACGATCTCGGTCGGGGCGAGCTTTCATTAGTAGGGGGGACGCTGCGTCGCGTCCCCCCTCTCACCCCCCCGTGCGCTCCGCCCGAGTGAATCGGGCTCCGCTCCCAGCCCGCTGCATGGGGACGCTGCGTCGCGTCTGCTATGCTGCGGGCGCGTGGTGCTGCTCTTCACCATCGACGCGGGCGGCGGGCATCGCGCGGCGGCACGGGCGCTCGTGGCCGCGGCGGAGGAGACCGGGCCGCCCTTCCGCTTCCGGGTCGAGAGCTTCCAGGAGGTCCTGCTTCCGCTCGACGTGCTGAAGCGCGCGACCGGCGTGTCGCTCGAGGCCGCTTATAACCTGATCCTGAAGCGGCGCGCGAACGCGCTGATGGTGCCGCTGCTGCGCATGATGCACGCCGGCATCTGGCTGAGGCGCGGCGCGCTCGTGCGCACGCTCGCGGGCTGGCTGCGCCAGCAGCCTCGCCCCGAGGCGGTGGTCTCGGTGTTTCCGAACTTCAACGGCGTGATACGCGACGCGGTGCGCGAGGCGTTCCCGGGCGTGCCGCTCGTGGTGGTGCTCACGGACTACGCCGATTTCCCGCCACGCTTCTGGATCGAGCCGGGTCTCGACCGCGTGGTGGTGGGTACGAAGGAGGCGGCCGAGCAGGCGCACTCGCTCGGGATGGAGCCGGAGCGCGTGAGGCAGGTCTCGGGCATGATCCTCCACCCGCGCTTCTACCGTGCGGGCGGGCCCGATCTGCGCGAGCGTGTGCGGGGCGAGCTCGGGATCGGCCCCCTCGAATTCACGGCCTCGTTGCTCTTCGGCGGCAAGGGCTCGCCCGAGATGGCGCCGCTTGCCGAAGCGTTGCTGCGCGAGAACCCGGCGCTGCGGGTGATCGCCATCTGCGGCGACAATCCCTCGCTCTTCGAGCGCATGGCACCGCTCCACGCACGAAGCGCTGGGCGCCTGTTGCTATTCGGCTTCACGGACAAGGTCGCCGAGCTGCTGGCCGCGAGCGACCTGCTGGTCACGAAGCCCGGACCCGGCTCGCTCGCCGAGGCGTTTCACCAGCGCGTGCCCGTCGTCGTCACGCGCAACATCCACACGATCCCGCAGGAGCGATTCAACACCGAGCTCGTCGCGCGCCGAGGCGTGGGTGTCGTGGTCTCGAGCTGGCGCGAGATCCCGGCCGCCGTGGCTCGCCTGGCACACGACC
>DATEUE010000101.1:0-9761 GCA_035283305.1 Vicinamibacteria bacterium | reverse complement strand
CAGCTCGTCACCGTCAGCCTGTCGCGCATGCTGGAGGCCACGGAGGCTGCCGGGCACGACGTGCGCATCATCCTCAACTGGGGCTCGCGGCCCGACCAGGTGCGGGACGCCGACTCGCACCTCGCCTGCGCCTGCGGCGCCCCGGACCGCCACGTCTTCTACCGAAGCCGCAGCCACTTGAGCCAGTTCCACACCGCCCAGCTGGACGTCGACGACACCGACTGGGGCGGCCCTGAGACGATCACGCTCACGAAGCCGCCGAACGGCAGCTACCTCTACTGGGTACACGACTACAGCGGCCCGCCGGCCGTGCTCGGGATCTCCGACCTGGTCGTGCGCGTTCTGATCGGCAGCGAGCAGGTGGGCGAGTTCCGTGTTTACAGGGGGCTTACGCGCCGGGCCTGGCGTCCGTTCAAGGCGATCGAGGTGGCCGGGGAGGGCCGGCCCACGCTCGTGCGGTTCAGCGAGGACGAGATCGCGGAGGGGCAGGACCTCGCGGTCCCCGCCGACCTGCAGCCGCCCGAGCCGCCGCCGGCGTCCGGCACGGTGTCGCTCGGCTGTCCCCTGACGGCGCTGGGGTTGGTCGTGCTGGTGATCTGGCTGGGCCGGCGCCGCCGTCGCCGCGCGGGCTCGTGAGTCGCGTTTCGCTCGCCGGCTTCTGCGCGGCTCGGCGCGCGGCCCTGCTCGTCGGCCTCACGATGGCTGCGGGATGTGGCTCGGGGCGCCCGGCGGCCAGCGTAGCGCCCCGGTCGCCTTCCGACACGGTGACCCTGGCGCTCGAGCCCTACTTCCGGGAGCTCCGTACGGTTCTTGTCTCCGCGGGTGGCGAATCGCTCCGGCTCCTGCTCGACACGGGCGGCGGCGCGACGCTCGTCACCCCCGAGGTGGCCACCCGGCGCGGCTGCCAACCTTACGGTAGAGACGTGGGCCACCGCATGACCGGGGAACGGGTCGAGTTCCAGCAGTGCGAGGCTCTCGACCTTTCCGTGGGCGCCTGGCAGGCCCGCTTCGAGCCGGTCGCCGTGTTCGACGTGAACGGCCTCCTGCCGCCGGAGTTGCCACGGCTCGACGGCGTGCTCGCACTCGACGCGTTCCGGGGCCAGGTCATCAGCCTCGACTGGCGCTCTGGGCGGGTGGCCGTGCACTCCGTCGCGGACGCCGAGGGCGCCCTGCGACAGCACGGCCTCCCCGTGCGCCTCGCGACCGGCGTCACGGGCCGGATGTTCTCGCCGTTCGTGCCGGTCGCTGCATCCAGGGGGCCTCTGTGGTTCCTGCTCGACAGCGGCAACATCCGCGGGATACTGCTGGCCCGGCACGTCGTGAGCGAGGGACGGCTGAAGCTCGCGCCCGATCGGACGGTCACGCTCCGGATCGGGACCCGGCCGGGGGTGACCCTGCCCGCTGAGGCCGACGATCTCGTCATCGATGGCAGCGTCGGTGCGTCCTACCTGATGCAGGGCCCGGTCACGCTCGATCTCCGTGGGGCCGGCCTCGCGATGGTCGATCCTTCCCTCACCACCCCTGGCGCGCGCGAAAGCCGGTGATCTGCGCGGTGTGGTGGACGCCATGCCAGGCGTAGAGCTGGATCGCCTTGTCGATCGTCATCAGCCCTCGCTGCGGATGGCTGAACGCGCAGCCGCCGAACTGGGGGCCGGAGACAGACCGCAGCAGGATCATCCAGCGCTGGTGCAGCGCCCCCAGGAGCTGGAGCGACAGCTCGACGGGGCCATCCCTGCCGTCGGCCGTTTCAGCCCAGAGCGCCTCCTCATAGGTCTTGATCGGCGGTAGCTCCTCGGTGAGCGCGAGCTTGAAGCGTACGAAGCCGTTCAGGTGGGCGTCGGCGAGGTGATGGACGACTTGCCTCAGCGTCCAGCCGCCTTCCCGATAGGGCGTGCCGAGCTGTCGATCGTCGAGGCCGCTCACGGCAGCCTCGAGCTGCTTCGGCATCTGCGCCATCTGCTGCAACCAGCGCTGGCGCTTGGACTGCGTGACCTCCGTGTCGATCCCCAAGTCACCGACGGGATACCGGACCTTGTCGGGATGCTCGACGAACAGCGGCATGCGTGACCTCCCTCGATTCCGTGCTCAACGATAGGCGCTGAGCCACAGGCCGCCCATCCGGATCTGGCGGTCAAATCGGGGACGTCATGCCCCGCTCCGTGCGGCAGGGGACGGATGGTCCCGAGCACGTCTACTTCGGTGGCTCCACCTCGGCGAGCGGCACGTCCCAGTGCGCGTCGAGGATCTCGAAGCGCCGCGCCTCCTCCTTGCGGAACGTCTCCTGGTCCGGATAGAGCCGCTTCGCGATCGCCTCGTCGGGGCTTGGGCCGCCCATCACGCTCCAGCTCGAGAACGTGATCACCACCAGGAACGTCCAGTCGGCGCGCCCGTCGCCGTGGAAGGTGGGCCGGTAGACGCTCACGGCCTTGATGCGGCCGGCCGGTCCCATCTGCTCCTTGAGCACGGGGTAGTGGTTCTTGAAGAAGAGCCGCTCGAACTCCGCCTGGAAGCCCCAGCGGACCCGGTAGTAGTAGGCCGCGCTCACGGGCTTGTCCTGTGCGTGCACGGGCGGGGCGAGAAGCGCGGCGAGAGCCGCGAGGGCGAGAGCGCGTCGCATGTGTGCCTCCAGTGAGGTTCGAACGAAGGGGACCTGGCGTGACCGCTGCCGTCGGAGAGCATAGCGCGAACGCGGCTTCCGCCCCGGAAGGTTCCTGCCGAGGATGTGGCCGGGGCTGATCGCGGGCCGAAAGACCGTCCCGGGTCCCGGTGCGTCCTGTCCTACGAGCTTCCTGCTGGTTGGGGCATGATGGGCATATGGACCGCCGCGTCGCTCTGTCGGCCCTGGCGCTCGTCTCGGGATGGACGCTCGTCAGCCCGGTTCAGGCCCAGGTGAAGGAAGGCCGTCGCCTCAACGCCTGTCAGGAGGTGCTCGAGGAGCTGCTCTCCGGAGAAGAGAGCATCCCGCGCGAGCTGCTGGACAAGGCCGAGTGCGTGGCCGTGATCCCGAGCGCCAAGAAGTTCGCGCTCGGCATCGGCGGCCGCTACGGCAAGGGCGCGGTGGCGTGCCGGACGCGCGGCAGCGGCTCCTGGGGCGCGCCGCTCATGATCTCGATCGGCGGCGGCAGCCTGGGGCTGCAGATCGGGGGCCAGGCCGCCGACTACGTGTTCCTGGTGATGAACCCGAAGGGCATCGAGTACCTGCTGCGCTCGCAGTTCACGCTGGGCGCGGACGCCGCCGTCGCGGCGGGGCCCGTGGGTCGGACCGGATCGGCCAGCACCGACCTGCGGATGCACGCCGAGATCCTGAGCTACTCGCGCACGCGCGGCCTGTTCGTGGGCGTGTCGCTCGAGGGCGCCGTCGTCAAGCAGGACAAGGACGGCAACGAGAACCTGTACGGCGAGCGGGTGGACCCGAAGCGCCTGCTGCAGCAGGGCGGCTACGCCGTGCCGCCCCTCGCCCGCGGCTTGCTCTCGGTCCTGGAGAACGCGTCGCCTCGGCAGAAGGACGGCAGCTGAGATCCGGTCGCTGCGCTAGTTCACGGCCTGACCCCGGCCGAACGCCTCGAGCACGCCCACCGAGAGCGCGGGCAGGTAGGTGATCAGCAGCACCGAGACCGCCAGGATCAGCAGGAACGGCAGCACGCTGCGCACCACGGTCGTGAGCGGCTTGCCGAAGCGGGACGCGGCCAGGAACAGGTTGAGCCCCACGGGCGGCGTCAGGTAGCCGAGCTCCAGGTTGGCGAGGAAGATGACACCCAGGTGCACCGGGTGGACGCCGAAGGCGGTCGCCATCGGCACCACCAAGGGCGCCAGCACCACGATCGCCGAGAAGATGTCGACCAGGCAGCCGACCACGATCAAGAGGCCGTTGAGCGCGAGCAGGAACACCACGCGCGACTCGATGTGCGCCTTGACCCAGCTCACGAGCGCGTCCGGGATCTGCGCGTCCACGATGTAGCTGGTGATGCCCATCGCGGCGCTCAGCAGGATCAGCACGGAGCCGGCCAGCACCGAGGCCTTGACGAGCGCCGCGGGCAGCGTGCGGAAGAGGTGCAAGTCGCGGGTGATGAAGCACTCGACCACGATCGAGAACACGAGCGCCGCCGCCGCCGTCTCGACCATCGAGGCCTTCCCGCTCAGGAACAGGCCCGCCACGAAAACGGGGATCGCGAGCTCCCACTTGGCCGCCCAGGTCGACGTCGCCACCTCGGCGGGGACGAACGACTGGCGCGGGAGCCGGAGCGAGAAGCCCTTTCGCACCGCGTAGGCGGCCACCATCGCGACCATCAGCAGGCCCGGCAGCAGGCCAGCGAGGTAGAGCAGGTCGGCCGGGACGTTGTGCTCGCGGGTGCCCGCGACCACGCTGTACAGGATCACCGGCAGGCTCGGCGGGAACAGCAGGCCCAGGCTGCCGGCCGAGGTCACGAGTCCGAGCGAGAAGCCCTCGGGGTAGCCGTCCTTGAGCAGCATCGGCAGCACCAGGCCGCCGACCGCGATCACGGTGATCCCGGAGCCGCCCGTGAAGGTGGTGAAGAGCGCGCATACCGCGATCACGATCACCGCGAGTCCGCCCGGCATCCACCCCAAGAGCGATTTGAAGAAACGCAGCAGGCGCAGCGACGCCTGGCTCTCGGCGAGCACGTAGCCGCAGGCGGTCAGGAGCGGGATCGCCGGCAGCGTGGGCGACGAAATCAGGCGGTACACCTCGGCCGTCACCGCCGTCACCGGCAGCCCGTCGCGGAAGAAGAAGAAGAGCGCGAGCGCCGCCATCGCCACGAACACCGGTGTGCCGAGCACCAGCGCCACCAGGATCACGGCCGCCATCGGCCAGCCGAACGACGCGAGCCGGTCGGGCGAGAGCCCCAGCGCGAACACGGCGGGGATCGCGGCGAGGGGTACCAGCCGTCCCGGCCACCGCCCCGATGCCGTCCACGCGAAGCGCAGCGCCATCAGCCCGAGCGCCATCGGCATCACCAGCTCGAGCACCCAGACGGGCGTGCCGCCCATCAAGACGCGGCCCTCCTCGCGGTTGGCGAGCACGAGTCCCACGGCCGCGTAGGTCAGCACGGCCACCGTGGCCGCCGAGACGCAGGCCGCGAGCACGCGGCCGAAGCGGCGCACGCGGGTCGCCTCACCGAACAGCTCCACCGTCGACAGCGTGAGGTGCTTGCGCTCGCGCGTGGCGACGAGGGCGCCCAGGAACGCGAGCCACAGAACGATCTGCTGCAGGTAGTCGGCCCCGGCCGGGACGTGCAGGCCGAACGGCCGGCCCAGCGTGTCGGCGAGCGGGAGGAACGCGGCCGCGAGCAACGCGAAGATCAGCGCCGCGTGCTCGAGCCGCCGCGCCCCGCGGGCGAGCCCGGTGGCCGGCGCAGGCGAGAGGCTGCCGTCGGCCGCGCTCGCCGCGCCGTGGCTCTTGCGGTACTCGTCGCGGTAGCGCATCGCCTCGTCGAACGCCTCGGCCGGCACGACCTTGCCGCGGATGCGCGGGTATAGGCTCTCCGTGAGCTTCTGCCACTCGGCCCGCTGCGAAGCACTCACCGGCACGACCGTGAGGCCGCGCTTCTTCATCGCCTCGACGTCGCGCGGCTCGGCGTCGCGGATCTCCTTCCGCAGCCGCGTCCCCGCCTCGCGCGCGATCTCCATGAGCTGCGGCCGCACGTCCGCCGGCAGCTTGTCCCAGGCGCTCTTGCTCAGGATCGTCGCGCCCTGCAGCAGCTGCCAGCGCAGCGCCGTCATGTACTTCGCGTGGGTGAAGAACTGCGAGATCACCGTGACCTGGGGCGGCGAGCCGAGCGCTTCCACGAGGCCCGTCTGGAGCGCCGTGGTGAGCTCGGTCGAGGGCAGCGGCACCGGGTTGAAGCCCGCGGAGCGCCACACCTCGACCGCCTCGGCGTCGCCCGCCCAGGAGAAGAGCTTGAGCGCGCGCAGGTCGTCGGGCACCGCCACCGGCTTCTTCGCGAAGAAGTGGACCCAGCCGCCGTCGATCCAGTTGAGCACCACGAAGCCCTTGGCCTCGAGGCTCGCCTCGAGCTTGGACCGCATCTTCTCGTGGACCCAGTACACCTCGTCGTACGAGTCATACATCAGCGGGATGCCCATCGCGTAGACCGACTTGTCGATCTCGGCGACACCCACCGAGGTGAGCACCCCCGCGTTCAGCGTCCCGAGCCGCATCTTGCGCACCACGTCGGGGTCGTCGCCGGCGACGCCGCCGGGGAACAGCCGCACCGTGACGCGTCCGCCCGAGACCTGCTTCCAGCGATCGGCCGTCTCTTTCAGGATCAAGTGCCACGAGGAGCCGTCGGGAACGAGCGTCGCCATGCGGATGATCACCGGCGCCTGGGCCTCGGCAGCGGGCGTCGCGGGCCAGGCAGCGAGTACGGCCAGCGCCACCAGCAGCAGTAGCGCGCCCACGCGCGCCCGTGCGCGGCTTGGGGGAGCGGGTCGCGGTTCGGGCATCGGAGTTCTCACTTCTCGTCCTCTCGCGGGGCCTCTACTCGACGAACAGATCGTCCACGCGCCCGAGCTGGAAGCGCGCGCGCTTCTGGGCCAGCAGGTTGGCGAGCCGCTGTGCGTCCTTATGACTCACGTCGACCGCGAGCGCCTTGTCGAGCATCTCGCGGAACTGCGCGCGGTCCTGGCGCACGACGCTCACGCTCTCGGCGAAGCTCAGGTACGGGAACGCGCGCCGTCCTTGCGAGAGTGCGAGCGCCCTGTCGAAGTGCTCGCGCGCGCGCTCGAGCGAGCCGCCGATCGAGGAGCGGGCCGCCTCCCAGCTGATGAAGAACTCGTGGATCGAGCCCAGGTCCCAGCCCTCGTCGAGCTCGAGCGCCCGCCGCGCGAGCGCCTCCACCACGCCCTGGTCGGCGCTCAGCTCCGAGTCGTTCACCTTGAGCGCGATCGCTCCCGCCCAGGCGACGGCAGTCCAGTACAGGAGCGGCACGTGCTTGCGCTTGGTCCCGGCGAGGGCCGCCTTCGCGTCTTGCTGCAGCGCGGCTCGCAGTCCCGGCGAATCGAGCTCGAGGCCGCGCAAGCCGTACTCGCGCGCCCGCAGGTACAGCTTCTGCGCCCGCCCGCGGAGCTCCGTCGCGCGCGCGAGGTCTTTCGCTTCGACGATGTCGGCCTCCAGCTGGACCCAGCCGTACGCGTACTGGACGAACCCGCTCGTGGTCGCGAGCAGCAGCCCCGCGTGCTTCGGGGACTCCTCGAGCAAGCCCTCCATGGTCTTGAGGCCGAACGGGATCGCCTGGCCGACGAGCTCGGGGTCGTCGTCGGCCGCGAAGTTCGAGCCCGGGTTCGCGAGCGCGTCGCCGATCTTGTTGACGGCGGTCTTGCGGATCGAGCAGCCGCCGAGAGACAAGACGAGCGTAGCAGCCAGCGCGATTCGGCAGGTGGGGTGAAGGCCGGTCATGGGCGGGGCGTCGCAGCCCCTGTCGAGCGCCGCGACCCCGCTAGTCTACCACCGAGGTCCGGAGCGCCCCCGCCGCGGCCGTGGCGGCCTCGGACTCGCGGGCGAGCCGGCGCCCGCGCTCGACGTCGACCCGCGACAGCAGGTACGCGCCGAGCGCGAAGAAGACGATCAGGCTCAGGATCGCGGGGCGGCTGGTGCCGATCGTCGCGAGCGTCGCGGCGAAGATCATCGAGCCGATCGCCCCGCCGAAGCGGTCGAACACCCCGAAGAAGCCGAACATCTCGCCGGCCTTGTGCTGCGGGATCAGGGTCGCGAAGAGCGAGCGCGCGAGCGCCTGCGCCGCGCCCTGCACGGTCCCGACCAGGATCCCCATCACCAGGAACTGCGTAGCGGTCTGGAGCGCGAAGGCGTAGATCGAGATGCCCGAGTAGACCGCGAGCGTGATCAGGATCGCGCGCTTGGCGCCGATGCGGTCCGCCAGCAGGCCGAAGGCGAAGGCGAACGGCACGCCCACGAGCTGGATCACGACCAGCGTCGTCATCATGCTGGAGAGCGGGATCCCGATCTCACCGCCGTAGATCACGCCCATCTTGATGATGGTGTTGACGGCGTCGTTATAGACCAGGAACGCGAGCAGCATCAGGCCCGCGTCCTTGTGGTGCCGCAGCTCGCGGAACGTCTCGGCGAGCCGCCCGAGCGCCACGCGCAGCAGTCCGCGCGAGGCGTCCTCGCCCGGCTCGACGCGGGCCGCGGGCTCCTTCACCCGGCGCAGAAGCGGCAAGGAGAACAGCGCCCACCAGACCGCCACGCTCACGAAGGAAAGCCGGATCGCGCTGTCGGCGTCCGCGATCCCGAAGCGCTGCGGCGCCGAGATCATCGCCAGGTTGGCGGCGAGCAGCAGCCCGCCCCCCAGGTATCCGAGCCCGAAGCCGGCCATCGAGACGCGGTCGATCTCGTGGGGCTCCGCCACCGCCGGCAGCAGCGCGTTGTAGAAGGCGAGACTCGAGGTGACCGCGACGTTGCCGATCACGAAGATCGTGAGTGCCAATGCCCAGCGCTCGGACGTCGCGAAGTAGAGCGCCGCGCAGGAGGCGACGCCGATCGCGATGAACGCGGCGAGGAAGCGCTTCTTGCTCGCGCGCAGGTCGGCGATCGCGCCCATCACCGGTCCCGTCAGGCCGACCAGGATCACCGAGATGGCGCTCGCGAACGCAAAGCGCGAGCGGGCGGACGCGTCGGCGAGGCCGGCCGTGGTCGCGAGCGCGACGAAGAACGGGGGGAACACGGTCGTCATTACCGTGGTCATCCAGGCGGAGTTGGCCACGTCGTAGAGCGCCCAAGCGCGCTGCTCGCGCCGCTCGAGCCCCAGCCGGCTGAGGAGATGGGTCACGGGCGACAAGCCTACCGCAATCGGTTCCCTGGCTGTGGCCATGGCCGCTATCCGTGGCGCTCGGCTGCTGTCCCTGCCGTGGGCCATCGCCTTCCGCGGCGGACCGGCGGCTCCCGATCGAGCACGACGGCCGGGGGCTGTCGCGTTGGCTGCAGGAACGAGACGCCCACGTCGCGGCGGCCCTCAGCCCTGCGGCGAGGGCAGCGCCGGAGCCTGCGGCGATGGGGGCTTCGGCTCGTCGGCGAACACCACGCGCGCCCGGTACTGCTTCCCGTCGGCGAAACGCTGGACCAGCCACGTCTCGACGAACGCCTCGACCTTGCGGCGTCCGGTCTCACGGACGAGCGGCACGTGCTGCCGCGCGCGCCGGTCGAGCAGCGGCGTGAGCTCGGCCCGCAGGCGGTCGAGCACCAGCTGCTCGTCGCGGAGCACGCTGCCCTCGCGGACCGAGAAGCGCAGCGCCGACACGTCGGGCGCCGGCCGGTTCCACTCCACGGGCGGCACCGTCACGTCCACTACGTCCTCATGCAGCTTGAAGCGCCACTCCTTGTCGAGGTCCAGGAAGTACGTGTAGGTGACCGGCACGCGCGCCTCGACGACCACGTCGGGCAGCGCGAGCGCGCCCCACAGCACCGCGGCGGCGTCGCGGCGCTCGAATACCTCTTCCTGGCGCAGCTCGGCGAACTGGAGGCGCGTGGTGCCGGCGACGGAGGTGGCGTCGCCGCGGAAGGTCGTCGTGATGCTGCCGGTCCGGAACGCCGCCGCGACCTCGCGCAGCTCGGAAAGCGCCTTCCTGCCGCTCTCGGCCACCTCTGCGGGCAGGCTGCGGGCCGAGCGGAAGACGTAGAGGGCGCCGCCGGTGACGATCAGCGCGACTGCGATGATCGCGACGGCGAGGGCCCACGCCGCGTGCTGTGGCCGGCCCGTCTCGCTCATCGAGCGAGCAGACTAGCACGG
>DATEUE010000100.1:0-17971 GCA_035283305.1 Vicinamibacteria bacterium | reverse complement strand
AGGCCTTCATCCTCCACGCGGCGTTGCTTCGTCAGGGTTTCCCCCATTGCGAAAAATTCCCCACTGCTGCCTCCCGTAGGAGTCTGGGCCGTGTCTCAGTCCCAGTGTGGCCGTCCGCCCTCTCAGGCCGGCTACCGATCGAAGCCTTGGTGGGCCGTTACCCCGCCAACTAGCTAATCGGACGCGGGCTCATCTTCAAGCGCCAGGCCTTGCGGTCCCCGGCTTTGATCCCCGGAATGAACCAGGGATGTCATGCGGTATTAGCACCAGTTTCCCGGTGTTATTCCCCACTCGAAGGAAGATCACCCACGCGTTACTCACCCGTTCGCCGCTCTACTTGGGGGTTGCCCCCCTTTCGCGCGCGACTTGCATGTGTTAGGCACGCCGCCAGCGTTGATTCTGAGCCAGGATCAAACTCTCCAGTTAAACTCGTGACGTCCCTTTCGGAACGCCCTTCGTACTGAAGATACTATTTGGTCCTTGCGAGTCTGAATCTCGCCGGAATCTACTTCGTCTACCCAGTTTTCAAAGAGCCACCCCGTCGTCGGGGGAACCTGACCAGAATGCCAAAAACGCGGCAGCCTTGTCAAGCCTTTTTTGGCCTGTTTACAAGTCCGGGTTTCGTCTCGGGCCTTGCGAAGGGCGGGAAAGACTCTCGAGTCGACGGCGACTCGGTGCGACACCCACTCCACGGCTACGGCTCCAACGCACCCGGCAACAGAGAATACTAGCGATCCCGTCGGGCCTTGTCAAGACGTGCCCAGCCCTCAATCTCCAGCGTTCGATGCGGCTTCGATCCTCACGTGACGGGCGGCGCCGACCGACAGCACGAAGCCCTCGCCGGGCGACAGCACGACATCGGCACTCGCGTCGAGCGTCTCGCCGTCGCGGCGGACCGCGCGCTGCCGCAGCAAGCGAACCGCTTCACCGTTCGACTTCGCGAGGCCCGCGGCCACCACGAGCGCGTGCGGCTTCAGGGCTCCCGCGGCGACCCTCACCAGGGCGAGCTCGCTCGGCGCCTGGCGCTCCTGGTGAACGCGCCGCCACTCGGCCTCGGCCGCCTCCGCCTCGGCCGCGCCGTGGAAGTCCGTCACGATGCGGCGCCCCAGGCCCATCTTCGAGGCCATCGGCCGGGCCGCGGCTTGCTCGGCCTCGATCTCGGACGCCTGGAGGTCCGTGAGCAGGGCGTAGTAGCGCCACATCAGCGCGTCCGAGATGCTCATGAGCTTCGCGTACATGACGTCCGGCGGCTCGGTGACGCCGATGTAGTTGCCGAGGCTCTTCGACATTTTCTGCACGCCGTCCGTCCCCTCGAGCAGCGGTGTCGTCAGCACCACCTGCGGCTCGAGGCCGTAGGCCGGCATGATGTCGCGGCCGACGTTCAGGTTGAAGAGCTGGTCGGTTCCGCCGAGCTCGACGTCCGCCTTGAGCGCCACCGAGTCGTAGGCCTGCGAGAGCGGGTAGAGGAACTCGTGGACCGAGATCGGCTGGCCCGCCTCGAAGCGTTGGCGGAATTCGCGCCGTTCAAGCATGCGCGCCACGTTGTAGGTCGCGGCGAGGCGAATGACGTCGTCCGCCGTGAGCGCCCCCAGCCACTCGCGGTTGAAGCGCACCTCGGTCTTCGCGGGGTCGAGGATCTTGAACACCTGCTGCTTGTAGGTCTCCGCGTTCGCCTCGATCTCCTGGCGGGTGAGCGGCGGCCGCGTCTTCGAGCGGCCGGTCGGGTCGCCTATCATGCCGGTGAAGTCGCCGATCACGAAGATCACGCGGTGGCCGAGGTCCTGGAAGTGCTTCATCTTTCGGATCAGGACCGTGTGCCCGAGGTGCAAGTCGGGCGCCGTCGGGTCGAAGCCGACCTTCACGGTGAGCGGGCGGCCGCGGGCGAGCTTCGTCCGCAGCGCGTCTGCCGTCACCACGTCGACGGTCCCGCTCGTCAGGCGGGCGAAGGCGTCCGGCTGGCTCAAGCTCCCTCCAGGATCACGCGCCGACCCGAGACGCTGACGCGCCCCTCCAGCATGGCGCGCACCGCGCGCGGGTAGATCCGGTGCTCCGCCTCGAGGATACGCGCCGCGAGCGTTTCCTCGGTGTCGCCCTCGAGGACCGCCACTGCCTCCTGCGCCACGATCGGCCCGAGGTCGAGGTCCTCGGTCACCAGGTGCACCGTCGCGCCGCTCAGCTTGACGCCATGCTCGAGCGCCTGGCGCTGCGCGTGGAGTCCCGGGAAGGCCGGCAGCAGCGCGGGGTGGACGTTCAGGATCCGGCCGGGAAAGGCACGCACGAAGCCGGGCGACAGCAGCCGCATGTAGCCGGCGAGGCAGACGAGCTCCACCCCGTGCGCTTGCAGGATGGAAACGACCTCGGCGTCGAAGGCCTCGCGCGTGCGGCCGCGGTGGTCGCGGAAGGCCACGGGAATTCCGGCGCGCCGGGCCCGCTCCAAGCCGGGCGCCGTCTCGACGTTGGAGAACACGACCCCGATCGCGCCGCCCAGCTCGCCCCGCTTCAAGGCGTCGATAAGGGCCTGCAGGTTCGAGCCGCGGCCGCTGATGAGGACGCCGATCGTCTTCATGACGAAGCCCCCGTGACGCGAAAGCGGACCGCCCGCGTCACTCCTGCCAGGCGACTCCCGAGCCTCGCACCACGTTGCCGATCACGAAGCTCGTCTCGGAGCGCCGCTCGAGCGAGTGCTCGACGTCGTGGAGGTCCGTGGGCGAGACGACGACCACCATGCCGATGCCCATGTTGAACGTCCGCGCCATCTCCTCGTCGGAGACGCAGCCCCCCTTCTGGATCAGGCGGAAGATCTGCGGCACCTCCCAGGACCCGCGGCGCAGGAGCGCCCCGAGGCCTTCGGGCAACACGCGCGGGATGTTGCCGGCAAAGCCGCCGCCCGTGATGTGGACGAGCGCTCTCACCTTGTCGCGGGCCAGGAGCGGCTCGAGCGCCGCGAGGTAGCTCTTGTGCGGTGCCAGCAGCGCCGCGCCGAGCGTGCTGCCGAGCTCGGCGAGTTCGGTCGAGACACGGTGGCCGAGCGACTCGAACAGCACCTTGCGGGCGAGCGAGTACCCGTTCGTGTGCAAGCCCGCCGAAGGCAGCCCCAAGAGCACGTCGCCCTCACGCACGCCGCGCGGCAGCGCCTTGTCGCGCTCGACGACGCCGACGATGAAACCCGCCAGGTCGTAGTCGTCCTCGGCGTAGGTGCCCGGCATCTCGGCGGTCTCGCCGCCGATCAGCGGGCACTGGAACTCGGCGCAGGCGCGGGCGAATCCCGCGACGATCTGCTCGACCCGCTCCGGGTCCATCCGGCCGAGTGCGATGTAGTCGAGGAAGAAGAGCGGCAGCGCACCCTGGACCAGGATGTCGTTGACGCAGTGCGCGACGAGGTCGTAGCCGACCGTGTCGTGCACCCCGGCCTCGATCGCCACCTTGATCTTCGTCCCGACACCGTCGGTCGAGGCTACCAGCACCGGCTCCCGGTACTGCGCGAGCTCGGGGCGGAACATGCCGCCAAAGGAGCCGATCTCGGTCAGCACCGACGGGTTGAACGTCGACTTCGCGAGAGCCTTGATGCGGGCCTTGGCGGCGTCCGCAGCGGAGATGTCGACGCCGGCGTCGCGGTAGTCCATGTGGCAGCACGCAGTCTATCGCCAAAACATGGGGGGCCGCGAGAGCGCGGAGGGAAACGAACAACGAACCAAAGACTCGGCCTAGATCTCCCGGGACGGGTCAGATACGGCAAGGACGAGGACCCGTCCCGGGAGGATAAGATGCCGACGAGCCCGAGAGATGGTCGACAACGCCTCCGAGTTCGCCCGCCTCGAGCGCACGCTCGAGGACCGCCGCCAGCAGGTGGAAGCGGCGCTGCGCCTGTTGGTGGCGCCGGGGCGCGCCGAAGCGGTGGAGGCGGCGATCGAGTCGAGCCTGTTCGCGCCCGCCAAGCGGCTGCGGCCGGTGCTGGCGCTGCTCGTGGCCGAGGTTTTGAAGGGCGACCCGGCGGCCGTCCTGCCGGCCGGCTGCGCGATCGAGATGGTCCACACCGCGAGCCTGATCCTCGACGATCTGCCCTCGATGGACGACGCGAAGACGCGGCGCGGCCGACCCACCTGCCACGTGCAGCACGGCGAGGCGACTGCAATCCTCGCCGCGTTCGCGCTCCAGAACCGCGCCTTCGAGATCCTCGCCTGCGGCTGGGAGGGCGGCCCGGACGCGGCGGCGCGCGCCGCCGCGCTGCGCGAGCTGTGCCGGGCGATCGGGACCGACGGGATGATCGCGGGCCAGTCGCTCGACCTGCAGATGACCGATCGCGAGCTCGACTTCCCGACCCTCGAGTTCATCCACAGCCGCAAGACCGGGGCCCTGTTCATGGCCGCCGCCGCGCTCGGCGCGCTCTCGGCGCGGGCGCGCCCGGCCGAGCTCGCCGCGGTCGTGGCCTACGCCAAGAACCTGGGGCTCGCCTTCCAGATCACGGACGACCTGATCGACGTGACGGGAGGCGTCGAGGCCGGCAAGGACCTGGGCCAGGACGTCAAGAAGACCACCTTCGTCTCGTTCTCGGGCATCGCGGGCGCCCGGGCGCTGGCCGGCGAGCTCGTGGCCGCCAGCCAGGCGGCGCTCGAGCCGTTCGGGCCGCGGGGCACGCCGCTTGCGGAGCTCGCCCGTTACGTCGTCACCCGAAAGAGGTAGACTTCGGGGCCATGACGCGCTGCCCCGAGTGCGAGTCGGACCTGGAGCTCGACGGCTACGAGCTCGACATGGGCGAGACGATCAACTGTCCGGAATGCGCGGTCGAGCTGCGGGTGACGAGCGTCGAGCCGATCGCCGTGACGACGGCTGACACCGACGCAAAGTAGGCCGTCAGTTCTTGAAGGACTGGACGGCCTCGCCCTCGTCGCCGTAGATTTCGAACGTGGGCAGCAGCCGCGCCATGTCGAGCGTGCTGTAGACGCGCTCGCCCACGTTCAGCAGCTTCAGATCCGCCTGGAAGCGCCGCGAGGTCTTGAGCCCCGCGACCAGCTCGCCGACGCCGGCGCTGTCGAGGAACGACACCTCCGACAAATTGAGCAGGATGCGGCGCCGGCCCTCGGCCAGGAGCTCGTCGATCGCGTCGCGCAGCATCTGGTCGCCGAGCCCGGCCGTCAGCCGCCCCTTGAGGTCGAGGATCATCACGTCCCTGGCCTGTCGGACTTCGATGTGCATGGCTCCTCGCGCCCCCCTCTCGAAGGCTACTGCTCCTGGCCGAGCGCGCGGCGGAAGGCCGCCGCGTTGCGTTCGATCGGGTAGCGGTCTCGCGCCGCGATCAGGAAGGCGCGGAACAGCTCCGACTGCCGCTGCTTCGTGAGGCTCGCCCGCAGCTGCGCTTTCTGCCGCGCGAGCTCGGCCGCGTCGAAGGGCTTCTTCTCGAGCACGCGCAGCACCGCCCAGCCGGCGGGGGCCCGCACCGGCTCGGACAGCGTCTTCTCGGGGAGGGAGAACGCCGCCTCCTCCAGGGCCATGCCGGTGCCGAGGTCGCCGAGCGGCTGGCCCCGGCCGGTGAGCGCCTGCGTCTCCTTGCGCACGAGCGAGACAGAAGCGGCCGCCTTCTCGAGCCCGAGCTTCTCGGCCCGGGCGCGCACGTCGGCGGCCGCGGCGCGCGCCTTCTCGAGGGCCGCCTCCTGCACCAGGTCCTCGCGCACGCGCTCCTTGACCGCCTCGAGCTCGGGCGCCCGCGCCGGCTGGACCTCGGCGAGGGCGATGAAGGCGGCGCCCTGCGGAAGCGCGAAGCCCTCCTTCTCGGTCTCGCCCGCCTTCATCTGGAAGACGCGCGCCAGGAGGCTCGCCGACTGCAGGACCGGCGGCGTCTCGCCGCGCGCGAAGGGCGCGCTCTTCTGGACGCTCAGGCCCTGGGCCTTGGCCGCCGCCTCGAGCGCCTGGCCCGTGGCGAGCGCCGCGGCCAGGGCTTCCGCCTTCTGCTCGCCGAGCTCGCGGGTCTTCTTCTCGGTGAGGCTCGCGCGGATGCGCTCCTTGACCTGCGCGAACGGCAGCACCGTCGCCTCGCGCTTCGAGGCGAGGCGAATCACGTGGTAGCCGAACGACGTCTTGACGAGGTCGCTGGTCGCACCCGGCTCGAGCGCGAAGGCCGCACCGTCGAACTCCGGCACCATCCGGCCCGGCCCGAAGCAGCCGAGATCGCCGCCCTGCGACGCCGAGCCCTGGTCTTCCGAGGATTCCCTCGCGAGCTCGGCGAAGTCGGCGCCGCCCTTCAGCTGGTCCAGGAGCTTCTGGGCGATCGCCTGCGCTTCGGCATCGGAGTGACCCTCGGCGGCGTCAGCCTGCTTCACTTTCACCAGTATGTGGCTGGCGCACGCCTCCTCGTCCTGGCGAAACTCCTCGCGGCGGTCCTGGTAGTGAATCTCGAGCTCGCGATCGGTCACCGCCACTTGCGGCTGCAGCGTCGCGCGGTCGAGTAGCACGTAGGACACCACGCGCTGCTCGGGGATCCGGTAGGCGTCGCGCTTGGCCTCGAAGCGCGCCACGACCTCGTCCGCGCTCGGGGCGACGGCGGGCCGGTAGCGCGCGGCGTCGGCGAGCACATACTCGAGCCGCACCTGCTCGGTGCGGCGACGGAACTCGCTCTCCACTTCGGCGTCGCTCGCCACGACAGCGGCGCCGATCAGCCCTTCGAGGCTCTCGCGCTCGAGTCTCTGCCGCAGCGAACGCTCGAGCTCCGCCTCGTTCAGCCCCGCGAGCTCGAGCCGGCGGCGGATCTCGTCCTTGCCGATGAACCTGCCCTGGTCCTGGAACTCGGGGGAGCTCGCGACGGCTCGCGCCACCGCCTCGCTCGAGACGGTGATCCCGAGCCGCTTCGCCTCGAGCTCGACAAGGCGCTCGGTGACGAGCGTCTCGAGCACCTGGGTATCGAGGCCGAGTTGCTCGAGCATGCTCTCGTCGAGGCGCCCCTGGTAGAGCTGCGCATAGAACTGGCGCTGACGCGAGTAGGCGCGCTGGTACTCGCCCACCGAGACGGGCAGCCCGCCGACGCTCACGACGGTCTCGGCGGGGGTCCCCTGGCCCTGGTCCTGCAGCGCGGGCACGTAGAGGATCACGAACGCGAGAATCACCAGCCACAGGAAGCCATAAAGCCAGCGCCGATGCCGGCGCATTGCGGCGAGAGCCATGCTGTCTCCTTGACGACCTTCGCAAAGGCGCGATTCTAATGCGCGGGGGTTCCGCGGAGCAAGCGCGCCCCGGGGCGCCACTTGGGGCCGCAGGGCGAATGCACTATACTCACGCGCCCGGCTAAGTCGCACGGGCTCAGGGGATTTTGGCCTGGATGGCGCCTGACGAGAAGCCGCCGCGATCGAGCGGCGACCGAATCGAGTGGTTTACGGTCAGCTACAGGACTCTCGCGCTCGCGGGGGGGGCCCTGGCGCTGCTCGCCGCGCTCGCTTTCTATCGGTTCGGCAACCGAACGCCGCCCCCGCCGCCGATGCCCGCGTCGATCGAGATGGGTGCGCGCTTCGAGCGGATCGACGGCAGCGTTCAGGTGAAGCGCGCGGGAACGCTCGAGTGGATCACGGCGACACGCGCGGTGGTGCTGCGCCAGAACGACCTGGTGCAGACCCGCTCGGGAGCGAGCGCCGAGATCCACTTCGCCGACGGCATGGTGTTCAACGTGCGCCCGGACAGCTTGATCACGATCGAGGAGAGCTCGCAGAACCCGCTCTCGCGCCAGCAGCGGACGGCGCTCTCGATCCAGTCCGGTGAAGCGAACTTCCAGACCGCGGCGCGCACCATCCCCGGCAGCACGACGATCTCGACGCCCACCGTGCGCACCACCGCCGACCGCGAGACCGCCGGCAGCATCCAGGTGGCGGACAGCGGCGCCACCGGCCTGCGCATCTTCAGCGGCAAGGGCGAGGCGCAGACGAAGGGCGGGCAGCGCATCGCACTCGCTTCGAACCAGGGGGTGAACGTCGACGCCGGCGGCGCGGCGGGGGCGACCTTGAACCTGCCCTCGGTTCCCGCGCTCACGGCGCCGCCCAACCAGACCGAGGTGGCCTACCCGGACCTGGCCCAAGGCGTCACGCTGCTCGTCTGGAACGGCGTGCCGGGAGCGACCGGGTACCGCGTGATGGTGGACTTCAGCCCGGGGTTCGCGCGCCCGCTTTACGACCGGCAGGGCGTGCGCGCCACGCAGCTGGAGCTGCGCGCCCTCGAGGCGGGCTCCTACTACTGGAAGGTGGCCGCCCTCGACGCCGCCGGCGCCGAGGGCGGCTTCTCCGACCTGTGGCGTTTCACGCTCACGAAAGCCCCGCAGAGCACGGCGCCGCCGCCGCCGCTGCTGCTCGAGGCCGCCGAGCTCAAGGGCAACATCCTGCGCGTGCAGGGGCGCACCGAGGCCGGATCGCAGGTGACCCTCAACGGCGAGCGGCTCGAGGTGCAGCCCGACGGCAGCTTCAACGAGTTCGTGACGTTCGACGGCGGCCCGGGCGCGACGGTCGTGGTGCGGGCCACGAGCCCGCGCGGCGGCTCCGCCGAGCAGCGCCGTCGCGTGACGGTGGCCAACTGAGGAAGCCCGGCTTGACCCGCATCGCCGTGTTCGGGGGACGGGCGCTCCGGGGCCGCCTCAAGGGGAGCGGAGCGCTCGAGTACGAGTTCGTGCCCGCGGCCGGGCGCAGCCGGGCGCGGCCAAAGGACGCCGCGCGCTTCGCTGCAGGTCTCGTCGCCGTCTCGGGCAGCACGACGTCCAGGCAGCTCGCCGCCGCACGGCGCTCGCTGCCGGGCCGCCCGATCGGAGGGCTGGCGCTGCGGCCGGACGCGCCCGCACTGCGGCGGATCGCCGATCTCGATCTCGATTTCGTCGTCGAGGCCTGGCGTCCGGGGGATCCGCTGCCCGAGGCCGTGCTCGCCCACGTGAGCCGCGCGCGCCGCGGCCGGGCCACGCGTCGCGAGCCACCGCCCGCGACGCTGCAGACGACCGCGCGCCGGCTGGCGATCCTGACCGACGTCGTGAAGACCGCCAACTCGATCCTCGAGCCGCGCAAGGTGATCGAGCTGGTGGTCGAGAAGATCCGCCAGCTGATCCCGTCCGAGGCGTGGTCGCTGCTGATGGTCGACGAGGAGAAGCAGGAGCTGGTGTTCGAGGCGGCACTCGGGGCCAAGGGGCGCGAGGTACAGGCGCTGCGGCCGAAGCTCGGCGAGGGCGTCGCGGGCTGGGTGGCCGAGAGCGGCAAGCCGGCGATCGTCAACGACACCGCGCGCGACCCGCGCTTCTCCCCGAGCGTCGACGCCAAGACCTCCTTCGAGACCCGCTCGATCCTGTGCGCGCCGCTGATCTCGCGCGGCCGCACGATCGGGGTGCTCGAGATCCTGAACAAGAAGGGCGGCCCCTTCAGCAAGCGCGACCTCGAGCTGGTGCTGACGCTCGTCGAGCCGTGCGCGATCGCGATCGAGAACGCGATCCTGTTCCAGCGCACCGAGCAGCTCACGATCACCGACGACCTCACGCGGCTCTTCAACTCGCGCTACCTGAACCTGTACCTGGGCCGCGAGATCAAACGCTGCAAGCGCCACGGCATCCCACTGTCGGTGATCTTCCTCGACCTCGACGGCTTCAAAAGCATCAACGACCAGTACGGCCACCTGGCCGGCTCCGGGACGCTCACCGAGGTGGGCGGGATCCTGGCGCTCGGGGTGCGCGAGTCGGACATCCTGGCCCGCTACGGCGGAGACGAGTTCGTGGTGGTGCTGCCGGAGACACCGGCATCGGGCGCGCTCGTGATCGCGGAACGGCTGCGGCGGGCGATCGAGGAGCACCGCTTCCTGGAGCCCCAGGGAATCGCCGCTCGCATCTCGGCGTCGTTCGGGATCTCGACCTACCCCGACCACGCGCTCTCGCCCGAGGGACTGATCCAGAAGGCCGACCAGGCAATGTACCGCGTCAAGGAGCGGGAGAAAAACGGCATCGAGGTGGCGGTCTAGCCCAAAGGCTCCGCCCCATTCCATGGAGAGAAGGACCCCGGCCTCATGAACCTTCGTTCCCTCGTCAACCTCAGCTTCCTGTCGGACGACCTCGCAATCGACCTCGGAACCGCGAACACGCTCGTCTACGCCAAGGGCCGGGGCATCGTGGTGTCCGAGCCCTCGATCGTGGCGGTGAACCGGGTGACCGGCAAGGTCGAGGCGGTCGGCCGTGACGCCAAAGAGATGCTCGGCCGGACTCCCGGCAACATCGTCGCGATCCGCCCGATGAAGGACGGTGTCATCGCCGACTTCGAGATCACCGAGAAGATGCTGTCGCACTTCATCCACCGCGCGCACAACCGCTCGACGCTGGTGCGCCCGCGCATCGTGATCGGGATCCCGTCCGAGGTGACCCAGGTCGAGAAACGCGCGGTCAAGGACTCGGCGCTCAAGGCCAAGGCCTCCGAGGTGTACCTGGTCGACCAGGCGATGGCGGCGGCGATCGGCGCGGGGCTGCCGATCACCGAGCCCTCGGGCAACATGGTCGTCGACATCGGCGGCGGCACCACCGACATCGCCGTGATCTCGCTCGCCGGCATCGTCTACTCGAAATCGGTGCGCGTCGCCGGCAACGAGATGGACGAGGCGGTGATCCAGTACATCAAGAAGAAGTACAACCTGCTGGTCGGCGAGCGCACCGCCGAGATGATCAAGTTCGAGATCGGCAGCGCCTTCCCGCTCGACGAGCCGATGACGATGGAGATCAAGGGCCGCGACCTGATCGAGGGCATCCCCAAGACGCTGACGGTCACCGACGCCGAGATCCGCGAGGCGCTGCAGGAGCCGGTGGCGATCATCGTCAACGCGGTGCGCGTGGCGCTCGAGCGCACCCCGCCCGAGCTCTCCGCCGACATCGTGGACCGCGGCATCGTGCTCACCGGCGGCGGCTCGCTGCTCCGGAACCTCGACCGGCTGCTGCGCGAGGAGACCGGGCTCCCGGTCTCGGTCGCCGAGGACCCGCTCTCCTCGGTGGTGCTCGGCACCGGCAAGATGCTCTCGGACTTCGACCTGCTGCGCAAGATCAGCCTCGACTAGGCCCCATGGCCCAAGCCGCGCCCGCACGGCGGAGCCGCTTCCTGCTCGTGGGACTGATCCTCGCGCACCTCACGGCGATCAGCCACCAGGTGGACGGAGGCACGGGCGTCTCGCTGCTGCAGCGCGGCGTGCTGGGTGTGCTCTCGCCGCTGCAGCGGGGGGTGGGCGCCACCGCCTTTCTTGCTTCCGAGCTCTGGCGCGGCTGGGCGTTCCACCGCGAGACCTACGCCGAGAACCGCAGGCTGCGCGAGCGCCTGCGCGAGCTCGAGACCGAGCTGCAGCTGCGCTCGTACCGCGCGCAGGAGTCGGTGCGGCTGCGCGAGCTGCTGGCGCTGCAGCAGTCGGTCCCGCTCGAAACGATCGCCGCGCAGGTGGTGAGCCGGGACGGCGTGCCGTGGTTCCGCACGCTGACGCTCGACAAGGGCGAGGGCGACGGCGTCCGGCTCGACGCCGCGGTGATCAGCGCCACCGGCGTCGTGGGCCGCGTGTTCGCGACGGGTCCGCGCGCCGCGCGCGTCCAGGTGCTGCTCGATCGCGACAGCGGCGCCGCCGCGATCGTCGAGCGCAGCCGCGTGAGCGGCGTCGTCTCGGGACAGGTCTCGGGCGCGGACGCGGGCGGCGAGGACCTGGCGCTCAAGTACGTGCCGGAGCGGGCCGACGTGGTCGTGGGCGACGTGGTGCTCACGTCGGGCCTCGATCGCATCTTCCCGAAGGGTCTGGTGATCGGCCGCGTGCGCTTCGTGGGCGACGTGACGGGGCTGTTCCGCGACGTGCGTGTCGAGCCCTCGGCGCGCTTCTCGCGCCTCGAGGAGGTGCTGGTGCTGAAGAGCGCTCCGCCGCCGCTCGAGACGCCGAGGTCGGTCGAGTGAGCCGCGCGCTGTGGACGGCGGTCGCCATCGCCGGGGCGGTGCTCGTCGAGACGGCACTCACGTACCTCGTCGCCTCGCCCGGCCGCTACCTCGACCCGTTCCTGCTGGTCGTGATCTACTGCGCGCTGAGCTTCGGCGAGACGCACGGCATGCTCGCCGGCGCCGCGGCCGGCTGGGTGCAGGACGTGATGTTCGGCGGGCGCGTGCTGGGCCTGTCGGCGCTCGCCAAGCTGGTGGTGGGCTTCTCGGTCGGCCTCGCGGGCGGCCGCTTCCTGATCGCGACCACGGCCGCGCGCGCGCTGGTAGTACTGCTCGCCGCCGTGGCCGACGCGCTCCTGGTCGAGTGGCTGGCGTCGGTATTCTCCGTCGACGCGCGCGGCCTGCCGCCGCTCGCGCTCGCCGCCCGGGCGACGCTCAGCGCGCTCGTGGGCGGGCTGCTGTTCGCTCTCATCGACAGGCGCGTGGCGCGGGGGCGGCCATGAGCGGACGCGGAGGGTGCCGGTGAGGATCTACGAGGACCTGCGCCTCGTGCAGTCGCGCCTCGCGATGCTGCAGGCGGTCGTGGTGCTGCTGGTGGCGGGCCTCGTGGTCCAGTTCTGGAACCTGCAGGTGGTGCGTGCCCGTCACTTCCGCGAGCTGGCCGAGAACAACCGCTCGCGGGTCGTGACGCTCGCTGCGCCGCGCGGGGCGCTCGTCGACCGCAAGGGCCAGCTGCTGGTCGGCAACCGGCCCTCGTTCAACGTGGTGCTGGTACCCGAGCACGCCCTGAACCTCGACCGGGTCGTGGCGCGGCTCGCCTCCGCGCTCGGAATGGGCGAGGCGGCGATCCGCGAGCGGCTCGCCCGGCGCCAGCCCTACCGTCCGGTGGTGGTGAAGACCGACGCGACGCTCGCCGACATCGCGGTGCTCGAGGCGCGGCGACTCGAGCTGCCCGAGGTGAGCGTCGAGGTGGTGCCGCTGCGCTCCTACCCGCTCGCCTCCGCCGCCGCGCACGCGCTCGGCCAGGTCGGCGAGATCTCGGAGCGCCAGCTGCAGCTGCCGGAGTTCAAGGGCCTGCCGCCGGGCGCACTCGTGGGCCAGGCCGGCATCGAGTCGCGCTACAACCGCGAGCTGATGGGCCAGGACGGCTTCCGGCGCGTGGTCGTGAACAGCCGCGGGCTCGAGGTGGCCGAGTCGGCGCGCCAGCCCCCGAGCGACGGCCCCAACCTGACGCTCAGCATCGACGCCTCGCTGCAGGCCGCGATGGAGGCCGCATTCGAAGGACGCTCGGGCTCCGCGGTGGCGCTCGACCCCGCGACGGGCGAGATCCTCGCCATGACCTCGACGCCGGCCTACGACCCGAACCGCTTCACGACCGGGATCGAGCCTCATGAGTGGGCGAGCCTCGCGAACGACCCCGAGACGCCGCTGATGAACCGCGTGATCCAGGGCTCCTACGCCCCGGGCAGCACGTTCAAGGTGATCGTCGCGACCGCCGCGCTCGAGGAGGGCTTGATCACCCCGCAGACTTCCTTCTATTGCCCGGGTCAGCTCTCCGTCTACAACACGGTGTTCCGCTGCAGCACCCCGGGCGGGCACGGCGTCGTCGACCTACGGCGCGCGATCCAGGTTTCCTGCAACGTGTACTTCTACCAGGTCGGGATCCGCCTCGAGATCACGCGGCTCGCGAAGTGGGGGAAGCTGATGGGCCTCGGCTCCCCGACCGGTGTCGACCTGCCTTTCGAGGCGAGCGGGCTGATGCCGAGCCCCGAGTGGAAGCTGCGCGTGCTGAAGACGCCGTGGTACGCCGGCGAAACCGTGTCGGTGGCGATCGGGCAGGGCCAGGTGAGCGCCACGCCGATCCAGATGGCCCGCGTCGCCGCCTTCATCGCGAACGGCGGGCGCCTGGTGAGACCCCACTTCGCGAGGCAGGCCGGCACGCCGCTGCCCGCCCCGGTCGTGCGCCCTGAGACGATTGCCGCTGTCACGGACGGCATGCGCAGCGTGGTCGCGGCCGGGACGGGCTTGCGCGCGCGGCTTTCGAGCGTCGAGGTCTGCGGCAAGACCGGCTCCGCCCAGGTGGTGGCCCGCTCCCGGCTCGAGAAGACGCCGAACGCACGTGCGATCATGCCCCACGGCTGGTTCATCGCGTTCGCGCCGGCAGAGCGGCCCAGGATCGCGCTCGCCGTGCTCGTCGAGCACGGGGGCAGCGGCGCCTTGGCGGCAGCGCCCGTGGCGCGCCGGATCCTGAGCCACTTCTTCGGGCTCGACCGTCCGGAGCCCCCAGCGGCCGGCGCGCGAGTCGACGCGACCGACACCGAGGACTAGCAAATGCTCGGGGGCGTCGGAATCGACCGCCGGCTGGTCTACAACGTCGACTGGGTCCTGATCGGGTCCACCCTGGTACTGTCGCTCGTGGGGGTGGCGATGGTCTACTCGGCGACGCACGCCGGGCGGCAGCCCGAGCTCTACCTGAAGCAGCTCGCGCTCGCGGGTATCGGCCTCGTCGCAATGGCGCTTGCCGCGGCGCTCGACTACAGGCGTCTCGCCGACCGCGCGGTCCTGCTCTACGTGCTGTCGCTCATGGCGCTCCTCTACGTGCTGGGCTTCGGCCCGTTGATCGCCGGGACCCGCCGCTGGGTCCTGATCGGGGGCTTCCAGCTCCAGCCCTCCGAGCTCGTCAAGCTCGCGGCCGCGGTGTTCGCGGCCAAGGTGTTCTCCGAGTTCCGCCAGGAGTCGCTCGGGTTGCGGGAGGTGGTCCTGCCCGGCGCGGCGGTGGGCCTGCTGGCACTGCTGATCGCGCGCGAGCCGGACCTCGGCACCGCCGCCTGCCTGGTGCCGTTGTTCCTGGCGGTGGCGTTTCTCGCGGGCCTGCGCATGCGGGCGGTGCTCGGGCTCGCCATGGCCCTGGTGCTGTCGGCCGGGCTCGCCTGGCCGATGCTCAAGGACTACCAGAAGACGCGCATCTACACCTTCCTCGACCCCTCGCTCGACCCGCGCGGCGCGGGCTACCAGAAGATCCAGTCGCAGATCGCGGTGGGCTCGGGCGGGCTCCTGGGCCGCGGGTTCCTGGAGGGAAGCCAGGCCCAGCTCGGCTACCTGCCGGCGCGCCACACGGACTTCATCTTCTCGGTACTCGCGGAGGAAGCTGGCTTCGTCGGCGTTTTGCTGGCGCTCGCGCTCTACCTGCTGTTGCTGTGGCGCATGCTCGAGACCGCGCGGCTCGCGCGCGACCGGCTCGGCGCCTTCCTCGTCGCGGGCGTGAGCGCGACCTTCGCGTTCCAGGTCGTGTACAATGTGGGGATGGTCGCGGGGCTCGTGCCCGTGAAGGGGCTCCCGCTGCCCCTCATGAGCTACGGCGGTTCGTCGATGGTCTCGTCGCTCGTGGGCATCGGCCTCGTACTCAGCGTCCGCATGCGGCGCTTCGCGAACTGACGTTGTCCCGAGATCTGATCGTCAGCAGCAATCCGCGCGAGACCCGGATCGCACTCCTCGAGGACGGTGTCGTCTCCGAGATCTTCATGGAGCGCGAGGCGCAGCGCGGCATCGTCGGCAGCATCTACAAGGGCCGGGTCACGCGCGTGCTGCCGGGGATGCAGTCGGCATTCGTGGACCTGGGGCTCGAGCGCGACGCCTTCCTGCACGCCGCCGACGTGTTCGAGGAGCTGCCCGAGAACGAGCTCAGCGCCGACGAGATGAGCGCGGCCCGCAGCGCGCCGATCGAAGAGCGGCTCCACGAGGGTGAGGAGCTCGTGGTGCAGGTGCTCAAGGAGCCGATGGGCACCAAGGGCGCGCGCATCACCTCGCACGTGTCGCTGCCGGGCCGCTACCTGGTGCTGATGCCGACCGTCGAGCACGTCGGCGTCTCGCGCAAGATCACCGACGAGGACGAGCGCCGGCGGCTGAAGACGGTGCTCAAGGAGTTCCGCCAGGAGCGCGGCGGCGGCGGGCTGATCGCGCGCACCGCGGGCCAGGGCCGCGAGGCCGAGGCGTTCCTGCGCGACGGGCGCTACCTGTCGCGCACCTGGGACGAGGTGCGGGCTCTCGCCGCGCGCCAGCGCGCCCCGGTGCTGCTCTACCGCGAGCCCACGCTGCTCGAGCGGCTGCTGCGCGACCTGCTCTCGGACGACGTGGCGGCGATCCGGCTCGACAGCGAGCGCGATTTCCAGCGCACGCTCGAGCTGGTGAGGGCGCTCGAGCCGGCGCTCGAGCCGCGCGTGCGGCTGCACAACGGCACGGGCGGGATCCTCGAGGAGCACGGCGTCACCGCCGAGCTCGAGCGCGCGCTGCGCTCGAAGGTCTGGCTGCCCACCGGCGGCTACATCGTGATCAACCAGACCGAGGCGCTCGTCGCGATCGACGTCAACACCGGCCGCTTCGTCGGCAAGAACCAGCTCGAGGAGACGCTGCTCAAGGCCAACCTGGACGCCGTGCGCGAGATCGTTCGCCAGATCCGCCTGCGGGACCTGGGCGGCATCATCGTGGTCGACTTCATCGATATGGAGGAGCGCAAGAGCCGCCGGGAGGTGCTGGGCGCGCTCGAGCAAGAGCTGCGCAAGGACCGCTCGCCCACCAAGCTCTTGTCGGTCAATGAATTCGGGCTCGTGATCCTGACCAGGAAGCGCGTCAAGCAGTCGCTCGACAAGCTCCTGCTCTCGCCCTGCCCCTACTGCTCGGGCAGCGGGCAGGTGAAGAGCGTCGCCACTGTGTGCTCCGAGATCTACGACGAGGTCCGCAAGCTGGCGCCCGACATGCAGGGTCAGAAGCTGGTGCTGCGAGTGAACCCCGAGGTGGCGCGCGCTCTCGAGGGCGACGAGGCGCCCGTGCTCAAGAGCCTCGCGGCCCTGACCGGCGGCGAGCTCAGCGTTCACGCCGACGCGCTGCTGCACCACGAGCAGTTCGACGTGGTGGCGGTTTGAGCGAGCCCGTGCGCGACCCGGATTTGGACGCTTTCGTACTGGCGATCGAGACCGCGTTTCGCACGAGGCGCGGCAAGGAGCACGTGCTGAGCCCGCGGGACTTCGCGCTCGCGCGCGGTTTTCACGAGGCCTCCGTGTCGCTCGCCACGGTGCTGGTCGCGATCGACGCGGCGTTCGAGCACGACCCGCGGACCGCGAGCCTCGCCGCGTGCCGCCGCCGGATCGAGGAGCTCGCGGCACCTTCGGCCGGGCGGGCGCCGCGCGACGGCGAGCGGGCGAGCCTGCCCGAGGTGAGCGAGCGGCTCGACTCCCTGCGCGAGCGCCTGCTGGAGCTGCCCGGGCGCGCCGCCGCGCTGCCGCTCGCCGAGCTGACGGAGCTCGCAGACCTCGTGGCCGTGGCCTCGCGCCCCAACTGGGACTATCTACGCGAGCGCCTGCACCGGCTCGACGCGCTCGTGGGGGCGGCGGCGGTGGAGGCGCTGTCGCCCGACGAGGCCGAAGCGCTTCGGGGCGAGACGGCGCGCGCGGCCGAGCGACACCAGGGACGCGTCGACGAGCACGCGCTCCTGGAGGTCCAGGAGCGCCTGTTCCGTCAGCGCGCGCGCGAGCGGCTCCGGCTCCCCCGCGTGAGTCTGTGAAACGTGAGGCCGTGCCGGTGCATGTCGACGCGGCCGCTCGCGAAGCGGACGCCTTCCTGGCGTAGCCGCCGGCGCTGGACGAGCCCCGCCGGGCGGCCGTCGAGCGAGATGCGGCCGTGGTGGCCCACCACGCGGTGCCAGGGGACGCTGGCCGCCCGGACGCCGATGCCACGCAGCGCCCAGCCCACGGCGCGCGCCCCACGCGCCACGCCGAGCAGCGCCGCCACCTGGCCGTACGTGGCGACTCGGCCGCGCGGGATCCGGCGGACGAGGGCGTAGACGCGGTCGAAGAAGCTCGTTTCCGCGCCCGTCATCGCCCGGGCGGCGGCTGGCTCGCTGGCGGTTGCGTCGCCGGTTGCGTCGGCGGGGGCGTCGCGCGCGGCGGCGGTGCGACCCTCTCGGGCGCGGCCTGCGGCGTCGTCGTGACCTCGTCGTCGACCACCACGGGCGTCGGCGCGCCAGCGGCGGGCGCGGCCGTCGCCGGTGCAGCAGCGGCGGGGGCCGCTGGCTCCGGCGCCCCGGGCGAGAGCGG
>DATEUE010000099.1:0-3485 GCA_035283305.1 Vicinamibacteria bacterium | reverse complement strand
CGCGTTCGCGGAGCCACTCTACGGCCTCGCGGGGGCGGGCGGACAGGACGTCGGCGCGGGACCGGCGCGACGGACCCGCGCCGACGAGCATGAATTCCTTCGCCTTCAAGGGCCGGAGGTTCCTGGGCTCGTCCAGGCCCTGCGCGCCGAGAGGGATCGCTTCGCGGCCTTCGTGTTCTTCACCTACCTCTACTATCCGACCTACTGGGGCCTCGCTGCGGTGCGGGAGCGCGCGGCGCTCGTGCCCACGACCCACGACGAGCCGCCCCTGCGCTTCTCCATCTACCGCGAGGTCTTCGCGCTGCCGTGCGCATTCGGCTTCCTGACGCCTGCGGAAGAAGCGCTCGTCCGCCGGCGCTTCGACGTGGGGAGCCGCGCGGTCGTGCTGGCCGGCATGGGCGTGGACGTGCCAGCCGCGCCGAACCTAGAGCCGTTCCGGGCCCGTCACGGGGTCGCCCGGCCCTACGCGATCTACGCGGGCCGCATCGACGCCGGCAAGGGCTGTGCCGAGATGCTCGCGCATCACGACCACTACAGGCGAAGCAAGGACGATGCGCTCGACCTGCTCCTGATCGGCCGGCTCGCGATGAAGGAGCCGAGACAGGAGGGCGTGCGCTACCTGGGCTTCCTGCCCGAGGCGGAGAAGGCCGCGGCGCTCGCAGGCGCCCACGCCGTCGTCTGTCCCAGCCCGTTCGAGAGCCTGTCGATCGCTCTCCTGGAGGGATTGGCTCTCGAGGTGCCCGGCCTCGTCAATGCCCGCTCGGAGGTCCTGAAGGAGCACTGCCTGCGCTCGGGGGCCTCGCTCTTCTACGAGGACGCCGACGAGTACGCGGAGGCCCTGGACCTCCTGGCGCGTGACGCCTCGCTTCGCGGGGCGCTCGGTGCGAGCGGACGCCGCTACGTCGAGACGGAGTACCGCTGGGACGTGGTTCTCGACCGCTGGCGCGGGCTGATCCGGGCAGCCGCAGGTGGAAGACTCTGACGCTGGCGCGTCCGGCTCCGGCACCCGCCCGCTCGCGATTCATGGCGCCGGCCCCCGCACTACGCCGGATCGCGAACTAGTTCCAGAACGAGTTCGCGAGGCCGTCGTCCGAAGGCTGATCTCGCGAGACGCCAGGCCGTAGCGCGCCGCTCGTTCTCGCACGAACCCGGCACCGCTGTGGCCGTTTCCATTCCCGAAGTACAGCCTCGCCTCGTAGGCGTTGTGGCTTCGGCAGCGCAGCTCCATGTTCGCCACCGTGGACTCCCCGCCGAGCGCGTGAGGCGTCACGTGGTGGAACTCCAGGAAAGCGCGCTCCTGGCAACGGCGGCCGCCCGTGCCCACGAACGCGCAGCGCCCGAGGTCGCGCAGCCACACCGTGCGCCTGACCTCGGCCGGGATGTGGCGCGACCCGGGCGTGCTCCCGCCGGAAGCCCGCGGCTTGTCCGTCGCCGCGAACTTGCTCTGCGCCAGGTCCGCCAGCAAGGCCGTGAGGGCTCGATCCAGGATGACGGCCTCGTCGCCCGAGGGCACGGCGTGCCGCAGCAGGTCCTTGGCGAGCCGCAGCTTCTCGAGCGTGTCTCCGCCGATCGTCACCTGGACCTTGTAGCGGTCCGGTGAGAGGGGTGTCACCTCGGCCGAGCGCCTGGCCGCAGGCAGGGGCGGAGCCGGAAGGGACGGCGTCGCGGTGGCCGCACCGTGCCAGGAGCCGGCAGGGGGTTGGCGGCCAGTGGCCAAGGGAGAACCGGAACGGGCGAGCGGAGCGGGAGTCGCATCGTAGCCTGCGGGACTCGAAGGGGCCAGATCCGGGGACGACAGAGGCCGATCGCAGGAGGAGGCCGACGACGTCTGGTCAGAAGGAAGGCCCGTCACCGAATCGTATGGCGCTGGAGCGGGAAGTCTCGGCGCCGGGAGCTTCCTGACGAGCGACGGGGCATCGGGCCGCGGCCAGAGGGCTGCCGCGATCTCCTCCACCTGAAGTTTCGACTTCCCGCGGGCCGACTCCAGGACGCTCTTGTGATTGGCGGGAGTCAGGTGGGGCGCGAGCAACCTCACCGTCGTGAGGCTGAGCGCGCCGCCCTCGAGGAGCTCGAGAATCACGGGGAAGCGCCGGGCCGCCCGCCCGACCGCGATGCGGCTGTACGCCTCCTGCTCGGACAGCGACAGGATGTTGCGGCAGTACGCGAACAGCGAGCCGTGACCGGCTCGAAAGTGAACGTCACGGGTGTCGAGCTCCGCCAGGTGCGCCACCAACAGCACAGTCACCCCACGCTCGCCTGCCGCCAGGTCCTGGACCCGTGCGACCAGCTCGGCGTCGGAGAGCCGCCTTAGGGACGCGAGGAGGTCCGACTGCATTCACCTTTGTAGCTCGGGTGACGGACAAGCCAGGTCCGGAACGAACGGAAGAAGCCGGCTCGTTGCGGGCAGTGGGGCGAGCTAGCCCTTCGCCAGCTTCAGCACGGCGTCGGCCACCGCGCTGCCCTTGAGGATCGCGGCGGCGCGGGCGATCTGCTGCAGCGCGTCGTCGATGGCCTCGGGGCCGGCACCGCGCTCGATGTCGGCGCGGGCGCGCAAGTAGTGCTTCTGGACGACGCTCTCGCCGACCGGCCCGATCAGCGCCACGCACTCGTCCCGCAGGCGCGCGAGCCGCGTCAGCAGGGGAGGAGGCGGCGCGGGCGTGGCCTGCGCCGGTCGCGGCGACCCCGGCTGGGGCGCGGGCGTGGGCGACGACTGGGGGCGCGCCGCGGCCGAGACCGGGAGCGGGCCGGCCTGGCGCAGGCGGATCAGGTTCGTGGCCACGAGCCCGTACAGCAGCTTGGCGGAGTCGAATACGCTCATCCCGGCCGCGGCCGCGATCTGCTTGACCGAGCGCTGCCCGTCGATCTTGGACAGCAGCAGCCACTCCATGGTGTTCAGGTTGATCTGGCCCTCGCGGCTCTCGAGGATCACGAACTCCGGCACGAGATCCACCGACGGGATCTTCTTCGAGAGCACCCGCCACTCGTCGAGCCGGCGCGCCGCTTCCATCAGCAGGTTGGTGTTGCTCTTCTGGATCGACTGGCGCGGCGAGGGGACGCCCGCCTCGAAGCGGAACTCGCCGGTGCGCCAGATCGCGAGCGCGTAGACGGCCTCTTCGCCCGAGAGGTCGTCGTGCTCGGCATGAACGATCCGGCCCTCGTGCAGCCAGATGTTGCCCTGGTGGGCGCCGTCGGTCAGGCGGAAGACGCCGGTCTTGCCGCTGACGCTGACGAGCTGGATGATGTCCGGAAGGTGCAGCTCGGAAAGAGAGCCTTGAAAGGCCATGGAATCGGGTCTTGGCGGGGACAGTTAAGTCCTGTGATTACCGCCAATTAGCGCCAGGCTACCAATCCCGGCGGCTGATGTCAAGACGCACCGGGGGCTCGGGCCCCCCTAGCCTGGCTTGACGAGTGCCGTCTCCTCGCGCCCGGCGAGCGAGCGTCGCTCGCGGTCGCGCGCGAGCGGGATGCTGTGCCGCTTGATCATC
>DATEUE010000098.1:0-14317 GCA_035283305.1 Vicinamibacteria bacterium | reverse complement strand
GACGGCGATCGCGGAGTAGCCGCTGCCGATCGGCCTGCGCCAGAGCTCACGCAGCGACACTCCGCTGCCCGGACGGGGCGCGTCGACGGCGCCCGTCACCGCGGGTCCCCAGAGCTGAGGCCAGTCGCCCGCCCACGAAGGCGGCAGCGCACTGGCCAGGGTCAGCAGCGAGGCGACGGTGAAGGCCCTCCGTCCATGGTCGTGGATGCGCACGCAAACCTCCCTTCGGATCGTCTCGACCCAATACGCAAGCCGCTGCACTTCGTTCACTGCCGGGTGAGCGTGTCGAACCGGGGTGAGTCGAGCTAGAGTCGAGGCATGGGCGCGATCGACTACCGCTACGGCAACGACCTGGATCTCGACCTGGTGATCGACCTCTACCGCGACTCGACCCTCGGCGAGCGGCGGCCGATCGACGACCGCGGCATCGTGGAGGCGATGCTCCGCCACGCCAACCTCGTGCTGACGGCCTGGGACGGCGAGCGGCTCGTGGGCCTCTCGCGCACGCTCACCGACTTCGCCTACGTCGGGTACCTCTCGGACCTGGCCGTGGCGCTCTCCCACCAGCGCCTGGGAATCGGCACCGAGCTCACGGCGCGCACCCGCGCGAGGATGGGCCCGCGCTCGATGCTGGTGCTGCTCGCGGCGCCGAAGGCCGTGGACTACTACCCGAGGCTCGGCTTCAAGCGCCACGACAGCGCCTGGATCCTGCGGGCCGGCGACGCCTACGGGGCGCCGTCGTGACCACTACCAGGAAATACGGAAACGATGGAGGCATGGCGTGATTGCGATTCGAAGCGCTTCCGACCGGGGCCGCACCGACTGGGGCTGGCTCGACAGCCGTCACACCTTCTCGTTCGAAGGCGGCCTGCAGCACCAGGACAGCACGGGCGGCGGTGGCGTCATCCGGCCGGGCGAGATCCAGTTCATGCGGGCGGGCACCGGCGTCACGCACAGCGAGTACAACGCCTCGAAGACGGAGCCCGTGCACTTCCTCCAGATCTGGGTGGAGCCGGGCCGGCGCGGGCTCGCGCCGCGCTACGACCAGAAGCCGTTCGACGCCGAGGTGCTGCTGTTCGACCTGGCCTGACGGCCTCGCGCGCGGCCGCCTGGGTCAGCTCGTCGGGGGCTCGTCCGGCCACCAGTTGTAGCGGCCGGCGACGCGCAGCAGCGCGGGGCCGATCACGAGCCGGATCAGCGTCGCGTCGAGCAGCACCGCGACCGCGAGCGAGAAGCCGAGCATCTTCATCAGCACGAAGTCGCCGAGCATGAACGAGGCGAAAATCGCGATCATCACCGCCGCCGCGTTCGTGATCACCGGCCCGGTGCGGGCGACGCCCTCCACGATCGCCTCGGTCTCGCTGCGGCCGGCACGGCGCTCCTCGCGCACGCGGGCGACCAGGAACACCTCGTAGTCCATGCTCAGGCCGAAAACCGAGCAGAACACGAGCGCAGGCACGATCGGGAAGACCCCGTCGACCGGTCCCGAAAGCCCCAGCAGCCGTACGCCCCACCCGTCCTGGAACACCAGCACCAGCGCGCCGAAGGCGGCCGCCACCGAGAGCAGGTTGAGCGCCACCGCCTTGATCGGCACCAGCAACGAGCGGAAGCCCGCGAACAGCGCCAGCAGCGTCGCCAGCAGCACAGCCGCGATCACCCACGCGAGGCGTCCCGCGACCGCGGCCTCGTAGTCCGCATTGAAGGCGGGCAGGCCCCCGACCTGGAGCCGCACGCCGGCGAGGCGGGCGACGGTGCCCGCGGCCGCGCGGCGCAGGTCGCGCACGAGGGCGATCTGTCCCTGGCTGTCGAGGTGTTCCCTCGGGAGGACTTCGAGAAGGAACGCGTCGCTCTCCTCCGCCAGGAAGATCCGTTTCGCCGAGGCCGGGGCGAGCGCCGCCAGGGCCAGCTCGTCCGTCGTGTCGCCCTTGGCGCGCTCGGCGAGCTGGCTGCGCAGGGACCGCACCGCGGCGACACGCGTGTCCGCGGCGATCGCCTCGGCCAGGCGACGGCTCGCGTCCCAGCCTTCCCTCGAGAGAGCCTGGACGTCCTCGGGCAGCCACACGACGACGCGCAGCGTGTGCAGCACGCCCCGCCGGCCCATGGCCGCGAGATCGCGCTCGGCCAGGGCCGACTGCGTCTCGGCGGGCAGCCAGCTGCCGCGCGGGACGCTGGGCGACAGGCGCCGGCTCTCGGCCGCCAGGAGCAGGAGCGGCGGCAAGGCCAGCGCCAGGGCCAGCCACGGGCGGCGCACGACGAACGCGGCCAGCCTGGAGTAGCGGCCGTGCTGCGCCACGGGGTCGCGCCGCCACAGCCGTCCGGCCTCGATCCGTGGCCCGAGCCACCCGAGCAGCACCGGCAGCAGCGTGACCGCCAGCAGGACCGAGACGAAGGTGACCACCAGACCGCCGACCGCGGCGGAGCGCAGCTCGTGCAGCGGCACCAGCAGCAGCGCCAGGAAACCGACCGCCACCGGGACGCCGGAGAGCGCGATCGTGGAGCCGGCCTGGCGCGCGGCGGTCGCGGCGGCCGCGCGCGGGTCCTGGCCCGCGGCGCGCGCCTCGCGGAAGCGGCTGACGCTCAGCAGCGCGTAGTCGATGCCCAGGGCCAGGCCGAGCATCGACGTCACGTTCAGCGCCAGGATCGACAGTGGCAGGTGGTCGGCGACGAGTGCGACGAGCCCCAGGGCCAGCAACACCGCAAGCGCGCCCGACACGACGGGGAGGAGTGCGGCGGTGAACGCTCCGAAGGCCAGCAGCAGCAGTGCCAGCGTGACGGGCAGCGTACGGCGCTCGGCACGCCTCACGTCGTTGGCGCTCGTGCGCCAGATGTCGTAGTTGATCGGGCCCTCGCCGGTGAGGCGAAGGCTGAGGCCCGGTGCCGCCGCGCGCAGGCGCTTTTCGAGCTGCCGGGTCACCGCGCGGAGCGGCGGAACCAGCCGGTCGACGCGGCCCGCGCCGGGATCGAGACCCACCAGCACGAACGTCCCGCCGCCCTGCCCGAGGAAGAGGGGGTCGGGGTGGTCGAGGTACGAGAGCGTCTGCCGCACGCCCGGCGTCCGGCCCAGCGCGGCCACGGTCTCCCGCAGGACGGCCCGGCCCTCGGGGCGATCGGGCCCGGCCACGCCGCTGACGACGAGCAGCGCCGTCACGGCGAAGGGCGAGGCGAAACGCTCCTCGAGAGTTGCCTCCACGGCTGCCGACTCGGAGCCGAGGATCCTCGCCTGCACCAGCAGGCGCTCCTCGACACGCAGCGCCTGTGGCAGCAGCAGCGCGGCGGCGACGAGCCAGGCCGCCGCGACCACGCTGGACGGGAGCCTTCGCACGAGAGCAGCCGCGGCCACCAGGCGATGCTACACGCCCGGCGCCGCGTCTCGCCGCGCGCGGCGTCCTAGCGCGGCGGCGCCTTCGGCAGGTCGTTCCAGTTGAGGATCGCGTTCCAGACCAGGCGGAAGTCCGACTCCGTCTGGTAGCGGTGGATCGGGTCGAAGTCGAACGCGATCACGCGGCCGCTGCCGACCTCGATGTCGAGCAGCGCCGGTTTGCCCACGAGCTCGTCGCCGCCCTTGATCCCTCCGCTCACCACGAGCGGAGGCTCCTTGTCCTTCTCCTTCTTCTCGTCGGCCGGCGCCTCCTCGTCGTCCTTCGGGATCTTCGTCCCCCACTGCAGGACGATGCGGCCCTCGTCCGTGCGCCGCACGGCGTACACCGGCTCGCCGGCACGGAACACCGACGTGGTCTCGGGGTAGCCGTAGGCGAGCGGGTGGTCCGGTCGCCGGAAGCGGACACGCAGCTCGCTCCCTGGGTTCGTGAGCCCGCGCACGGTCGCGCGGCGGACGTCCCGCGCGATCCCCCCGTCGAGCGGGAGCGTGGACCCGCCGGCGAGCGTCACCAGCACCCCGCCCTTGCGGACGAAGTCCTCGAGGTTCTGGACGCCGGACCAGGTGAGGCCGCCGGTCATGTCCGCGGTCGCGCTCGGGGTGCCGTGCGTCGGGAACTGCGCCGTCTTCGTGTACGCGAGCGGCGCGTGGCGCGGGTCGATGCCGTTCACGATGTCCTTCAGGCTGCGCCCGGTGTCGGGGTACAGGATCAGGTCGAAGCGCTCGCGCAGGCCACCCTTGCGCACGTCCTCGTCCATGATCAGCGCGTACGGGATCTTCTGATCGTCGAAGATCATGCGCACCCAGCCCGCGGACTGCGTGTCGCTCCAGGTCTGCAGCAGCGCGAGGCGCGGCAGGTCGACGAGGTGACGCTGGACGTCGGGCGCAGCGGTCGCGCCGTCGAAGTCGATCGCGAGCTCGGCCGCGACGTTCTCGATCGCCGAGCGCAGCCCGGTCTGTCCCGTGACGATCCACGACCCCGCCGGGTAGTCCTTGCCGCCCGCGCTGAAGGGCTTCTCCGCCGCCTCGACCTTGAAGCCCGCGAGCCGCACGCGCGCCGCGAGCAGGGCCTCCTGGCCGGCGTCGCGCACCAGGTAGAAGGCGGCCTCGCCGGGCGAAGAGCTGCTGTACGCGACCCGCTCCGTCACGGGTGCGAGCTTCAGCTGGCGCACCGCCTCGTCCTCGATCGCCTCGACCTCGACGCCCAACGACACCGGCAGCGCCCACGCCACGTCGTCGTAGGCATCGTAGGGTGCCTTGTCGGCCGGGTACTTCTGCGGCATCAGCAGGTCGAGCGCGAAGCCGCGGTACGGCTGGTCCATCCGCACCACGAAGGTGCCGGCGGGGTACTCGCCCTCCTTCACCTTGAAGGCCTCCTGCGCCCGGTGCACCTCGATGGCGTGGTCGCGCAGCAGGTTGACGAGGCGGGCGAGGCGCCGCCGATCGTCCTGCTTCTCGACGATCGCGATCGCGTACGGCTTCCCGCTCACACCCCTCTTCACGGCGTTCGCTCCGCGGCGGTAGAAGTTGTGGAGCATCTCGGATCGGTTGCGCGCCGCGAACTGCAGCGCCGCGAGGACGCCCGTCTCCATGTAGTTGGTGTTGTTGCGCAGCGACCACTTGAGCTTCTTCGGCGGCGGCACCATCCGGTACCAGTCGGCCTCGGTCACCGCCCGCCCCGTGTAGCGGTTCCGCTCGCCGTCGATCACGCGCTCGACGGTCTCGGCGGTGGCGTTGCCGAACGTCTCGTAGCCGCGGCTGATGCCGTTGTGGTTGATCGCGGGCGAGTCCTGGTAGACCTGCGCGAAGCCCTCGCCGAAGCCGTAGGTCCAGACGCCCGGCAGGCCCATCGCGGTGAGCGTCGCGACCTCCTGGAAGGCGATCGTGTGCCACTCGCTGAAGACGCTGGGGTCGAGGTTCGGGTTGTAGGGGCCGGTGCCGGTCCAGATCGAAAGCAGCGGCACCGACTCGTGCAGGTCGTGCATCACGAGCGGCAGCCACTTCAGGTACGCGTCCTGTGTGGCGCGCGTTAGCGCGAGCTTTCTCTGGATGCCGTCGCGGTTGTTGTCGTGGCGCACGTACTGGCCCCAGTAGGGCGGCGACAGCGGCGGCAGGTTCTCGAAATCGGTCTTGCCCCTCAGGTGGCGGTAGAACCAGTCCACCATGCGGTCGCGCCCGTCGGGCTCCGCGACGGGGTTGATCAGCACGATCAGCCTGTCGCGGATCTCGCGGATGTGCGGTGCCTCCGAGACGGCGAGCCGGTGCGCCAGCTCCATCAGCATCTCGGGCGGGCCGGTTTCGCCGGAGTGGAGCCCGCCGTGGAGCAGGTAGGAGGGCTTCACGGTCGCCATGCGCTGCTCGGCGGCCACCTCCGGAGTGCGCCGCGGGTCGGCGAGGTCGGCCATCGCCTTGCGGTGGGCCTCGGCGTCGTCGAGCGCCTTCTCGTCGCCTACCGCCACCAGCAGGATCTCGCGGCCTTCCTCCGACGTCCCGATCACCTCGACCCGCACGCGCCGCGTCGCGGCGGCGAGCGCGCGGTAGTAGGCGTAGATCTTCGTGGTGCTCGAGAGCTCGCCCGGCGCGCCTATGATGTGGCCCAGGTGCTTCGTGGGCGAGGGCACGCCCGGCTTGTCGGGCACGTAGGAGACCCACGGCGTGAGGAAGCGCGGCTCGGTGGTGGCTGCGGCAATCGCCTCGCTCGAGCCCGGCTCCGGCGTGTCGGGAGACTGCGCAGCTGCCGCACTCGGTCGGAACGCGAGCGCGAAGACGGTGGCCAGGGCTAGCGTGGGTAGGCGGTGCAGCAGCATCGAGGGACCTCCGGGAAGTCGCGCGGACGCTATCCCCGGCCCCGGCGCGCTGTCAAACCGCTTCCAGACCGCGACCGACCTGAGTCTGTTGGCTCAATCTCCCCGCGCGACGTCCATCACCCAGAGGTCGCCGAGGTCGTCGTCCCAACTGAAGAAGAGGCTTTTCCCGTCCGTCGCCAGGGAAAGGTGGTTCAGAGCCCCGGGCCGGCCGGCGAAGTCGCTCATCCTCCGCACCTGGCCCCCCGGCGCGGCCACCGACCACAGCTGGCCGTCGAGGAAATAGATCCGCGTGCCGTCCGGAGACCAGCGCGGGTAGCCTCCCAGCGCGTCGGTCAGCCGCTCCGGCTCCCCACCTTCCGGGCGAACGCGCCAAAGACGAGCCGGGCCGCCTCGGGTCGAGCGAAAGACGATCCACTTTCCGTCCGGCGACCACTTGGGAAACAGATCGCCTGCCCCATCCGCTGTGATCCGGCGCGCTTCACCGCCCGCCGCGGGCACTATCCAGATCTCGCGGTTGCCACTCCGCCCGGAGTTGAAGACCAGGTTGCGCCCGTCAGGTGACCAATCGGGGTGGGAGTCGACGCCCTCGTCGTGGGTCACCTGCCGTGCCGGGCCACCGCTCAGGGGCATCACCCAGATTTCCCGGTTGCCGGCGCGATTCGAGTAGAACGCGATGTCCCTCCCGTCGGGTGAGGCGACGGGGCTCCAGTCCGCCGCGACGTCGATGGTCAGCCGTCGCATCTCACCGCCTTGCACCGGCATCATCCACAGCTCCTGATTGCCCTGTCGATCGGAGCTGAAGAGCACATGCCTTCGATCCGGTGTCACGCTGACGAAGCCGACGTACGCTTGATCGAAGGTCAACTGCTGCGCGTCGGCCCATGTCGCGCGGCGATTCGAGAGAATCGGCACCTTCCACAGGTTGGCGATGCGTCGCCCCTGGGAATACGCGAGCTTGGTCCCGTCGGGCGAGAGCGCCGCGCTTCGAACCCCGAGCCCGGTGGTGACCCGCTCAGGCCCTCCTTTCGGCTCTCCGGATGAGGTTACCGCTTGCCGCCAGATGTCCATGGCTCCGCCCTGATTCGAGACGAACAGGAGCGTGTCTGCGCTTCTCGACCAGGTCACGCTCCAGATCCGGCTCTTCCCGTCGGTCACCGGGAAGAGCCGGAGGTCGGCGAGGCGTAGGAGCATCAGGGAATGGGCGTCGCTGTTCATGGCTGGAGCATCCATGAAAGCCACCAGGGTCTCGTCCGGAGACCAGGTGGCGTGCAGTCGGGCCTCCGCTCGACCCGGCGCGCGAACGCGCCGCGTCTCACCCGTTCCGAGCGACACGGTCTCGAAGAAGACACTCCCCGCTCCGTCGACGACGACGAAGGTGAGCTGCGCGCTGTCCCTCGACCAGTGAGCGGGCCCGAGCCCTCCGGCAGTGGCCACCTTGCGAGCGGCGCCGGCGAGCGTGGGCATCACAAAATAGCCCGCGCCCTCGCGTTCGGACCAGAAAGCAATCTGCCCGCCATCGGGCGAGAAGCTGGGGAACTGATCGGCGCCGACGTAAGAGGCGGTGCGATTGAGCGGCTCGCCGCTTCCCACCTGCACGAGCCAGATGTCCCAATCTCCCCTCTGGTTCGACTGGTAGGCCAGCATCTTCCCGTCAGGAGACCAGAGTGGGAACTCCTCCACGCCCACCGCGGTTGTCACCTGAACGGGACTGTAAAAACGCAGGGTCTCGTGCTCTCGGAGCCCGGACCGGAGAGAGCGCGAAAGGTAGACCACCAGTCCAACTGTCGTCAGGAGGGCCGCGATTGCCGAAAGGACCAGCCGCCGCTTCCGCGCAAGGATGGCCGCGGCGGGGCCGGCTTCGACGACATTCCCGGGCGGCGGGCGCGTTCGCAAGCCCCCACCCCCGGCGACCAGCTCGAGGGCGAGAGCGAGTTCGTTCGCGGTCTGGAAGCGGTGCTCGGGCCGCTTTTCGAGGCAGCGACGCACGAGGCGCTCGACGGTTACGGACACCTGGCCCTCGAGGACTCCGAGCTCGGGCGGCTCGTCGCGCAGGATCGCCGAGACCGTCTCCGCCGAGCTGGCGCGCCTGAAGGGATGGCGGCCCGACAGGGCCTCGTACAGTACGACGCCGAGCGAGAACAGATCCGACCGGCCGTCGACGGCGAGTCCCTTCGCTTGCTCGGGCGACATGTAGCTGACCGTTCCCAGGGCCACGCCCGGCTCCGTCACCTCCGCCGTCGTCTCCTCGGGCGGCTGCGCGACCGCCGCCCCGATTCGCGCAAGACCGAAGTCGAGGATCTTGACGACGCTCGTTGTGGTCAGGAACAGGTTCGCCGGCTTCACGTCGCGGTGGACGATGCCCCGCGCGTGAGCCGCGGCCAGGCCACGCGCCACCTGGCCGGCGTAGTCGAGGGCTTCGCGCTTGCGTGTGGCGCCGTCTTTCATGACCTCGGCGAGCGTCGAGCCTTCCAGCATCTCGAACACCAGATACGTGCGCTCGCCTTCGTGACCCACGTCGAAGACCGTGAGCACGTTCGGGTGCGAAAGCGCGGCCGTGACCTTTGCCTCTCGTTCGAACCGCCGCAATCGGTCGGGATCCGAGGCCAACGCGTCCGGTAGGATCTTGAGCGCAACCTCGCGCTGCAGTTCGCTGTCGCGGGCCCGATAAACCTCGCCCATCCCGCCCGCGCCGAGGGGCGAGACGACCTCGTAGCGCCCGAGCCTGTCTCCCGGCTTGAGCATGGCTGGCGTCCTGGTCGGGCTTGTTCAGCCGGATTCTAGCTCGGCGGAGTGAAGGCGGGGGGTCAGGTGCGCCGCGAGGGCTCCGTCGCGGTCGGCGCGACCTGGTTGCGGATGCGGAAGACGACGAGGGTCTGACCAAGGCGGAGCTCGTCGCCGTCCTTCAACTCCGCGCACCGCTCGAGACGCGCCTCGCCGAGGTATGTGCCGTTCTTGCTTCCGAGGTCCTCGAGCGTGAAGCGGCCGTGCTCGGCGAGGATCCGGGCGTGGCGGCGCGAGACGCCCGCCGCGTCAATCTGCACGGTCACATCCGGGTCGCGGCCGATCACGTTCTCGCCTTCCACAAGGGGGATCGTGCGCCGGTTCCAGAAGAGGTGCGCTCCGACGAGCCCCGTGCCGCCGCGAGGCGGCTCCTCGTGCCCTTCGGCCTCGAAGGCATAGCCGAAGCCGTGCACGGTGCGGATCGGCGGGGGTCCGTCTCCGCCGAGCGCGCGCCGCACCTGCGCCGCGAGCGAGCTGAGGGTCGAGTCCGAGACGAACGTGTCGGGCCAGAGCCGGTCGCGGATCTGCTGCTTCGAGACGGCCGCCGACGCTCCACGAGTAGCTCCAAGAGCTCGAAGGCCTTGGGCTTGAGCCCACGCGGCTCGTCGTTCCGCCGAAGCTGGCGGGCCGAACGGTCGAGAACGAAGGCACCGAAACGGATCCGCATGGCCGGGATTCCAGCGACCTGCCGCGTGACCCCGGATTGTAGCGCCCGGATTTCCCCTAGAGAGAGCACTCCCGCCCCGCGAAAACCGGGATTCGTACGTCGCGACGAGCGCTTCGCTGTCGCGCGAGCGATCCACGGTGCTTCGCGCCAGCTCGCGGGGACGGGGTGCCAGGAGCTGCTCGACGAGTTCACCGACGCCTCCGGCCGCCCGCTCCGCGCCGCGGTCGAGGCGCAAGGCCTCGCTCCCGACCAGTACCTGGCCCGCATCTTCTTCTACGATGCGCCCGAGGCCGCCTGCGGCACCTCCAACCTCGCGGTCACCGTGCCCGGCAATCGCGCCATCTTCGTGTGCGGCGCGCGCTTCCTGCGCCAGGTGAAGCGGAGTCAAGCGCACGCGGAGGCGATCGTGATCCACGAGTGGCTCCACACCCTCGGCCTGGGCGAGAACCCGCCTTCGAGCGAATACATCACCTCGCGGGTGAGGGCTCGTTGTGGACAGGGGCGACGAGCCGGCAACAGGCCGTCTCCGGGGGGGCTTCTGATTCTGGCGCAGGCCAGGCCGCTCGTGGCTACTCGGCCAGCACCACGCGCGGGTCGATGCGGGTGGCGCGGCGCGCGGGCAGCGCGCAGGCGACGAGCGCCACGATCGCCAGCAGCAGCGTGACGCCCGCGATCACGCGAACGTCGGCGGCCTGGACACCGAAGAGCTGGCTCTCGAGGCTGCCGCGCAGCAGCAGCGCGCCCACGCAACCCGCCGCGAAGCCGATGCCGAGCAGCAGCAGCCCCTCGCGCAGCACCAGGTCGAAGACGGCGCGCGCGCTGCTGCCGAGGGCGAGGCGGATGCCGATCTCGCGGGTCCGCTGGGTGACGAGATAGGCGAGGACCCCGTAGAGGCCGACAGCCGAGAGCACGAGCGCCAGCACGCCGAAGCCGAGCGCGAGCTGCGCCGGCCCGCGACGGTTGAGGAGCGCCCGCTCCATGCGCTCGTCCATCGTGCGCAGGTCGAAGAGCGGCAACTCGCGGTCGAGGCCGGCGAGGACGCTGCGCAGCGCCGGGGGGAGCGCGTCGCCTGGCTCCTGCGTCTTGACGGCGAAGGTCAAGAGCCGCGAGGTGTCTTGCGCCATCGGGAAGTAGTAGGCGCCTACGGCCCTCTCGCCCTCCGTCAGGTCGCGGAGCCGGACGTCGCCCACGACGCCGACCACGGTCAGGAACACCGTCTTCTCGGTGACGGCCATCAGGTTGTTGAGGTCCGAAGGGAAGTACAAGCGCCGGCCGATCGGGTCCTGGTCGGGCCAGAAGCGCGCGGCGAGCTTCTGGTCCACCATGGCGACGGGCAGGGCACCCGCGGCGTCCTTGTCCTCGAAGAAGCGTCCCTTGACGAGCTTCACGCCCATCGCCTCGAAGTAGCCGGGCGTGACGTCCACCTTGTAGGGCGAGATGAGCGACTCGCCCGGCTTCATCACGTAGCCCTCGGCCAGGATCACGCTGTCGTTGTCGGAGCCGCCGAAGGGGATGCTATCGGTGGCGCCTGCCGCCACGACGCCCGGGATCGCCCGCACCCGTCGCAGAGCCTCGTCCGTGAAGCGGCGGCGCGCGTCGTCGTCGCTGTAGCGGGAGCGGGGAAGCGAGACGGACGCTGTGGTCACGCGATCGGCCACGAAGCCCGGATCCACCTGCAGCACCCGGGAGAAGCTCGCCAATAGCAGGCCCGCGCCGAGCAGCAGCACGAAGGTGAAGGCCACCTGAGCCACGACCAGCGTGCGGCGCAGGGTACGCGCCCCACCGCCTCCGGTCGAGCTGCGGCCTTCCTGGCGCAGCACGCCGCTCGGGTTGGTGCCGAGCGCCGTCGCGAGCGGCACCAGGCCCATCACGATCCCGATCGCGAGCGACAGGCCGAGCGCGTAGAGCGCCGAGGCCGCGTCGAGGCGGATCTCGGTCCCGTACGGGAGGTCCTGGAAGTCGAAGGCCGAGGCGGCGCGCAGGGCCGCTCGGCCGAGCAGGAGGCCCGCGCCGGCTGCGGCGCCGGTGAGCACGACACCCTCCACCACGAGCTGCCGCGCGAGCTGCCAGGGCGGCGCGCCGAGCGCGAGGCGCGTGGCCATCTCCTTGCCGCGTGCCCGAGCGCGGACGAGCGCCAGGTTGGCGACGTTCATGCACCCGATCAGCAGCACGAAGCTGGCGCCGCCCCAGAGCAGGTACAGGATCGGCTTGACGTGCCGGACCAGGTGGTCGGGAAGGCGGGTCACGGTCGTGCGGAAGCCGGCGTTGACCAACACCTCTTTGTACTGCGGGAAGCGCTCCAGGTTGGCGGCGTTCAGCGCGTCGACTTGCGTCCGCGCCTGCTCGAGCGTCGCGCCCGGCTTGAGTCGTCCCACGTTCCAGTAGTTGTTGCTGTGACGCCGCTCGTCGCTCCTCTCCTCGGGCGTGAAGGCGAGCGGCCGCCACAGGCTGACGTCGGGCGCCAGCGCCTCGAACGCGCTCGGCATCACGCCGACGATCGTGTAGGGCTGGCCGTCGATGCGCAGATCCCGACCGACCGCGCCGAGGTCGGCCGCGAACTGGCTGCGCCACATGGCGTCGCTCAGCAGGACCTTCTTCTCGTTGCCGACCTCGCCTTCCTCCTCTGCGAAGGGGCGGCCGAGCGCGGGCGACGTGCGCATCACCCGCAGGTACGAGGGGGTCACGTTCACGATGCGCACGCGGGTCGGCCTGCCGTCCTGGTCGAGGCTCACGTTCGTGGAGTTGAAAAGCGCCTGCTCCTGGAAGACGGTCACGTCGCGCAGCCGGTCGTAGTAGTCGGGGACGCCCGAGTTGGAGCTGTCGCCGGCACCGGCGCGCGGGTACTGGTTGCTCATCAGCAGGATCCGCTCGGGCTCGGGCACGGGCAGCGGACGCAGCAGCACGTGATGCACGACCGAGAACAGCGCCGTGTTGGCTCCCAGGCACAGCGCCAGCGTGGCCGCGGCGGTCAGGCTGTAGGCCTTGTCTCGGGCCAGGAGCCGCAAGCCCGTGCCCAGGTCGCGAGAGAGCCAGTCCACCGACACCTCCTGTTGTGTGGCGTTCGCCGAAAGCGTCAACGCAGCGACCCGCACCGCGGTTCCGGGATTCCAGGCATCCAGCCGATTGGAGATTCTCCGTACACGTCTATACTCGACGGAACGTCGAGGCAAGCAACATGGGCCCCGCAACCCGACCGGGCGGATTCCAGAGTCTCACGACCCGGCTGATCGTCTGGACGCTCGTCTCCACCGGCGCGGTCTACGTGGCGACGGTGGCGGTCTCCAACGCGCTCGCGCGGCGGCTGGCGATCGAAGCCGCCGAGCGCGAGGCGGTGAACGAGACCGAGGCGGCCGCGAACCGCGTCGACGACCTGCTGCACTCGATCGAGGAAAGGACGCTGGCCCTCGGCGAGGCGCTCTCGGTGCTGAACCCAACGCGGTCCGACGCCGATCGGCTGCTGCGTGCCTTCGTCGAGGGCAACCGCGACCTCTACGGTGCCGCGATAGCCTGGCTGCCCGGTCCGCGCGGCGAGCACCGCGCGCTCTACTACCACTGGAAGGCGGAGGGCGAGACGACGCTCGAGACAGCCGACCTCGCGAGCGAAGCGTACCGCTACTGGGAGCGCGACTGGTTCGAGGCGCCCCTGCGCAGGGGCGAGCCCGGATGGACCGAGCCCTACAGCGACGAAGGCGGGGGCGAGGTGGCGATGGTGACCTACTCGGTCCCCTTCCGGGGAGCCCGCGGGGCGTGGCAGGGCGTCGTCACCGCAGACGTGCGGCTGGCCCGGCTCGACGCCATCGTCGAGACGATCGAGCTCGGCCGGAACGGCTTCGGGCTCGTGCTCTCGCGAAGCGGCGTCGTGATCGCGGTCTCGAAGGACCGCGAGCGCGTCAGGCCGAGCGCGTCGGTGCTCGAGCAGGCGGCTCCCGGCCGCCGCACGGCGCTCGAGCCGATCGTGCGCCGGATGCGGAGCGGCGAGCGCGGCTTCGTCCCGATCGAGCTCGAGCGCGGCGCGTTCCGACTCACCTACCGCCCGCTCGGCCGCGCGGGGTGGACGCTCGCCGCGCTCTACCCCGACGCCGAGCTGCTCGCCGGGGTCGGGCGGCTGCGCGTGCTGCAGGCCTCGCTGGCGGGGGCCGGGCTCGCGCTGCTCGCGCTCGTGGTCGTGGTGCTCTCGCACCGGATCACGCGCCCGCTCACGGCCTTCGCGCGCAGCGCGCGCGACATCGCGGGCGGGGACCTCGACGCCCCGCTCCCGGGCGTCGCGTCGCGCGACGAGGTCGGGGCGCTCGCCGCGAGCTTCCAGCACATGCGCGAGTCGCTCAAGGAGTACATCCGTAACCTGGCCGAGACGACCGCCGCGAAGGAGCGCCTGCTGGGCGAGCTCAAGGTCGCGCGCCGGATCCAGTCTGACATGCTGCCCCGGCCGACCGCGGGCGGCAGCGGCGAGGGCTTCGAGCTGGGCGCGACGCTGGTGCCCGCGCGCGCGGTCGGCGGCGACCTGTTCGACCACTTCCGCGACGGCTCGCGCGTCTTCGTGCTGGTGGACGACGTGTCGGGCAAGGGGATTGCGGCAGCCCTGTTCATGGCGCGGACGAAGACGGTGTTCGAGGCGGCCGCGGAGCGAGCGGCCGACCCGGGCGTGATCCTCGAGCAGGTGAACCGCAGCCTGTGCCGCGACAACGA
>DATEUE010000097.1:0-12279 GCA_035283305.1 Vicinamibacteria bacterium | reverse complement strand
CCAGGCGGCCCCTCGGCCGAGCCGCGGGCCGATCACGCGCTTCGAGCTGCTGCGCGAGGCGGCCACTCCAGAGGCGCCGGAGTCTCCTCACCCGGTCCTGTTCGTACTCGCGGGCGCCCTCGCCGGCCTCGTGACCGGTCTCGTCGCTGCCGTCGTGGCGGAGCACCGCGACCGCCGAGTGAAGGGGCCCGAGGACCTGGCGGACATCCTCCCGGTTCCCCTGCTGGCCACTCTCCCCGAGCTTCGGGACAAGCGCCGGCGTTGAACCGCGCGCCCGGTCGCTAACGCACGCCCGGGCGCCGGGCCACGACCGCCGCCACGTAGCCGGGCTCGGGAGAGAACGAGGTGAGCGACCACTCCGACGGGGAGCCGGTCTCGACGGGGGCTTGCAGCAGCCGCGCCGCGCTGCCGGGCGCGAGCGAGACGGAGAAGGCCCGCAGCGGGTAGTCGAGGCCGCGCCCGAGGGCCTTCAGCACCGCCTCCTTGCGCGTCCAGCCGCCAAAGAACCCGGCCACCCGCTCGGCCTCGGGCAACCCCTTCCATTCGGCGAGCTCGGTCGCGGAGAAGACATCCTGGGCGAGACGCGACATGTCGGCGAGCGGCTTCAGCTCCTCGGCGTCGACGCCCAGCTCGACCCCCGGCGAAAAGGCGTAAAGGGCACGCTCGCCGGTGTGGGAGAGGTTGAAGGCGAGCTCTCTAGCCCCGGCACCGAGCCGAGGCTTGCCGAAGGCGTCGGTCACGATCTCGACACCTGCCGGGTCGCAGTCGAGCGACTCGGCGAGCAGGCCCCTCAGTATGGCGTGCGCCACCACGAAGCGGCGGCGATCCGGCTCGAAACGAAAGCGGCCGGCACGCTCGCGCTCGCTCGACGAGAGGCAGCCTGCGAGCTCGGCGGGCTCGCGGCGCGGGTCGTCGAGCGCGGTCCACGCCACACGGACGCCGGGCAGCTCGGACTCGCGCAGGGTCGGCAGCTCGAGGCGCACGGTGAAGCAGCGGGTGAGGCTAGAGCTCCTTGCAGGCGGCCGCGCCGGGGATGTCGACGTAGTCCCCTTTCCAGGCCCGGTCGCGGATCACCCGGATCATGCGGACGAGCTCCTCGACCTCCTCCTCGTTGTTGAAGATGCCGAAGCTCGGGCGCACCGCGCCCGGCAGGTCGACCTCTTCGCCCGCCATCAGCCGCCGCCGCAGCTCACCCGTGTCGGTGAGCCCGAGCAGGCGGTGCAGGTAGGGGTGGGCGCAGAAGCAGCCGTTGCGGACGGCGATCGCGGCCTCGCGGTTGAGGACGCTCGCGGCCAGCTCGTGCGGGATTCCCTCGATCGTCAGCGCGAGCGCGCCGATCCGGTGTTCCGGCACGGGGTCGCCGAGCACCCGCACCCCGTCGATCCGGGCGAGCGCCTGCATCGCCTGCGCGACGAGCGCGCGCTCGTGGGCCCGCACCGCGTCCATCCCTGCATCCTCCAGGAAGCGCAGCGCCGCGGCGAGCGCCACGGCCCCCGCGATGTTGGGTGTGCCGCCCTCGTGGCGGTCGGGGGACTTCTTGTAGAAGGCCTCGTCCTCCGTGACGTACACCACGGTACCGCCAGCGGGTATGTAAGGCGGTGCTTCGTCGAAGAGCTCGGTCGGCCCGAACAGGAACGAAGAGCCGAACGGGGCATACGCCTTGTGGCCGGCACCGGCGAAGAAGTCGAGGTGGCCGGGGTCGTCGTCGGGCAACACGTCCACGGACGAGTGCGCCAGGACCTGCGCGCCGTCGATCAGGATCCTGGCGCCGTGCGCGTGCGCCATGCGCGCGATGCGGTGCACGTCGGTCAGGTAGCCCGTCACGTTTGAGGCGCCGGTAACGGCCACCAGCTTCACGTCGTGCGTCCCGAGCTTGCTCTCGAGGTCGTCGTAGTCGAGCGTCCCGTCGTCCCGGACGCCGGAGTGAACCACCTTGCCGCGCGAGCGGTGGGGCAGGTCGTTCGAGTGGTGCTCCATCAGCGAGACGAGCGTAACGCCGTCGCGGTGCGCCATCACGTGGGCGGCCAGGTCCAGGGCCTGCGTGGTGTTGCCGCACAGGATCACGCAGTTGCCGGCGCTCGTGCCCTTGATGAAGCGGTAGATGTCCTGCGACACGTGCTCGAAGCGGTCGGTCGCGATCTCGGACAGGTAGTGCCGGCCGCGGTGGACGTTGGCGTAGGAGCACTCGAGGAAGTCCTTGTACGTCTCGAGCACCGGCGTCGGCGGGTGCGTGCTCGCTCCGTGGTCCATGTAGATGAGCGGCTTGGGTTCCGACGAGCCCAGCACCTGAAAGCGCTGGCGCGTGATCGGGAACTGCTCGCGGATCTTCTGCAGGTCGAGCATGGGGACTCCGAGGCGTCGAGCATACCGCAGCCCGCGACCGCGGTCCTCGAGGTGCTACGATGCGCCGGTGATTGAACGCTGCGGCCCGCTCCTGCTCGTGCTCGCAACCGCGGGCTGCATCGTGTGGCCGGCCGGGTCTGGTCCGGGTGCCGCGCCGATCGCGGCCGCCGAGGCGCTGGCGCGGAGCGAGCGCGGTGAGGCCGTGATCGTCGACGTGCGGCCTCGGGAAGCCTACGAGGCCGGGCACGTCCCCGGCGCGCTTCACATCGAGGCGCTCGAGGTCGAGGCGCGCGCCGCCGAGATCCGAAGGCTCGGACGACTGCCGATCCTCTACTGCGGCTGACCCAACGAGGCCACGAGCACCCGGGCGGTGCTCACGCTGCAAGCCAAGGGCATCGACGCACGCGTGCTCGCGGACGGCCTGCACGGCTTTCGGGCCACGGGCCGCCCGCTCACTGCCGGCCCGAACCCGTAGGCAACGGGCTGCCGAGGGAGCGGCCTGTCGCTCAATCCGCCCGGAAGCGGCTGGCGACGAGTGCGTAACGCCCCGCGTCGCCCTGCGCCGAAACCCGCTGGAACCAGGCGGCCAGGATGCCGCCGCTCGCGTCCATCGGCACGCCCCGGAACCACGCGTATCCCGTGAAAGGCGGCGCGACTTCTTCGACGGCGCCCACGGCCAGGCCGCTCGCCAGCCGGCGCGACCGGATCGACACGCTGTCGGAGCCGATCCGCTCATTCCAGAGGACGAAGCCGTTTCCCTGGTCGTCGAGCGGCACGGCGTCGTAGCCGCCCACGTCTTCGAAGGGCTCGGGCGGCTGCCATCCACGGCCGACCAGGTACCGCTGCCGGCGCAGACCGGGTCCGCTCTGGTAGATCACGAGGACGTTGCGCGAGGGCTCGATCGCGGCCGCAATCGCGCTCCCGGCGGAAGGACCCAAGGGCTCCGCGGGTCCGAATCCGGTCGCGCGGGCGTAGCGGCTCGCGTAGACAACTCCTCCGACGAACGCGGACTCGTACCAGCACAGCAGCCCGTCGCCCTCGGAGTTCATGAACCCTGTGGCAAGAAGAGCGCGCGACGAGGCCTGCTGCGGACCGAGCCGATGAGGCGCCGCCCAGCCCTGGCGCGGGTCGAACGCGTTCGCCCAGAGTTCCTCGTTCACGCCGGGGCTCAGCGCCCGCGACCATGCGGCGATGGCGTGCCCGCTCCCGCTCACCGCGATCGTGGGCGTCTGCAACCCCGAGGCGAGGCCTGCGGCTCCGGGGAGCGTTGCCGGCGGCAGCCAGCCGGAGCCGGGCTCGAGGCGACTCGTGAGGAGGCTCCGGCCGGAAAGCCAGACGACGAGCGCGCGGCCCTCGTCGTCCAGCCCCCAGCTCCACATCTGCGCGGCGGAGCGGCCGATGATCACGGGGCTCTGCCAGGAACGAGAGGTCGCAGCCGAAGCCGCGAGTCCGGCATAGCCGTCCCAGATCGCGACGACGTCCCCCCTCGCATTCATCCGGGCGGTCGGGGTGTTGACCGAGCCGCTGCCGCCGGCAGCGATCGTCTCGACGGGCATCCAGCCTTCGCGAGCGGAGTAGCGGCGCGCGAGGACAGGCGCGTAGTCCTGGGTGGATGGAGCCCAGACCGCGATCGCATTCCCGGCTCCGTCACCGTCCAGGCTGGGCCCTACGGGTGAGTCGAACACGGCCAGATCGGCGAGGACCACGCGTGGCCCCCAGCCGGCCTCGATGCTCCCGTCGCTCGCGGTGGGGGAGCCGCCACAGCCGGCCAGTAGCGGCAGGATTCCCGCGAGCCACGAGAGAAGCCAGGGTCTGCGCATCCTGAGCCCGATTCTGGGCGCCGAGGCAGGCGTCCCGCCAATCGGTTGTTCGGTCGCGAGCTATCGGAGCGGGCCGATGCGTAGGATCACGCACGGCACCCGCACTCCCGAGTCCCCTCAGTAAACGGGACGCCAGGTGGCGAAGAGGGCGCTCAGGAGCGACAGCACGAGCGCGCCGCTCACGAGCAGCGCCTCGTGCACGCGGCGCGAGCGGACGATGCTCCCGAGCAGCATGAAGACCGGGAACAGCGTCGCCGCGTAGCGGCCGATGCCCTCGAGCGCATTGCCGCTGAGCGGCACGTAGAGGCTCACGGCGACGTACGCGCCGAGTGCGAGCCCGAGCACCCTGAATACGCTCGGGGCGAGCGCGACGAAAGCGATCGCGACGACCCCATGCAGGAAGTAGTAGGGGGCGAGCGGATCGGAGAAGAAGTAGCCGTAGAGGCCGTTGCGCTCGAGGCCGTCGACGAGCCGCATCAACTCCACCCACGGCTGGTTGCCGACGCTGTAGCCCCACTGGGCCTGCGCCCGCAGCCAGCCGAGCGGGTCGCCCGAGAGCCGATACGCGAAAGCACAGAACGCCGCGAAGCCCAGCGGCACGAGCGAGAGCGCCGCGGCCCGGCGCGCGAGCTCACCCGGTCGCGGGCGCCCGGAGAGAGCGATGAGCCCGAGCGGCACGGCGATCAGGACCCCGTTGGGGCGCGTCAGTGCCGTGAGGGCACCGAAGGCTCCGGCCCAGCCCCAGCGCGACGCGAACGCCGCGGCCACGGCCGAGACGCTCGTCAGCAGGAAGAGCGACTCCGTGTAGACCTGCGTGAAGAAGTAGGCGAACGGGAACACGGCCACGTAGAGCACGGTCCGCCGCGCCACCTCGCGGCCGCCGAAGCGGGTCTCGGTCAGGCGATGCAGGACCGTGAGGCCGAGCAGGAGGCAGGCGTAGGCGAGGGCGATGCCGGAGATCCACAGCGCCCGGTCCCCACCGCCGAACGGCCATGCCAGCGCACGCATGGCCAGCGGGTAGAGCGGGAAGAACGCGAGGCTGCTCTGGCCGCCCTCGCTCCAGTAGTAGCCGCGCTGCGCGATGTCGAAGTACCAGCCGGAGTCCCACGCCGCGAACGTCTCGGCGAAGCGCGCGCTGGCGAACGGCATCGGGAAGGGACGCGGGCGGGCTGGGCCGAAGAGCAGGTTCGCGAGGAACGCGGTGCCCTTGCTCAGCACGTGCACGCTCAACACCGCAACGAACGCGTCGAATGCGGCCGGAACCCAGGGCCTGCGTGTTTCCAGCCTGTCGCGCGCCGCCCGTGCCCGAGCGGCGGCGTCCCGGACTCTCCGGCTGAGCCACGACGGCCACGGGACGGCCGCACGCAGGGCCACGAGCGCCAGCAGCACGAGGAACGGCTTCGAGAAGCGGCGGACGCTCACGACGCCGAGGTCGATGCCGCCCGCGAGCAGGTAGGCGAGCCCCACGACCGCGTATGCGACGATCAGGACGTCGACGAGCGTCAGCGCTCGCGCCGCGAGACGGCTCGCGGCAGCCGTTCGGGGCGGATCGCCGGGCTTCTCTTCGCCGGCAGGCAAGGGCCGGGCCCCGCCGAGGCCGCCTACTTCAGCGCGGCGAGCGCCGCGTCGTAGTTCGGGTCCTGGGCGATCTCGGGAACCAGCTCGGTGTAGACCACCTTGTCGTTCGCGTCCAGCACCACGACCGCGCGGGCCGCGAGGCCGACGAGCTTGCCGCTCGTGATCTCGACGCCGTAGTCGCGCAGGAACTGCCTCCCGCGGAAGGTCGAGAGCGGAACGACGTTCGCGAGGCCCTCGGCCGTACAGAAGCGGCCCGCGGCGAACGGGAGGTCGCCGGAGATCACGAGCACCACCGTGTTGGGCAGCGTGCCCGCGGTCTCGTTGAACTTGCGCGCGGACGCGGCACAGATGCCGGTGTCGAGGCTCACGACGATGTCGAGCACCTTGCGCTTGCCCGCGAAGTCCTTGAGCGAGACGTCGCCCAGGTCCTTGCCGACGAGCGTGAACGCCGGTGCCGTCTGGCCGACGGTCGGAAACGTGCCCGCGATGTCGATCGGGTTGCCCTTGTGCGTGACTTTGGCCATTGGGGCGGATCTCCTTCTAGAAAGCCCTTGCGCGGGACCGGGAAGCCCCAAGCATATCCGAAGCGAGCGGGCCGACGGACCGGCCCGGCGAGGACTCCCGGCGGCTGCGGGCGCCGGGGTAAGATCCCGGCCGCGCGCCTTCTGGCGCCGCCCACGAGGAGCTCCGATGTCCTTGCGTTTCCGCCGTCCCGCGATCGTTCCGGTCCTGGCTCTCCTCTGCCTCGGCTCTCCGGCATCGCCCCAGTCGAAGCCCACCGGGGCCGCGCCTGCCGCGCCGGCTGCGGCACTGACGGCAGAGCACCTGAAGGGTCTCGAGTTCCGCAGCATCGGGCCCGCGATCATGGGCGGGCGCATCGACGACTTCGCCGTGGTCGAGTCGGACCCGAAGACGTTCTACGTCGGCACCGCCTCGGGCGGGATCCTGAAGACGACGAACAACGGGACCACGTTCGAGCCGATCTTCGACGACCAGCTCGTGTCCTCGATCGGCGACCTCGCGATCGCGCCGTCCGATCCGCAGATCCTCTACGCCGGGACCGGCGAGCCCAACAACCGCCAGTCCTCCTCCTGGGGCAACGGCGTCTACAGGACACTCGACGGCGGCAAGACCTGGCAGCACATGGGCCTCGCCGAGACGCACCACATCGGGCGGGTGCTCGTGCACCCGAGCCGCGCGGAGGTGGCCTACGTCGCGGCGCTCGGGCGCCTGTGGGGCCCGAGCCAAGAGCGCGGGCTCTACAAGACGACGGACGGCGGCCGGACCTGGACCAACACGAAGTTCGTGGACCAGGACACCGGCTTCGTGGACGTGGCGATGGACCCGCAGAGCCCGGACACGCTGTACGCGGCCTCGTACCAGCGCCGCCGGACGCCGTTCGGCTACAACGGCGGGGGGGCCGGCAGCGGCCTCTGGAAGACGATCGACGGCGGGGCGAGCTGGACCAAGCTCACGAAGGGGTTGCCGGAAGGCGAGATCGGACGCATCGGGCTCGCGGTCTACCTGCGAGAGCCGAGGATCGTCTACGCGCTCTTCGAGCACGCGAAGGAAGGCGGCATCTACCGCTCCGAGGACCGCGGCGAGACGTGGAGCAAGATGTCGGCGACGAACCCGCGCCCGTCGTACTACAGCAAGCTCCGCATCGATCCGAACAACGATCAGCGCGTCTGGGTGATGGGCGCGCCCATGTACACCTCCGAGGACGGCGGCCGGACGTTCAAGACCGACGTGGTCGACAAGATCCACGGCGACTACCACGCGATGTGGATCAACCCGGCCGACTCGGACCACATGATCGTGGGCAGCGACGGCGGCATCCACTTGAGCTACGACCGCGGCCGCAGCTGGGATTTCGCCAACAGCTTCCCCCTCGCGCAGCTCTACGAGGTGGCGGTCGACAACCAGCGCCCGTACCACGTCTACGGCGGGCTGCAGGACAACGGCAGCTGGTCGGCGCCCTCGCGCACGCTCTACCGGCAGGGGATCTCGAACGACGAATGGGTCCGCGTCGGCGGCGGCGACGGCTTCTACACGGTGCCGGACCCGACCGATCCCGACGTCGTCTACGTCGAGAGCCAGGACGGCCGCGTCCAGCGCCTGCACCGCTCGACCGGCCAGCGCCGGGTGATCCGCCCCGAGCCCCCCGCGGGCGAGAAGTACCGCTTCAACTGGAACTCGCCGATCCTGGTCTCGCCCCACGACCCGAAGACGATCTACTACGGCGGCAACAAGCTGTTCGGCTCGCGCGACCGCGGCGACAGCTGGACCCTCGTCTCGCCCGACCTCACGAGCAGCGACAACGTGAGGCGGGACGCGATGCCGATCTTCGGCAAGCCGGCCAAGGAGCTGCTGTCGCGCAACGACGGCGTCGTCCACTTCGGGACGATCACGACGCTCGCCGAGTCGCCGCTGCGCGCCGGCGTGCTGTGGGCGGGCACCGACGACGGCAACCTGCAGGTCTCGCGCGACGGCGGAGCGACGTGGACGAACGTCGCCGCCCGCGTCCCCGGCGTGCCGAAGGGCACCTACGTGAGCCGCGTGGAGGCAAGCCTCGGCGGCGAGGGGGCGGCGTACGTCACGTTCGACGGCCACCGCTCGAACGACTTCGGCGCCTACCTCTTCATCACCGCGGACTACGGGCAGACGTGGAAGAGCGTCTCCTCCAACCTGCCGTCGGGCGGGACGCTCAGCGTCGTGCGCGAGCACCCGAAGAGCGCGGACGTCCTGTTTGCCGGCACGGAGCGCGGTCTTTGGGTCAGCTGGGACCGCGGCGGCTCGTGGACGGCGCTGCGCGGCAAGAACCTGCCCAGCGTGCCCGTCGACGACATCCAGATCCACCCGCGTGAGGGCGACCTCGTGCTCGGCACCCACGGCCGCGGCGTGTGGATCCTCGACGACGCGACGCCGCTCGCCTCGCTGCCGTCGGCGCGTGGCCAGGAGCTGCACCTGTTTCCGGTCCCCGTTGCGACCGAGTGGCGACTCTACGACCACAAGGGCAACACCGGTCACAAGCTGTTTCTCGCGCCCAACCCGCCCGAGGGCGCGCTGCTGACCTACTGGCTCGGTGCCAGGCCCGGCGAGAAGGACGAGGTCAAGATCACGGTGACGGACGCGTCGGGTGCGCTGGTGCGCGAGATCAAGGGGCCGAAGCCGGCGATCGGGTTGAACCGGGCGAGCTGGGACCTGCGCCGTGAGCCGCCCGTGAAGCCGGAGGAGGGCGCCCCGCGCGGCTTCGGAGGACCGCCGCGTGGGCCGCTCGTCCTGCCGGGCAGCTACACGGTCAAGCTCGCCGCCGCAGGCAAGCAGGCCACCGGCACGGTCGTCGTCGAGGACGATCCCCGGATCACCGTGAGCGACTCTGTGCGGCGGGAGTGGTACGAGGCGCAGCTGGAAGCCGGCCGGATCTGGGCGAAGGCGGACGCGGCCGACAAGGCGGTCAAGTCGATCAAGAAGCAGCTCGAGGAGCTGAAGGCGTCCCTCGACAAGAAGAAGGACACACCCGAGGCCGTCACGAAGGCCCTCCAGGGGCTGCTCGACAAGGCGGCGCCGCTCGCCCGAACGCTGAGCTCGGACGCGCCGATGGGCTTCGCCGGCGCGCCGCTCGCCGCGGACCCGGAGCCGCTGCTGCCGCGGGCCCGCTTCCTGGGCTTCGGCCTCGCCGCGTTCACGGGCGCTCCGACGCCGCAGCAGAAGATGGTGATCGAGCGCACGTCTCGCGCGGTGGACGACGTCGCCGCGGCGATCAAAGCCCTGCAGCAGACGGACGTTCCGGCGCTCAACAAGCTCGTCTACGAGAGCGGGATCGGGCGGATCGACGCGGGCGCACTGCTGCCCTAGCTGCTACGCGGCGAAAAGCAGGCTCTTGCAGGTGAGGGCGGCTTCCGCCTTCAGGAACTCGGAGACGTCGAGCGGGCGCACCGCGTAGCCGAGCGCCGCGATGCGCTCGAGGGTCCTCGGGAAGCCCGGATGGGCGATCACCAGGCCCGCGACGCGAAGCACGTTGGCCGCGCCGGGCTCGCCGGGTGCGACGTCCACGAGCTCCAGGCCCCGGAAGGGCGCCGAGTCGAGCCACGCGCGGTTGAGCAGCACGCGCTCCTGGTCGAGAGCCGTGGCCGCGCTCTTGAGGTGCAGGCAGCCCGTCACGGCCACCGGCACCACGCGGTAGCCCAGCGGCTCGGCCACGGCCGCGAGCCGCGCGATGCCCGCCTCGTTGGTGCGGGCCGAGTGCCCGACGAAGACGGTGTGGCCGACCCGCAGCACGTCGCCGCCTTCGAGCGTCGCTGGAGAGGGTGTGGTCTCGATCGGACGGTAGCGGGCGAGGGCTGCCTCGATCGCGGCGACCTCGCCGCGGCGCGACGCCGCGCCCGGTCGTGTCAGGAGCGCCAGCTCGTCGAGCACGACAGCCACGTCCTCGACGAAGCAGCAGTCGGGAAACGCGGGATCGGCTGGAAGCTCGACGACCTCGAGCCCCAGCGAGCGCAGCAGCGCCGCGTACTCGGCGTGCTGCGCGACCGCGCGGGCGAGGTCGATCGGCTCGCGCTCGCGGAAGCTCAGCTCGCAGCGGGCGAGCGTGGACGGGACGCCTCGCATCAACGCGATGCCGGGCGCCCCGCTCACCCCCAGAGCCTCGCCGGTTACTTCGTCTTGACCGGGTCGGCCGGCTTCTTCGGAAGCCGCATCGGCTCGGCGTCCATCTTCTTGAGGAGCTCCGCGACCCCGCGCTCGAGCTGGGGGTCCTTGCCTGCGATCACCGACTGGGGGTCGTTCTCCACCACGATGTCGGGGTCGACGCCGTGACCCTCGATCACCCAGCGGCCGTCGACGTCGTTCGTGCCGCTGAGAGGTACCGTGACCTGTCCGCCGTCGATCATCGGCCCGAGGCCGCTGATGCCCACGACGCCGCCCCAGCTACGCTTGCCGACGAGCGGCCCGAGCCCGGCCTTCCTGAACATGTGCGGGAAGATGTCACCGTCCGAGGCCGAGGTCTCGTTGAGCAGCGCCACCTTGTGGCCGTGGAACACCGTTCCGGGATAGGTGCCCGGGTACTCGCTGCGACGACCGAAGCGGGTGCCGAGCAGCTTCGAGTCGAGCCGCTCGATGATCCACTGCGAGACGTTGCCGCCGCCGTTGGAGCGCACGTCGACCACCAGCCCCTCCTTGCGCAGCTGCGGGTAGAACCACTTGACGAACTCGTAGATCCCCGGCGCTCCCATGTCGGGGATGTGCAGGTAGCCGGCGCGGCCGTTCGTCAGCTTCGCGACCTTCTCGCGGGTGGCGGCCGTCCACTCCAGGTAGAGCAGCGGCTCCTCGCTGGTGATGGGTCGGTAGCTCGTCTTGCGCGAGCCCTCGAGCGCCGGCTTCGCGTTGAGCGTGAGCGTGACCGGGTCGGTCTTGTGGCGCAGCAGCCGGTAGGGATCGTCGTTGCCCCGCAGCTCCACGCCGTCGATCTCGAGCACGTAGTCGCCGACGCGGGCGTCGACGCCCACCTCGGTCAAGGGCGCGCGGTAGAGGTTCTCCTGGTTGTGGCCAGGGAAGATCCGCGCGATGCGGAAGCGTCCCGAGGCGGCGTCGAGCTCGAAGCGCGCGCCCGGCAGCGCGACCTTCGGGCGCGCCGGAATCTCGTAGTCGCCGCCCTGGATGTAGGTGTGCCCTATGTTGAGCTCGGCCACCATCTCGCCGAGCACGTAGTTGAGGTCGGCGCGGTGGGCGACGTGCGGCAAGAGCGCCCGGTAGCGCTCGCCGATGGCCTTCCAGTCGTAGCCGTGCATGTTCTCTACGTAGAAGAAGTCGCGGTAACGGCGCCAGGCTTCGTCGAAGAACTGGCGCCACTCGTCGGCGGGCACGCGGTCCAGCATCAGCCCCTTGGTCGAGACGGTCTTCTTGTCCTTGGTCTCGGGCTTGACGTCGTAGAGGTTGAGGCTCTCACCCTGCCGGACGAGCACTTTCGTCCCGTCGCGCGACAGCGCCCAGGAGCTCGCATCGTCCACGAGCGTCGTCGCCTTGCGGTCCTTCAACGAGTAGAGCTTCAGCGCCGGCTTCGCGTATGAGTCGCGCCCATAGAAGGGCGCGCCGCTCACGCTGTAGACGAGGTGCCCCTTACCGACTGCGAGACCGTCGAAGTTGTCCCCGTCGATCGGCGCGCGCGTGACGCGGGAGCCGAGGCCGTCCCAGTCGATCCGGAAGGGCGTCTGCTTCTTCTCGGGTTTGCCCTTCGTGTCGGCCTTCGCGTCGCCCGCCTTGTCGGCGTCGGGCTTCTCCTCATCGGGCTTCTTCTGGCCCCCGGCCTTCTCGTCGTCGAAGGTCACCTCGTCGGATTGCGGCGGGAACGGGCTCTTGCCGTCCTTCCGCAGCGTCACGGCGAAGATCCCGGTCGTCAGGTTGGTGGCGAAGTTCCACTCGAAGCCGCTGATCTGCGGCGCGAAGTCGCGGTCGGAGAGGTAGTAGAGGAAGTCTCCGTCGAGATCCCAGGCCGGGCTCTCCTCGCCAAAGGTCTCATCCGTGACACGGTGGAGCGTCG
>DATEUE010000096.1:0-5069 GCA_035283305.1 Vicinamibacteria bacterium | reverse complement strand
GACGTCCTCGGGCCGGGCGGCGAGCGGCAGCGGCTGGCAGACCGCCAGGTCCGCGAGCAGGAGACAGACGAGTGCGGCGATGACTCCCGCGATGCGCACGAGCGTAGGTAATACGAGGGCGGTTCGCGTGTCGACCCGCACCCTAGCGGGCGTGGGGCGGGGGGCTTCCGCAGCGGTCGCCACGCCCGATCGAGCCCCGGCACGCTGTGTCGCCCCTGGCCGGGCGAGAGGAAGTCTTTACCGCGGGCGGGTCAGGACGGGTCCGGCGCGGCGGCGACAGGCCAGGAGAAAGGAGCCGGGCTACGCGGCCTCGAGCACGAAGGCGATTCCCTGGCCGCCGCCGATGCACATGGTGACGACGCCGCCGGCGTCGCGCGCCGCCTTCGTGTTCGTCTGCGAGCGGAGCGCGAAGCGGTCCGCCTCCTCGCGCGAGATGCGGTAGCGGCGGCCCAGCTCCTCGGCGGTGTTGGCCATCGCCATCTGGGCCCCGGGATCGTAGAGCGACATCAGCAGCGCGTCTTGGAGCTGCGTCCCCGGCGCGAGCCCCTTCACGTCGAGCGGCCCGTACTTCTGGACGCACCGTCGGCCATACGCGCGCTCGTGATCACGAGCGTCGGCTCCGGCGCGGCGGCGGCGAGCGCCAGGGCGAAGAGCAGGGTCATGGACGCTCCTTCGCTGGACGTGCCATTACTCGCCTACCCGAGAAGGCGCGCCAGCGCATCGGCCGGAGGCAACACCAGGACGCCCCGGACCCGCCGGCCGTAGAGATGGCCGAAGTGCCCGCGGTCGCCGGTGACCAGCACCTCGCAGCGAGCCTGTGCGGCGGCGGCGAGGATCGGGGCGTCCTTCAGCGGCAGTCCCTGCTCCAGCGCCCACGCGATGTCCTTCGAGGGAGCCTCTGGCTCGACGGAGGCGAGCGTGACGAGCCTCTCGAGAGCGTCCACGGCGCGCGGGTACTTGAGCCGGAGGTTCCGTCTCGCCTCTTCGAGGGCGTGCGGCGAGGTGACGAGGCGGCACGCGCCCGCGCGGGCCAGCTCGACGATCGCCGCCGAGCGGCCTGCCGGGTTGTGGGCTGCGGTGAAGAGGACGTTGGCGTCGAGGAAGAAGAGCACGCGACCCTAGCGCCGGGGCTTCAGCTTGCGCTTTAGCCGGGCGCTCTCGCCCGCGGTCAGCCGGTCCGCGGCCTCGAACTCCCGCAGCCGCTCCTCGCCGTAGATCTCCAGGGGGTAGACACCGGCCTGTCGCAGCACGATCGAGCCGTCGGCGGCGGTGTCGACCAGCAGGGTCTGCTCGCCCACGATGCCCAGGCGCCTCAGGATCGCCCGCGGGATCGAGACCTGGCCGCTCTTCCCGAGTTTCACGAGTTCCATGAATAACAGAATACCAGAAACGTGAAAAGAGGCAACTTTCCCGCTCGAGTCCGGACTGCTCCTCCGTGCCCGGTTACCGAATGCTGCAGCTCCCCCGCTCGTCTGAGCCGTCGCGTGGGGCGCGCCGGACCGTGGCGCACCGTATCATTCGGTCGGCATGGGGCACGTCGTCTTCCTGCGCGCGGCGAACGTCGGGGGGAAGAATGTCTTCCGCCCGGCGGAGCTCGTGAAGTCGCTCGCGAAGCTCGACGTGATCAACGTCGGCGCCGCAGGCACGTTCGTGGTGCGCGGCAGGGCAGCTGCGGCGCAGATCCGCCGCGAGATCCTGTCGCGGCTGCCGTTCGAGCCGGCGCTCGCGATGGTGAAGGCGAGCGAGGTGCTGGCCCTCGTCGAGAGCAAGCCGTTCGCGGGGGTCCGCTTCTCGAAGCGCCGGCGGGGGTGGGTCGCGGTGATGGACAAGCAGCCGCGGCTGCGGCCGAAGCTGCCGGTGGTCGTCCCGGCCGGCAAGGCGTGGCAGGTGCGTCTCGAGCGCGCCCAGGGCCGCTTCGCGCTCGGCCTGTGGCAGCGGGGCACGGGCGGCTTCGTGTTCCCGAGCCACGTGGTGGAGCGCGCGCTCGGCGTCACCGCGACCACGCGCTGGTGGGAGACCCTGGAGCGGGTGGCCGTGCTCGCGCGCGACTAGAGCGTCGCGATGCAGTCGATCTCGACGAGGGAGTTGCCGGGGATGCCGCCAGCGGCTGCGATCGTGGTCCGAACCGGCGGCTCGGGACCGAAGCGGCCGAGGAAGACCTCGTTCATTGCCGCGTAGTCCTTGAGGTCGTTCAGGTAGACGTTGACCTTCACGACCTTCTCCATCGAGGAGCCGACGGACTCGAGCCGCTTCTGGATCTCGTCGATCACGTGCTTCGTGTGGGCCTTGATGTCGCCCTCGAAGTGCGCGCCGATGCCGGAGATGAACACCAGGCCGCCGGCCGAGACGACCCCGCTGAAGAGAGGCGTCCGCTCGGGCCGCTTGCCGCCCGTCCAGTGCACTTTCTTGACCGCCTTGTCGTCGGCACTCGCCCGCCCCGCGGGCAATGCAGCCGTGGCGGCCGTCACCGCGGCCGCACCGGTCAGGAATGCCCTGCGCTTCGCGTTCGTCACGCTTCACCTCCTGTAGGCGTCCCAGCGCGGGTCGCCGGTCGTCCGATAGCCTTTCGGCAGCGTCTTCCAATCGGGCCGCGCGAGGCCGTTCAGGTCGTAGACCACCCGGCCGTCGCGAAGCGTCATCTCGCAGACGAGCTTTTTCTCGGCTGTGAGCTTCCCGCCGAAGGAGTCGACGAGGCCAAAGCGGCCTGCCTGCAGGCTGAGGACCGTCACGTCCGCGGGCGCCCCGACCGACAGCTGCCCGAGATCCTCACGCCGGATCGCCCGCGCGGGATTCCAGGTCGAGCGCGCGATGACTTCCTCGAGCGACAGGCCGAGCGCCAGGAACTTGCTCATTACGTTGAGCTGGTCCTTCATGCCGGTGTTCATGCTGCCGATGTGGAGGTCGGTCGAGATCGTGTCGGGCAGGAAGCGCTCGTGGATCGCGGGCACCGCGACACCCCACGAGAAGCTGCCGCCGCCGTGGCCGACGTCGAAGAGCACGCCGCGCTTGCGGCCCTCCGCCATCGCGGGGTTGAGCCTGCCCGACTCCTCGAGCTCGAGGCGCAGGCCGGAGTAACAGTGGGTGTAGATGTCCCCCGCGCGCAGCTTCTGCCCCAGCAGCCCCGAGATCGGCCGCTCGGGCCGGTTGTCGCCGAAGTCGACCATCACCGGCACGCCGGCCAGCGTTCCCGCCTCGACCGCGCGCTCGACCGGCAGCCAGTCGGCTCCCTCGTAGTGCGCGGTCTTGATGCCGACGACGAGGCCCTTGTGCTGGAGCGCCACCTCCGCCGTGGGCTTCGCCTCCATGTCCGCGAGGTCCTGCTCCCATTTCCCGCCGCGCATGCCATTGCCGACGATGTTGAGCATGGCGAGCACACGCGTGCGCGAGCGATCGATCACGCGGTCCTTGAAGTCCGCGAAGTTGCGCCAGCCGGCGCAGCCGGCGTCGACGACCGTCGTCACGCCAGAGCGCAGCGTGAAGCCGTCGGGATACAGGCTGTTGTCGCCCGCGTAGGAGCCCTTCTCGCCCGTGCCGGCGTAGACGTGGACGTGGATGTCCACGAGCCCGGGGCTGACGTAGAGGCCCTTCACGTCGACCACCTTGAAGGCGAGCGCCGGGTCGATGCGGGCCTCCACGGCTGCGATCTTCCCGCTCGCGATCGCGACGTCTCGAACGGCGCTCGTGCCGCTCTTCGGGTCGATCACATGACCGCCCTGCAGCAGGAGATCGTAGGGGGGCTCCGTCGCGGCCGCGCTCGTCACCACGGCGACGAGCAGGAGCGAGGCGGCGAGCAGGAGCGAGGCGGCGAGCGCCAGGGGGCTCGGGCACATGGCTCAGGCCCTGCTTTCGGCGTGCCGCTTCGCCGTCCAGGTGGCCTTCAGGTACTCGCCCATGTCGAGCTCTCCTCCCATCTCGTCGCCGGTGAGCTGGCCGCTGAACGTGAAGCCGAGCGCGTCACCGTGCGACTCGGGGTACTCGCTGCGGATCCGGACCCGGTCGCCGTCGATTGTGCCCTTCGCTTCGCGGGTGACGAAGTCGCCCTGGTGCATGCCGTCGATCGCGTTGCCGCGCTGGCGCAGGTGAAGCGCGTGGGTGGACGAGGAGGCCGCGTACTGGATGCGGACCGTCCACGAGCCGGTGAGGTCGGCTGCCGGCGGTGCTTGCGGCTTTGCTTCCGCCCGAGGCGGGTTCTTGAGAACGGCGTGGAGGCGCTCCGCCACGACCTGCTCGTCGCCCGGCGCCATCATGTAGGGACCGATCGCGAGCCCCGTCTCGTTCGCCGCCAGCGTGCCGCGCGCGGGGAACAGCGACACGCGGGGCGCCGTCTCGAACAGCAGTCGGGCGACAGCCTCACCGGTGACGTCGAGCCGAGCGCGGTCCCAGCGGATCTGGAGCGTGGGCATGCGGTTCGAGAGCCCGTCCGGCGGCGTGACGCTGGTGGTGACGCCCTCGATCGTGGAGACGCGGCGGGCGATGTGGTCGATCCAGGACTGCCACTGCTTCCACTCCGCCTCGTGGTCGCGCCGGAACCACATCTCGACGGCCATCAGCATGCCGATCGCCTCTTCCTTGCCGACCTTGAAGCCGCGGCCGAAGCCGTGGTGCGGCGCACTGCCGACCCAGGCGGCCTTCACCAGGTCCTTGCGCCCGAGCAGGAGCCCCGCGGCCTGCGGGCCGCGCAGGCACTTGCCGCCGCTGTAGCCGACGAGATCGGCTCCGAGCTGCAGGTGCACGTTGGGCACGGTCAGGATCTCGGCCGCCGCGTCGACCAGCACCGGCACGGCCCGCTTCTTCGCGGCCTCGCAAAGCGCCTTCGTGCTGAGCGGCCCCGCGTCCGCGTTCGGACCCGCGAGGATGTAGACGAGAGCGGTGCGCGGGCCGAAGGCCGCCTCGAGCTCCTCGGCCGTCGCGACCTCGACCACGCGCACTCCCACCGCCCGCACCGCCGCGTCGTAGACGTTGCGTGAGTGCTTCGGGATGATGCACTCGTCCTTCGCAAAGCCGCGCAGGTCCGGCAGGCGCACGTGCAGGTCCGGGTTGCCGCCCGTGACGCATGCCATCGTCGCGTG
>DATEUE010000095.1:0-4115 GCA_035283305.1 Vicinamibacteria bacterium | reverse complement strand
GGCTGCACGGGCGCGTCTTGTCGTCCAGGAACGCCTGGACGGTCCAGCGTCCGTAGAGCGTGCTCATCGTGATCGAGGTGCCCGCGACCGGCAGCCGCGCGCGCAGCGTGTCCCGACGCTGTCGCCCGCGGGCGTCCACGTCGCCCAGCACCTGGACCGGCAGGCCTTTGGGGTAGCTCACGGCCACCGGCTCGACCTGCGTTTCGTTCGTGTCGCCCCTGCGGCCGTGCCGGGGCTTGGGCCAGGTGAACGGGGCGTTCAGCTCCTGGTAAAGGAAGCCGCTGGGGGTGAACACCTTGAAGCGGAGCACGTGCTCGCCGTAGACGGGCCGCTCGAGACGTGTCTCGAAGTCGAGGTCGAGTATCTTCAGCGTCGAGAAGCGCCCGTCACGGGGCTGCTTTTTCACTCCGGGGGCCGTGACCTCGATCGCGGAGCACCCGTTCGGCGCCGGACGGTCGTTGTGCGCCGTCGCGGCTCCAGCGATCCCCGTGGCGACGAGCATCATGGCGACGCGCTTCATCGGGCCTCCTCGTTGCACTTCACCGCGGCGACGACGGATGCGGCAAGTCGCGGGCCGGGCATTTTACCTCAAGTATCACTTGAGGTCCACGGTCCGCAATGAGCCCGCTCACAGTGGGGGTCGCCGGAGGCCACGTGGGACAGTGAGTTACACTCACCTGATGCGATTCCTCGAGCGGCTCGGCCGGGGCACCGTCGTCTTCGACGGGGCGATGGGCACGATGCTCTATGGCCGCGGCGTCTTCGTGAACCGCTGCTTCGACGAGCTGAACCTCTCGAGCCCCAACCTGGTGCGCCAAGTCCATGCCGAGTATCTCGAAGCAGGAGCTGAAGTTATAGAGACAAACACCTTCGGTGCCCACCGCTTCAAGCTCGGGCCGCACGGTCTCGAGGCGCAGGTCCGCAAGATCAACCGGGAAGGCGCGCGCCTCGCCCGCGAGGCGGCGGGCACGCAGGGCCTGGTGGCCGGCGCCATCGGACCGATCGGCAAGCCGCTCGAGCCGATCGGCAGCATCCCGTCGGCGGACGCCGAAGCGGCCTACCGCGAGCAGGCCGAGGGGCTGCTCGAGGGCGGCGTCGACCTGTTTCTGCTGGAGACGATGCCGTCGCTCGACCAGGCGCGCGCGGCGCTCCAGGCGGTCCGCTCGCTGACGAGCGATGTGCCCGTCGCGGTGAGCCTGACCTTCAACGAGGAGGGCCACACTCTCTACGGCGACTCTCCCGAGGACGTCGTCCGCGAGCTCGAGGCGCTCGGCGTGCCGCTCGTCGGCGCCAACTGCAGCCAGGGTCCGCAGGCGATGCTCGAGACGCTTTCGCGGATGGCCGCGGTCGCGCGCTCCGCGAAGCTGTCGGCGATGCCCAACGCCGGCTCGCCCGCCTACGTCGACGGCCGCTACGTCTACCTCTGCACGCCGGAGTACATGGCCACCTGGGCGCGTCGCTTCCTCGAGGCGGGCGCGAGCGTCGTCGGCGGCTGCTGCGGTACGACCCCCGCCCACATCCGCGACCTCGTGCGCTCGGCGCGGATGTTCCAGCCGGGGCGCGAGGTCGAAGCCAAGGTGCTGACGCCGCCCCGCCGCAAGGAGGCGCCCGCCCCGGTCCCACGCGAGGAGAAGTCCAAGCTCGCGCACAGCCTGCGGCGCAAGTTCGTGGTTTCGGTGGAGCTCGACCCGCCGCGCGGCGCCGAGGCGGGCGTGCTGATCGAGCGCGCGCAGTTCTGCAAGGAGAACGAGGTCGACGCGATCAACGTCGCCGACGGCCCGCGCGCCTCGGCGCGCATGAGTGCGCAGGCGCTGTGCGTGCTGCTGCAGGAGAAGGTGGGGATCGAGACGATCCTGCACTACACCTGCCGGGACCGGAACCTGCTCGGGATCCAGTCTGACCTCCTGGGTGCGCACGCGCTGGGGCTGCGGAACGTGCTCGCGATCACCGGTGACCCGCCCAAGCTGGGCGACTACCCGGACGCGACCGCGGTCTACGACGTGGACTCGATCGGCCTGATCCGCATCATGGACAACCTCAACCACGGCGCCGACCTCGCGGGCAACCTGATGGGTCCCGCGCTCGCGATCCACGTCGGCTGCGGCGCCGACCCGAGCAAGCCCGACACCGACAAGGAGGTCCGGCGCCTCGAGGAGAAGGTGAAGGCCGGCGCCGAGTACATCATGACGCAGCCCGTCTACGACCCGCGCACGCTCGAGCGCTTCCTCTCGCTGATCCGGCACCTGGACGTGCCGCTGCTCGTCGGCATCCTGCCGCTGTACTCGCACAAGAACGCCGAGTTCCTGCACAACGAGGTGCCCGGCATGAGCATCCCCGACGACATCCGCGAGCGCATGCGCCAGGCGGGCTCGGGAGAGCGCGCGCAGCTCGAGGGCGTGAAGATCGCACAGGAGGCGACGCTCGCCGCGCGCGAGCTGGCGCAGGGCGTCTACATCATGCCGCCGTTCAACAAAGTGGAGCTGGCCGTGCGCGTGATCGAGGTGCTGCGCTAGACTCGGGCAGATGACGAAGTTGACTCGGCTCGTGGGTGGCGCGCTCGCCGGCCTCGGGCTCCTGGCCGCTCCCGCCGCGGGCCAGAAACCCCCGGTGTTCCCGGTCGGCCTCGACCTCGTCAACGTGACGGTGACGGTTCGCGACGGGCGCGGCGGTCTCGTGTCCGGCCTCGGCGAACAGGACTTCACGATCCTGGAAGACGGACGCCCCCAGCGCGTGCGCCTGTTCGCCCCGGCGGCGACGCCGGAGGAGCGCGCCGAGCTGGCTCTCAATCTGGGCATGCTGTTCGACACCAGCGAGAGCATGCGCAAAGACCTGCGCCTGAGCCAGCAGTCGGCGACGCGCTTCCTCGAGTCGATCCCGCGCGCGCGCGACCTGTTGCTGGTGTTCTTCGACCGCGACATCCGCATCTCGCGCTACAACTCCGAGAACCAGCAGGGGATCTTCGCGCGCATCCTCGAGACGCAGGGCTCGGGTTACACGGCGCTGCGCGACGCGATCGCCGTCTATCTCTCGCGCGTGACCGACACCCCCGGGCGCAAGGTGCTCGTGATCTTCACCGACGGCGACGACACCACGAGCCAGGTCCCGCCGCAGGAGGTGCAGCGCCTGTTGCGATCCAGCGAGGTGACGGTCTACCCCGTCGCCTTCGCGGGCGAGCAGCGGCCGAACAGCTCGGACGCGCTGCGCGCCCGCTCGTTTCTCCACGGGCTCGCGGAGACGACGGGCGGCCAGGTGTTCCAGCCCACTGCCTCGCGGGAGCTCGCGGCGATCTACCAGACGATCCTCGACGAGCTGGGCAGCCAGTACGTGCTCGGCTACACCTCGGACAACACCAAGCGCGACGGCCGCTTCCGGCGGATCACGATCGAGCTCAAGCGAAAGGAGCTGCGCGTGCGGCACCGGCGCGGCTACGACTCGCCGAAGGACGAGCCGCCGCTCCAGGCCCAGAGGAAGTAGCGCGCCGACCGATCAGCGGACGAGCAGCGATTCGACCTTGCGCTCGAGCTCGCGCAGCCGCCGCAGCAGCTCCGGCAGCTTGGCGAACACCGCGCTCGCCTTGAGCCAGGCGCGGTTCTCGATCGCGGGATAGCCCGAGACGACGGCACCCGGCTCGACCGAGCTCGGGATCCCCGTCTGGGCCGTCGCCACGACCCCGTCGCCGATCTCGAGGTGGCCGGCCACGCCGACCTGGCCGGCGAGCGTGACGCGCCGCCCGATCCGCGTGCTGCCGGCGACGCCGACCTGGCCGGCGAGCACGCTGTCCTCGCCGATCGTGACGGAGTGGCCGACCTGGACCAGGTTGTCGAGCTTGCTGCCGCGGCCGATGCGGGTCTCGCCGAGCGCCGCGCGGTCGATCGCGGCGAGCGCGCCGATCTCGACGTCGTCCTCGACCACCACGATTCCGACCTGGGGGAACTTGTGGTAGCGCCCCTCCGCGTCGCGTGCGAAGCCGAAGCCGTCGGCCCCGATCACCGCGCCGTTTTGCACCACCACGCGGTCGCCGAGCCGGCAGCGCTCGCGCACCTGCACGCCGGAGTGCAGCTCGCAGTCCTCGCCGACCAGGACGCCGTCGTACAGCACCACGTGCGGGTGAAGCA